>JAGPMK010000006.1 GCA_018052995.1 Syntrophorhabdales bacterium | reverse complement strand
CTGAACAGGGATACCTCGACGCCAACAAGGAGGTTCTTCTCTATCACTATACCATTCTTATCCATGGCATTAGGAACTGTCCTGATATTTTTGAGCACACCCTCTATATAGGTTTCTGCATTGCTCTTATTCACTGCAAGTATACCTGTAGCCATAAGCTGCCTTGTAAATGCATCGGTAAAATAGACAGATGCATGGGGTTCATAGGTAATATTCTTAAAAACAGGCATATAAACAGACTTGATCTCTCCGCCGTATATGCCCTTATCGCTCACCAGCTGATAACCACATCCTGTGATAAGTAGCAATAATATCATCAAGAATAACCATTGGATCTTGAGATTGATGCCCTGGACACCTGATAATAAACCTTGGATCTTGAACATTACGTCACCTTTTTTAGCATACAATATTTACGAGTTTATTAGGGACAACAACAACCTTTTTAACAGGCCTCCCCTCTATATGCCTCTGGACCTTATCACGTCCAAGGGCTGCCTCCTTGATTGTCTCCTGCTGTGCATCCCTTTCTATCTCAAAGGTATCCCGAAGCTTACCATTCACCTGAACAGCAATGGTGACCTTATCCTCAATGGTATACTCTTCCCTATATTCAATCCAGTTTCCCCTGAATGCTGCCATATCAGCACCAAGCATCTCACAGAGCTCCTCGGTAATATGGGGCACAAACGGAAAAAGCAGTCTGAGGACCGCCTCGATCGCCCCCCTTAAAAGGCTAAACTCCTCCTTTGCATCTCTTGGCTTTTCAAGAAATTTGTATATGGCATTAACAAGCTCCATGACACCTGCAATGGCTGTGTTCAGATGAAACCTCTCTATATCCTCTGTAACCTTTTTGATGGTCTTGTGAATCATCAATGCCAGAAAACGGCTATCGCTGCTATTTGTCTCGGGGATAACAGTAGGGTTTAGGTCTTTTATAACATCCAGCCTTTCCACCACAAGCCTCCAGACCCTATGGAGAAATCTATAGCACCCCTCTATGCCCTTATCGCTCCAGTCAAGATCTTTTTCTGGTGGGGCTGCAAAGAGACAGCAAAGCCTTGTTGCATCTGCACCATATTTCTCTATGAGATAATCAGGGTCAACAATATTGCCTTTTGACTTGCTCATCTTTGCCCCGTCCTTTATAACCATACCCTGGGTAAGGAGGTTCTCAAAGGGCTCCCTCACATCAACAAGACCAAACTCATTCAAAACCCTGTTGAAAAACCTTGAATAGAGAAGATGGAGGACAGCGTGTTCCACACCACCTATATACTGGTCAACAGGCATCCAGTAGTTAACCCTCTTAGTATCAAGAGGACCCTCGTTATATTCAGGGCATGTAAACTTGAGAAAATACCATGAAGACTCCACAAAGGTATCCATTGTGTCTGTCTCCCTTCTTGCGTCTCCATTACATAATGGGCACCTAATCTTGTAGAAATCCTCATAATCAGCAAGGGGCGACCTACCTATCATTTTAACCTCTACGTTAAGGGGTAGTGCCACAGGAAGCTGTTCATATGGGACAGTGACAATCCCACAATTATCACAGTAGATAATCGGTATGGGTGCACCCCAGTATCTCTGCCTTGATATACCCCAATCTCTCAATTTGAAATTTACTGTTCGTCTACCGATACCTTTTGCCTCTATATAATCTATAATGCTCGAGATTGCCTTCCTGTTATTCATTCCATTAAAATCATCAGAATTTACAAGAATGCCGTCTCCCTCGTATGCACACTCCATCTTCTGGGGATCAAGCTCTTCCATCTCAGGCATAATGGTTATTATAATGGGTAGGCCGTATACCTTTGCAAACTCAAAATCCCTCTGGTCATGGGCAGGTACAGACATGATGGCCCCTGTCCCGTACTCCATAAGGACAAAATTTCCAATGTAGATGGGGATCCTGGCTCCGTTTAGAGGATTTATGGCATATCTGCCTGTAAAAACACCCTCTTTATTGCCCTGAAGTTCAGCCCTAAAACTTCTATCCTGCATCCTTGTCTTTTCGACGAATGCCCTAACCTCCATCTCATACCCTGTTCCCTTTGCAAGGTCGAGGGCAAGGGGATGCTCTGGCGCCAGTGCCATAAACGTGACGCCATAGAGTGTATCAGGCCTTGTTGTGAAGATCGTCAATCTATCCCCGTTTTCGAGTCTAAAATCCACCTCAACACCATAACTCTTACCTATCCAGTTTTTCTGCATATTCAGCACCCGCTCGGGCCAGCCAGGAAGCCTATCGCAGAATTCGTAGAGCTCGTCAGCATATTTTGTTATAGCAAAAAACCACTGCGTAAGCTCTTTCTGTATTACTGGTTCATTGCATCGCCAACAAAGACCATCTACAACCTGCTCATTGGCAAGAACAGTCTGGCATTTCACACAGTAATTGACCGGGGCACTCTTTCTGTAAACAAGACCTCTCTCATACATCTTGAGAAACATCCACTGCTCCCATCTGTAATAATCAACATCACATGTGGCTATCTCCCTTGACCAGTCATAGCTGAATCCCAGACGCTTAAGTTGCTTTCTCATATAATCTATATTATCATATGTCCATTTTGCAGGGTGGACACCACGTTCTATGGCGGCATTCTCAGCAGGCATGCCAAATGCATCCCAGCCCATAGGATGGAGGACATTATATCCCCTCATAGCCTTGTATCTTGCAATAACATCGCCTATAGAATAATTACGGACATGCCCCATATGTATCTTCCCAGAGGGGTATGGAAACATCTCAAGGAGATAATATTTCTTTTTGTCCACCCCCTCTCTAACACGAAATAATCCTTCTTGCTCCCATATTGCCTGTCTTTTTTCCTCAACAACGTGTGGCTCATATTGCTTCATATCTCATCATCCCCGAAAAATTTATTTCTGCCTCTTCTGCATAGCCCTTATCCTCAATCTCAGGGCATTAAGCCTTATAAACCCCCCTGCGTCAGACTGCTGATAGACAGAGTCCCTGTCAAAGGTGGCAAACTCTTTTAGATATAGGGATTTATCTGACTTTCTTCCAGCCACCATGCAATTACCCTTATAGAGTTTGAGCCTCACTGTTCCTGTAACACCCTTCTGCGCCTCATCGGTGAGTGCCCTCAGTACCTCCATCTCAGGGGAATACCAGAAACCATAATATATAAGCTCTGACACCTTTGGTATCAGGCTGTCCCTTAGATGCATCACCTCTCTGTCCATTGTTATGGATTCTATAGCCCTATGGGCAGCATGGAGTATTGTGCATCCAGGGGTCTCATAGACACCCCTTGATTTCATCCCCACAAACCTATTTTCAACAAGGTCAACCCTGCCTATACCGTTTGCACCCCCTATTTTATTGAGATGGGCAACAATCCTATAGGGGGTCATCTTCTTTCCGTCTATCTTTACAGGTAAACCATCCTTAAACTCTATCTCTATATATGTTGGTTTATCGGGTGCCCTCTCAGGGGAAACAGTGGTGAGAAACATACCCTCATCTGGTTCATTCCATGGATCCTCAAGGATTCCGCCTTCATAACTTATGTGCATAAGGTTTCTGTCCATACTGTATGGTTTCTTTTTTGTCACCGGAACAGGTATACCGTGTTTTTTTGCATAATCTAAAAGCTCTTCCCTTGATGTAAACTCCCACTCCCTCCAGGGGGCTATGATCTTTATATCGGGGTTAAGGGCATAATAGGTAAGCTCAAACCTTACCTGGTCATTACCCTTGCCTGTGGCGCCATGGGATACGGCATCAGCCTTTTCCATCCTTGCTATCTCTATCTGTCTCTTTGCGATAAGGGGCCTTGCAATGGATGTGCCCATAAGATAAGAGCCTTCATACACTGCATTAGCCTTTATAGCAAAAAAGATGAAATCCCTTGCAAACTCCTCCCTTAGATCCTCAATATATACCTTAGATGCACCTGTCTTAATGGCTTTTTCCCTTAATCCATTTAGCTCCTCTTCCTGTCCCACATCAGCGGCATAGGCAATTACCTTACAACCATACCTCTCTATAAGCCACTTCACGATAATCGATGTATCAAGACCCCCTGAATACGCCAAAACAACCTTTTTAATCTCTGACATCTTCTATCCTCCAGTAAAAATAATCAATCTTAATTGTCGCTGTTATCCCCTGTTCAGCATGAGCCACTCAAGAAGCGCCTTTTGCACATGAAGCCTATTCTCTGCCTGGGTAAATATAACATCCTGAAAGCCCTCAAAGACATCCTCTGATATCTCCTCACCCCTGTGGGCAGGGAGACAGTGGAGGACTATGGCATCCTCTCTTGCTGCCTTAAGTAACTCCCTATCTATTTTAAATGAAGTAAACGCCCTTCTCCTCGCCGTCTCCTCTTTTTCCTGTCCCATGCTTACCCATACATCTGTATTTATAACATCAGCATCCTTAACCGCCTCAAAAGGGTCATGAAAGAGCCTGAAATTACAGTTTCTCTCTGCCATAGATAAAAGATGAGGCAATGGTTCATAACCCACCGGTGTGGCCATGGTAAAACGGAGATTCAAAAGTATGGATGCCTCTATCCACGAATTTGCCATATTATTCCCATCGCCGATATATGCGATCCTGAGATCCCTCACATCCCCCTTTTTCTCCCATATGGTAAATAAATCTGACAGTATCTGACAGGGGTGATATATATCTGTAAGGCCATTTATAACAGGAACCTCTGCCCATCTGGCAAGCTCCTCTACTATGTCCTGAGCATAGGTTCTTATCATAATAGCATCTACATATCTACTCAGGACCCGGGCAGTATCCCTCGCGGGCTCACCCCTTCCAATCTGTGTATCCCCCTTGTTCAACAAGACTGCCTTTCCCCCAAGGTCATTCATCCCCACCTCAAAGGATATCCTTGTCCTTGTTGATGCCTTTTCGAATATCATGGCAAGGTGTCTGCCTATTAGAGGCTGATACCCCCTGCCCTCCTTTCTCATCCTTTTCAGCTCCCCTGCCCTTCCTAAGAGATATAGGCACTCTTCGCTGTTTATATCAAGTAGTTTTGTAAAATCCCTTTTCAATTATCCATCTCCTGTTTTTTGTATTACGACATAATGCCTTATCTTAAATCGTTATGCGCCTGCCTTTATATGTCTGTCAAAGACCCTGCTTGCAATCTCAAGAAACAGGTCTACGTCCTCCTCTGTTATTATAAGGGGAGGCAGTAACCTTAGGATTTTTCCCTTTGTGCAGTTTAATATAACACCCTCATCCATAAATTCCCTTAAGATATCATCGCCATTTATGGAAAGTTCAATGCCGAGGATCAGCCCCATACCCCTCACATCTATAATAAAGGGAAATCTTTGTTTCAATCTCATGAGACCTTCAAAAAGATACCTGCCCATGGCCTCACAGTCTTTAATAATACCCTCATCGATTATGGTGTTTAGCGTTGCGATAACCGCAGACATGGCAAGGGGGTTTCCGCCAAAGGTTGATGCATGGGTGCCTGGGACAAAGGCATTCATAACCCTGTCTTTTGCTATCATGGCACCAACGGGGAATCCATTGCCCAGCGCCTTGGCAAGTGTCATTATATCAGGTTCTATGCCAAAGTGTTCATAACCAAAAAATTGTCCTGTCCTGCCCATCCCCGTCTGCATCTCATCCACAATAAGTAGTATGTCTTTTTCGTCTGCCAGCCTTCTGATTGCCTGGATATATTCTTTACCGGCGACATAAATCCCACCCTCTGACTGTATAAGCTCAATCATAATTGCGCAGGTCTTCTCATTTATCATTGCCTTCAAGGCATCTATATCATTGAAGGGACAGTATCTAAAGCCCTCAAGGAGGGGCATAAATCCCTCGTGAAATCTCGGCTGACCTGTCGCAGATAATGTCGCTATAGTTCTACCATGAAAGGAATTCTCCATTACTATTATCTCATACCTACCCTCACCGTATCTGCTCCAGGAATACCTCCTTGCCAGCTTTATGGCTGCCTCATTGGCCTCTGCACCACTGTTACAGAAGAAGACCTTATCACCAAATGAGTGGTTACAGAGAAGTTCTGCGGCCTTTATCTGTGGTTCAATGAAGAAGAGGTTGGATATGTGAAAGAGCTTCTCTGCCTGGGCCACAACACCATCTATTACATTCCTATGGGCATGCCCGAGGTTGCATACAGCAATGCCTGAGAGAAAATCAAGATACCTTCTTCCATTAAGATCCCATATCCATGAACCCTGTCCCTTTGTGACAACAATTGGGAATCTATTATATGTATTGGCAAGATACTGCTGCCCTTTTTTTATAATCTCCTCCTGCATCTCCTATCCACCTCCTGATATTTTTGTGCCGATACCGGAATCTGTAAATATCTCAAGCAGGATGGCATGGGGTATCCTGCCATTTATTATATGTGTCTCTTTGACACCGCCCCTTAAGGCATTTATGCAACATGTTACCTTGGGTATCATTCCCCCGGAGATGGTCATTTTTTTTGTGAGTATATCCACATCCTTCTTGGATAGGGAGGATATAAGATTACCATCACCTCCGAGAACACCATCCACATCAGTGAGGAGGATAAGTTTTTCTGCAAATAATGCCTCTGCAATCCTTCCTGCTGCTGTATCTGCATTAATATTGTATGAATGACCATCTACTCCATCAGCAAGCGGTGCAATCACGGGTATATAGCCATTCTTATTTATATTCTTTATTATATCCACATTAACATCCACTATATCACCAACAAACCCGATATCTTTATCATCCACCCTTTTAGCCATAAGAAGCCTGCCATCTTTTCCTGAAAGCCCTATTGCCCTACCCCCCATATCATTTATATTCTTAACGATCTCCTTGTTGATAAGCCCCGAAAGAACCATCTCTACCACCTCAAGGGTTTTTTCATCCGTTACCCTTAGCCCATCTACAAATTTAGTGGGTATCTGAAGGTCCTTCAAGAGCCTGCCTATCATAGGACCACCACCATGGACTACAACAGGATTTATCCCCACATATTTTAAAAGGGCGATATCGCGGGCAAATTCTTTCTTAAGGGACTCTTCCTCCATGGCAGCGCCGCCATATTTTATAACAAATGTAGAACCAAAAAATCTCTTTATGTAAGGCAACGCCTCAAGGAGGGTCTTTATCTTTTCGCTCATAAAGGCTCCATTTTCAGACTATATACCATAGGCTATAATCTATTTTATAGATGATTTAGGATTAAGGGTCTCTCTAACCCCCTAACCCTTTTTATCTAAAACTTATCTGGGTTTTTTAACCCATTCTAAAGAATGTATCTACTTAAATCCTCTTTTTCCAGAAACTCCCCTAATTTTTTCCTCACATATTCCCGTGTTATGGTTATCTTCTTTTCGCTCATATCAGGGGCGGAATAGGATATATCGTCAAGGAGTTTCTCCATTACAGTATAGAGCCTCCTGGCACCTATATTTTCGGTCATCTCATTTATCCTCTGGGCAATATCCGTTATCTCCTCAATAGCCTCTGTCTCAAACTCAAGTTCTATATTCTCTGTCTCAAGAAGTGCCTTATATTGCTTGATCAATGCATTATCAGGCTCAGTAATTATCCTATAGAAATCATCCTTTGTCAGTGGGTCGAGCTCGACCCTTATTGGGAATCTGCCCTGCAGCTCAGGGATGAGATCTGATGGCTTAGACATATGAAATGCCCCTGCTGCAATAAATAGGATATGGTCTGTCTTTACCATACCATATTTAGTGGTCACGGTTGTTCCTTCCACAATAGGGAGTATATCCCTCTGGACACCCTCCCTTGAAACATCAGGTCCATGGGCATGATCCCTGCTTGCTATCTTATCTATCTCATCAAGGAATATTATGCCTGACTGCTCAACCCTTTCAATGGCATCCTTGGTAACCTTGTCCATATCTATGAGTTTTCTCGATTCCTCCTGGATAAGATGCTCATAGGCATCCTTGACCTTGAGTCTCCTCTTTTTTGTCTTTTTAGGCAATATATTGCCAAACATATCCCTAATCTGCATGTCCATCTCTTCCATGCCGGATGCAGAGAATATCTCGATAATCGGCAGTGCCCTGTCAGGCATATCAATCTCCACCATTCTATTATCGAGCCTGCCGGATTTGAAAAGGCCCCTCATCTTTTCCCTTGAGGAATCCTCCTGCTCCTTATCATTGTTCTGGGCAAGGGATGGTTTCTTGACTGATGGGAGTAATAGATCAAGGATTCGCTCCTCTGCCATAACCCTTGCCTTTTCTTTAACTGCCTCCTGCTCTTCCTTCTTCACCATGTTTACAGAAAGCTCAGTAAGATCCCTTATCATAGACTCCACATCCCTTCCTACATAACCAACCTCTGTAAACTTTGTTGCCTCTATCTTTAAAAATGGTGCATTTGCAAGTTTTGCAAGTCTTCTTGCAATCTCTGTCTTTCCCACACCGGTTGGCCCAATCATTATGATGTTTTTAGGGGCAACCTCATCCCTTAGCTCCTTTGGGATCATCTGTCTTCGCCATCTGTTTCTTAAGGCTATAGACACTGCCTTTTTAGCTTTATGCTGGCCTATTATAAACCTGTTCAACTCTTCTGTTATCTCTCTTGGCTTTAGTGTTTTCATTTATAGTTCCTCTAATACAATCTTATTATTGGTATATATGCAGATGTCAGCAGCAATAAGCATGGATTCTCTAACAATCTCTGCTGCTGCGAGATCTGTATACTTAATAAGTGCCTTTGCTGCTGCCTGGGCATATGCACCACCAGAGCCTATTGCTGCAATACCGTCATCAGGCTCAATGACATCGCCATTGCCTGATAGTATCAGTGTATGATCAACATCAGCAACTATCAGGAGCGCCTCAAGCCTCCTTAATAACCTATCTGTTCTCCAGTCCTTTGCAAGCTCAACAGATGCCCTTATGATATTACCATTAAACTGTTCTAATTTCTTTTCAAATCTCTCAAAGAGTGTAAAGGCATCTGCTGTGGCACCTGCAAAACCTGCAAGACACTTATCCTTATATAGCCTCCTCACCTTTTTTGCAGTATGTTTCATAACCGTGGTATTTAATGTCACCTGACCATCTCCGCCAATAGCAACATTACCCTTATGTCTTACGCACAATACAGTTGTAGCTTCCATTTTTTTACCTTCTTGGGTGGGATTTATCGTATGTCTCCATGAGTTTGTCCATGGAGACATGGGTGTATCTCTGTGTTGTAGAGAGTCTTGAATGGCCCAGTAATTCTTGTATGCTTCTTAAGTCTGCGCCATTATCAAGCATATGTGTGGCAAAGGAATGTCTTATGCCATGAAGGGCAAGGTTTTTAAAAAGACCAGTCCTCAGCTGGTGCCTCTTCATAATCTTTAAGAGTCCTCTGTATGAAAGCCTGTAACCCCTGAAGTTTATAAAAAGAGGTCTTTCAGGCGCATATCTCCCTGTGCCCTTAACCCATTCTAAATAATCCTCCAGGGCTGTCCTTGCCTTTTCTCCAAAAGGCAATATCCTTTCCTTACCTCCCTTTCCTCTTATCCTGACCCACATACCCTGGAGGTGGACATCCTCTATATTTATATTTAATGCCTCCTGTGCCCTTATACCTGTGGAATACATTAGCTCAAAGATTGCCTTGTTTCGCATATTGATCCAACCACCCCTGGGAAGGTAGTCAAGGAAATGAAACATCTCATCTATTGTATAAAATTTAGGCATATGCTTTTCTATTTTCGGGTTTCTTATTATCAGGGCTGTGTTCTCATATATATACCCTTTTTTCTTCATGAATCTGAAGAATACCTTGATGGAGGAGATCTTTCTTGAAAGGGAAGATTTCTTCAGGTTCTTATAGACATTTACAATGTAAGACCTTATGACGTGATGATCAAGGATCCTGTAGTTATTTCTTTCAATGAAGTCTATAAATAGCTCTATATCAGACCTATACGCCCTTTTTGTGTTTGGAAGGACACCTTTCTCCAGCTCCAGGTACCTGTAAAACTCCTCCGCAAGGGATCTTATCTGTTTAATCTCCACAGTAGTATTATTCTATTGATTTTTCTCAAATAATCAAGAAAATTCAAGCCTCTAACCCTTTTAACAGCATAGGAAGTATATCACCGGATGCACCATACAGGGATATATCGGCAATATGGCTTATGGGGGTCTCCTCAATATTCACCTCAATAACAAAGCCTCCCTTGTCTTTTACCATCTGCGGAAATGATGCAACGGGATATACGACCCCTGAGGTCCCTGCCACTATCAATGTATCACACATATTAATAGCCTCGTAAGACCTATTAAGATATTCACCAGGGATAGACTCACCGAACCATACTACATCAGGTCTCACAATACCCCCACATTCGCATACGGGTGGCACTATTTTCAAGGGATGCTCTGTGAGCATAAATGTCCTTCTATCCCTTGTGCAACGAACCCTCCACAGATTTCCGTGGATCTCCACCATATTCTTTATACCTGTTTTTCCATGAAGCCCGTCTACATTCTGGGTTATAAGGAAAAAATTCTCGAATATCTCTTCAAAACGCCTTATGGCAAGATGCCCTTTATTAGGTTCTGCCTTGCCTATTATGCCTCTGCGCCAATCATACCACCTCCAGACAGTCTCCGGGTCTCTCTCGAATGCCCATGGCGTGGCAAGTTCCTCTGCCCTATAATTCTGCCAGAGGCCTTCAGCACCCCTAAAGGTAGGGATGCCGCTCTCTGCTGATATGCCTGCACCTGTGATAACAAGTAATGATCTTGTCTTTTTGAGCCGTTCTATTGCCTTATCTATCATAATTTACCCCTTATCTAAGATACTGGCTATCTTTTCTGCCATACCCCTGTTTATATCTCCTCTCTCCTGCGCCATCTTTAATGCAATCCGAGAGAGCGTTATGTAAACATCCCTGAGCATCCCCCTGTCTTCTATAGCCTCAAGATGGGAGATAATCGTATTTACATCCCCTCTTACAATGGGCCCTGTAAGAGATCTAAGGGGTCCTTTCTTTTCTATGTTTTGCAAGGTAGCCTTTATTATTGGAAAATATGGCTCAAGCCCTATACCTATCTCCTTCACAATGTCTTCACTGGCATATAAAAGGGCACAGAAGAGATTACACACCAGCACCGCTGATAGGTGATATAACAGCATATGTTCTTCTTTTATCTCAATCGCCTTTTTCCCTATTTTCTCTGCTACATAACGCAGCATGCCGAGACATTCAGCATCCCCCTGGATAAAAATGTATGTATCCGGTATTACTGCTATAGCGCTATCTATGTCTGGAAATGTCTGCAATGGATGCATAACACCGAGCATGGCACCTTTAGAATCAAGAGGCCTTAATATCTGAGATGAATGTGCGCCGCTTGTATGGACAATATATTTTCCCTCAAATGTATTTATCTTTTCCCTCAACTCCTGCACCACCTCATCTATAATCCTGTCCTGCGTAGCTATAATAACCATATCAGCATTTTTAACCACATAGGGATTATCATTTATAAAGACAATATCACCTTTTTCTACAAGATACTGCCTTGCATTCTCCAATGCACCCATATCCTTATCAGACATGGCAACTACCTGGAGTCCCCTCTGCAGCATCACATAACTGGTTGATATGCCAACCTTTCCAGCCCCTATGACCCCTATCCTCATAGCCTTTGCCTCCGGTTATCTTGCTGAATTATCCCTAAATAGATTCATGGGAAACTCTATCATACCCTTTAATATATTTAAGGGAAGACTACCAATGGTCTGGATATAGCCTGTTTTAATCTCTGGATCCTCTATTGGTCCATTGACATCATATACAGCATATATAAAACCCCTTTCCTTATCACGAAGTATATTCTTCAGCATGGGGATATTGCTCACAACCTTATCTAATGTAACAAGGGGCGAGACTGCAATCTTTGCCTTCATGGTCTTATCAACAAGGTTGAGACTCCCCTGACCTGTGATAACCATGGCGGGGCTATCAATAATATAATCATCTGTCCTGAAGACACCGTTGTCTATTACAAAATTAGCACCTGTTTTTTTGTATTTAAAACCCTCTGACTTAAAATCAACCCTTCCTCTCAGGAGTTCGTAGACATTTAGCAGACCGAATATCTTAGAAAGGAGGTTCATCTTTTTGATTACCCCGTTCTCGCTGTATATGGTTGCCCTACCTGATAGCGTCCTGGTGAAATCATCTATTGTATGCCCATAAAAATTAAGATCAACAAAGATGAATTCTTTTGATTCTATTACATGAGTCGTGGCGCCAAACATCTTTAGAAATTCCCCACTTGATATGCCTTTCATCCGTCCAGTCAGGCTTATTCTTGGTGCATCACCCGATAGATCGGCTATACCATAGCCCTCAAGATCCCCATCCAGGGCATTTGCCCTTATCTCTGATACATTGATTCTTCTGTCGCCATATACAGCCTTCACCAAGACATTACTGCCTATCTTATTATCAATCCTTGCCTTCTTTGCGGTAATGGATATCTCCCCCTTTGCCTTTGCGAGTATATTATCAGGCTTTATAGCATATATCACGATATCCCCTGGTGTCTCAAAATCACTATAATCAAAATTTTCAATATCAGCAGATAAAATAAAATTAGGGTATTCTATGCCCTTTGACTGGAGCTCGATGCTATTAAAAAGACTCTTGCCGCATCTTATTCTGTTGCCCTTAACATAAATCTTATCACCATCGAATCTTGATATAAGATTAACCTCACTTAGAGGACTTGGAATGCCTGGTATCTTTATATAGCCATTTTTTATCTCTAGTCTACCGTATATGAGAGGCATTTTCTCAAGGGAAAAGAAAAGCTCTTTTACCATTATATCCATCTCTATGTTACCTTTTGTTAAGGTCTCATTAAATGAAAATATATGGTCTGTCTTTTCTATATCAAGGACATTCAGCGTTACGTGGATATCCCTTGCCACATCCTTCTCGATCTTGCCTGTTAGCATTAGATTTATGCCTTCAAGACTATAATCAAGGTGCTTGACCTCTATAACCCTATTTTTTTTAGCTACCATGAGGCTTGCTGTATTCTTTACACCCCTATTTTTTAATATGTAATTTTTTATATTGTAATAAAGGTTATCCATATTGACAAAGCCAGTGACCTGAGTCTCATCATCTTTTTTTTTAACCTCCATATCCACCACTGATATCCCACTGACATTAAAGGGTATCTTTATAAAGGGCTTGATATGCTGGCTATCAAGCCTCCCCAGGATTCTTATACCTAAAAAACCCCTTCGCCACCTACCTTTTATCTTTATGCTGGTTTTATCTTTTTCAATCTCAAGGGGATCAAACTCTATCTCATCCCTGTTAAACCTGTATAAACCCTTTGCATGGACAGGAAAATTATTATATAGAACCTTGCTTCTTAGAAGTCTGCCGTTCCCTTTTAGGCTGTATCCCCTCTCTCCATCTTTTTTTTCAAACTCAAAGCTGCCCTCTGAGAAACCATCTTTAAATTTAAGATTGCCAAGATCAATCTTTGTGGGTATGTCAGGTAGATTAACAAAAAAATTACCCTTTATCTTTATATCCTTGCTACCAGCAAAACCAAGTTCACCATCAATATTACTAAATCTACTTTTCCTGAACCATCCCTGAAGATTATTGAATTTAGCCTTTGTGTCATCTATTATTAAATGTCCATCTATATCCTTTATCTCCATTTCATTGTAAAGAATAACTACATCATTTATATCCATATCGCACAAAAAAGGGCTGGTCTTGCTATATACCAACCTGTTGAGCCTTGCCCTTCCTGATTTGATGGAATTCATTGCCTCTTCTGCCTTTTTTGAGATGCCCTCAAGGGAGAGATAATGCTTAATATCCCCCATATCTATAAAACCAGATCTTACCGTGATTATTTCAGTGCCCTTTACCCCTCTATTAATTCTTACATCAAAAGGTGTATCCTTGAATCTTACCCCTGAGACTGCTATATCAACACCCTTATCACAATAATTTAAAGATATATTGCCATTAATTTTTTTCATCAAAATAGGCCTTGATAGGAAATCCGCCTTTAATGAAAAATCACGCGCCTCTACAGGGCCGGTTACTGTCAGTATGCCTTTTTCATATCTAAAACTGCACCTTGCACTAATGCTACCCTTGATACTATCTGTCAATAGCCCGCCTCTTAAACTATATACCTCAGCATCGCCTTTAAGCTCAAAACCTCTTCTTCTGTATATACCCTCTCCCTTTGCCTTAATAGCTTGAAAATAATAGTCGTTCTGGATATCCATATGGAATGTAAAAGGTTTTTTGTATGCAAGGTTATTTACAACAATCTCATTTATAATAATCTTATAGGAACCATACTGGACAATACCCTTTTTTATTTGCACCAATTCAGCAGGTAATGTAAAAAAGCGGGTTTTGGTATCCTTCCTTTTTTTTATAGATAGATTAAAGTCAGAGAGTATAAGGCTGTTGAGATAAAGCCCTTTTTTAATGCCTGCAGAGACCTGCACTGACCTGACAGTCCCATCTATATCACCCTCCAGCCTAATACCGGTAATATCTATCTTTAAAGCCCTACCTTTAAATCTAACACCTACTTCATCTATATGAGCCTTTCCATTTATTGCCTTTTCTAACATATAGCTGGCAGCGTGGGGAAGCACAAGACGCAGGGTAGATATAAAAAGAAGAATAACAACGAGTATGCCTGAGAAGATATATACAAATTTTTTCTTCATGGGGTTCTCGCAAGGGCAAAAAATATTATTGATGCAGGCATAGCCCTATGTATAACCTTAGATGCCTCCATGGCTGTGTAACCTGTTGTAAAAAGGTCATCCACAAGAAGAACCCTTTTGCCCTTTAGCTCATGCCCTTCTTTTACTGAAAATGCGCCCTTTATATTATTTTTTCTCTCCTTTTTTGAGAGGGAATACTGGTCTTTTGTATCCCTTATCTTTACAAGGGCCGAATGATAAACTGGTTTATCAATAATCCTTGAGATCTCCTCAGCTATTATAAAGGATTGGTTAAAACCCCTCTCCCTTAACCTCTTTTCTGTTATGGGCATAGGAACTATACAGTCGGTTTTCCCAGAAAAAGCCATAATGATATCCCTTAAGAGCGAGACCAGATACCTGCCTACCTCCTGCCTACCATTAAACTTAAATGTATGAACTGCATCCCTTAACCTGTTTTCATAAACAAAACCATAGTATCCCTCTGAAAAACCCCTATTGATTAACATGCATTCACCGCATACAATAGCCTTGCCGGTTGTCCTGCCACAGATGGGACATATATGGTTATAATCTAATATCCGGAATGAATCCTGGCATGTCCTGCATATCAATGCCCCCTTTATACCACAGGATGCACATGTTTGATGGTAAACAATATCAAAGAAACTATTTATAAGATTATTTAATAACGCTGCCATATATTATGCCTTATAATACAGGCAATGATGAAAAAATGTGCTTATGCGTATCTGTTTTCACCTTCCATTGTTTCTTCTTTATCCCATTCATCCGTTTCATACATAAACTTCAATTCCGATGAGTCACCAGATATGCTCTTGAGAAAATCCTCTTCTTTTACATTGATAGTATTCCAGCTAAAGCAGTTGGGGCAGAAATCCTGCCAGTATTCCTTGCTGACATTGCATTTATCACAACTAAAGGGTATATATACCTTCTCCATAGGAAAGGCGCGTTTGAATTCCTCTACTGCCTTGGATGTCTCCCCCCTATGCACATACGCCTCTGCCATAGCGCGATGGAGTCCATTAAAATCAATACCATCCATAATCAGTGTATCTAACATGTCTATTGCCTCGTCTATCATCTCGAGCCTAAGACATAATCTCGCGTATAAGAATGTTATTAGATAGTTTTTAGGGGACATATCAAGCACCCTTCTGTAGATCTTCAGTATAACATCAGGGGTTCCCCTTTCTATATAGAGGTCCTCCATCTTCAACAGGAATATTATATGCCCTGTTTTTGTATAGCCCCTCCCATAAACCCTTCCTGCCTCATTTAACTTACCTATCTTTTTGTAAACCTCTGCCAAAAGCAGATAGGCTGGGACAAAGCCTTTATCCTCACCTATGATCTCCTTTAGCTCCTTGATAAACCTATCCCCATTGCCATCATAATTATTTGTAAACTCATTCTGTATCCGTTCATACCTTATGCCTATAAATCTTATTAATTCATCCTCATTCTTTACAAATCTTCTTATCTTCCTCTGAATCTCAAGGGCTTTATCCCAATCTCTCTGTTCAACATAAATGTCCCTTAGGATTGTCATGGCATCTATATTGGACTCATTCATATCTAATATCTCTTTAAGGTCTTCCTCTGCATCCTTGATATTTCTCAATGCCCTGTTGACCCGAGCCTTTTTAAAAAGTATATTCTCTTTCTTGCCGAGATTAATCTCTGCCTGCCTTAAGATATCAAGGGCGCTATCAAACTCCTTTGTGGATATATAGATATTTGCAAGATAGGTATACGCCTTTTCAAAATCAGGATTTCTCCTTATAAACCTGTTCAGGCTATCGATAGCCTTTTCCTTGTCTCCTTTTAGTATATATGACCTTGCCCTTTCAAAAGACTCTGTAATCTCCTCTATCTTTTTTTCCTTCCTGTCTTGTCTCCACCTTCCCAATGCCCTTTTAAGGTCAAAGAATATACCGATAAAAATAGCTACAAGCACACCTAAGATAAAGGAAAGGACAACAAGGTTTGAGGCATTTGTCTCAAAATGTCTTCCATAGCCTATATGAAGTTTTATATTCTGAGGGTTTAGGTTATCCAGATATAGATATATAAGGATAAAAAGTGCAAACAGTAATATAAATATCTTATACCTCATGATTAGACGCCTTTTTGTTCTATTATCCTCTTGCAGTTTATACAATACCTTGCCACAGGGTTTGCCTCAAGTCTCTTTTCGCTTATCTCCTCCTCACACTCCTCGCATATACCATATGTGCCGGCATCAATCTTGTCTATGGCGATGTCTATCTCCTTAAGCAGCTGTATATCATTATTACTTATACTCATCAATATATCAACATTATAGGCATTGCTTGCAGCATCAGCCATGTCCTGGATACCGTCTGTCCCCAGTGAATAAGAATCCTCCTTAAGCTTTTTTGCCTTATTCAGTATGTCCTTTCTCATCTCAAGTAGTCTTTTTTTAAAAAGCTCCTGCTTTTTCTTATCCATTAAGCACCTCTATCTTTACTTTTTTTGTTCTTCTAACCTATATTGTTTTGCCTCAATCCAAAGGCTCTCAAGGTCATAAAGCTCTCTTAACTCTTCAAGAAAGACATGAACTATTAGATCACTATAATCCATAATAATCCATCTACCTTCTTGATAGCCCTCAGTAAACAAAGGCCTTATTCCCATATCCTTCATGGACTCACCAATAAATTCAGATATAGTCCTCACATGCCTCTCGCTGGTTCCACTAACCAATAAGAAATAATCTGCAATATCTGTTAGGCCTATAAGTTCTAATATCAGAACGTTCTTAGCCTTTTTCTCTTCTGCATATTGCCCGCAGATCCTTGCCTTCTCTAATACATCCACCTAGTCTCTGTAAAGCCCCCTTTTATCTATATATTTTTCAACCCTTTCAGGCATTAGGTATCGAATTGACCGATTTTCCTTAAGCAGCTCCCTTATTTTAGTAGAAGATATATCCAGTTGGGTTATATCCTGAAAAAGGATAGAGGTGCCTGATAGATGCCTGAATATTCCTTGCCCTACCTGGCTTATATCGCCCCTTATTTCCTCTGGAAACATCTCAAGCCCAACCTTTTTTAAACCCCTTTGCCTTACCATTACAATAAAATTCGTATGGAAAAAAATCTCTCTATATCTATACCATGTTTTAATCTCAGCGAATGCATCAATACCTATAATAAAGTATAGATCTTTATATTTTTTCTCAAAAAAAAGAACTGTGTCATATGAATACGAAATGCCCCCTCTCTTTATCTCTATATCCGAGATCTTCATAAAACGATTTCCCCTGATGGCAAGCCTTATCATGTTCACCCTGTCTTCAGAATCAGCTATATACTGGTATTTTTTATGGGGTGGCACAAATACAGGGACAAAATATACAATATCAAGGCTAAATATCTCCCTTATCTCTTCTGTAACCCTTAGGTGACCATTATGGATTGGGTCAAATGTCCCACCAAATATGCCTACCTTCATTATTCCCTCAGCTGGCCCTCGCCAAAGGCAATAAACTTCGTAACGGTGAGCTCCTCAAGCCCCATTGGTCCGAATGCATGAAGCCTTGAGGTGCTTATGCCCATCTCTGCCCCTAACCCTAACTGAAAACCATCGTTGAGCCTTGTTGAGGCATTCACTATGACAAGGGATGAATTTACCTCATTTATAAACCTCCTCACATTATTGTAATCCCTTGTAATGATACCATCTGTATGCTCTGAACCATATCTTCTTATATGGTCTATGGCATCATCTATGTCCCTTACTATCTTTATAGAGAGTATATAATCAAGGTATTCCTGAAACCAATCATCTTCATGGGCATCCTCTATATCATTCAATATGGCCTTTGTTCTCTGACACCCTTTTAGCACTACACCCTCCTGCCTTAAAAGCCTTGCCATATCCGGCAGAAACCTTTCTGCTATGGATTCATGGACAAGGAGCGTCTCCATGGCATTGCAGGTGGCTGGTTTCTGAACCTTTGCATTCATACAGACCTTAAATGCCATCTCCATATCAGCAGATTCATCCACGTATATATGACATACCCCCTTGTAATGCTTAAGTACAGGGATATTGGAATGCTGAACAACATTTTTAATAAGGGACTCACCTCCCCTTGGTATCACTAGGTCAATATATTCATCCAGAGACAGCAGATTATATATATATTCCCTGTCATTGGTCTCAATGAGCTGAACACCCTTTTCAGTAACAGACTCCTTGTTAAGCGCCTCCCTTATAAGACTGTAAAGTGCCATATTTGAATATAAGGCCTCTGAGCCACCCTTTAGTATCATAGCATTACCACTCTTCAGGCATAGAGAAAATGCCTCAATTGTCACGTTAGGGCGGGATTCGTATATAATAAAGATAACACCTATTGGGATTCGCATCTTCCCTACGAGTAGACCATTAGGCCTTCTCCATGTCCTTGTAATCTCACCAACAGGGTCAGGCAGGTTGATAACATCCTCTATGCTCTTCTGCATCTCTTTTATTATCTTTTCATCAACCACTAAGCGGTCTATGATGCTCTTCTGCAGACCAGCTGCATGCGCCCTTTCTACATCCCTTTTGTTTTCCCCGATTATATAATCCTTTCGTTCAGACAACAGCCCTTCAAGCCCCAGAAGAACCCTGTTTTTCGTCTCAGTTTTCAGATGGGCAAATACCTGCGAGGCAATCTTTATTCCCCTTGCCATCTCCTCTGGTCTCATAATATCACCATATTGTCCCTGTGCATTACCTCTTCCGTGTATTTATATCCAAGTTTCTTTTCTATATCAATACTTTTTATACCCTTTATCTTATTAATATCTGAGGAAGAATAATTTGTTATCCCCCTTGCTATTACCCTTCCATTCATTCCCCGCAGATCTACACAATCACCCCTTGAGAAATCACCGTCAATATGCACTATACCCGAAGGAAGCAGGCTCTTTCCTCTGTCTATTATGGCCTGAACAGCCCCTTCATCGATATCTATATTACCCTTGACCTTATATGCAAAGGCCGTCCACCATTTGTTCCTTGCTATCTTGCCCCCTGGGAGAAAGAGTGTCCCTATCTCTTCACCAGCTACAACCCGTGGGATAACATCTTTTATGTCACCTTTTACAACCCTTGTAGGTATCCCATAATAACCTGCCTTTTTTGCTGCCTCAAGCTTACTCACCATACCGCCTATACTCCTTTCGCTTCTTGTGCCTTCAGCAGTCTTCTCTATATCCCTATCTATCCTTTCAACGCGTTTTATTATCCTTGCCTCAGGGTATCTCTTGGGATCTTTTTCATATAGGCCATCCACATCTGATAAAAGCAAGAGGAGATCGGCATTTGATATCTGTGCTATAAGGGCGGAAAGATTGTCGTTATCCCCAAACATTATCTCTTTGAAAGAGAGCGCATCGTTCTCATTGATAACCGGGACAATATCCATATTAATAAGGGCATTTAGGGTGTTCATTAGATTAAGACATCTGCTTTTGCTTGCAATATCCTCATGGGTAAGGAGTATCTGCCCTATCCTTATGCCCTTTTTCTCAAAGACATCCATATACATATTCATTAAAAGAACCTGTCCTATTGAGGCAAGGGCCTGCTTTTTCTCTATCTCCTTTGGTTTTTTCTTTAGGTTCAACATCTCCATACCACATGCCACTGCACCACTTGTAACAATAACAGGTTTGATACCCATTTTTTGAATCGCCTTTACCTGGTCTGCAATACTACCAATCATATGGGTACTTATCTTTTTTTTATTATCTAAAAGAACAGATGTGCCGATTTTTATAACAATCCTCTTTAACATAGGTGCCTGTCCCTTAATATTGTTTTTCTCCATTTTCTCTGTCCTTAATGTGACTTATAGTCCATCCTTCCCCTTTATGGTCAGGCTTTTATCCCTTAGAAACCATTTAAGCTCCTCAATGCCCTCTCCCTTAAGCGCGCTTACCCTCAAGGCCTCCAGGCCCTTTTCCTTAAAATAATTAATCCATCCCTCGGTTATCTCCTCTTTTACAAGATCAATTTTATTAAGGACAATGGTCTTATTTTTTTCGAGTATTTCTCGGTTGTATGAAGAGAGTTCACCAAGGAGCATCAGATAGTCTTCATATAGGGATGAAGATGAAACATCAAGCACAATAAGGATTGAACGGCTCCTCTCGATATGCTTCAGAAAGGTAAGCCCCAAACCCCTGCCCTTGGATGCACCACCCACAATCCCTGGTATGTCAGAAAACACGATGCTTATATTTTCATCACTCAACACGCCCAGCGTTGGGGTGAGGGTTGTAAAGGGATAATCGCCTATCTTTGGTTTTGCATTTGTAAGACGGGATATGAGCGTTGATTTTCCTGCATTGGGCAATCCAATAATGCCTATGTCAGAAAGAAGCCTCAGATCGAGAAATAAAACCCTCTCCTCACCTTCTTCGCCCTCCTCAAACTCCAGGGGTGCCCTATGCACAGGGGTTACAAAATGGGCGTTCCCCCTACCTCCCCTGCCACCTTTTGCTATCACAAAGGTGTCGCCGTCCACTGTTAGATCATAAATTGGTTCAGGGTATCTCTTATCGTAAATTGTTGTGCCAAGCGGAAGGTTTATGACAATATCCCTGCCGTCTCTACCTTTTTTGTTTCTACTACTGCCTGGTCTTCCGTTTTCAGCTCTATACTGACGTTTATATCTAAAATCTGCAAGCGTGGAGAGGTCTCTCTTTCCCCTTATTATTACATCTCCCCCTTTTCCGCCATCACCGCCATCTGGCCCACCCTTTGGGACAAATTTTTCTCTCCGGAAACTTACACAGCCTCTTCCACCATTACCTGCCTTTACATAGATCTCTGCTTCATCTATAAACTTCATTCAACGGGGTATATGCTCACCCTCTTTTTTCCATAGCTTTCTTCAAATTTAACCACACCATCTTTCAGGGCAAACAATGTAAAATCCCTTCCCATGCCAACATTTCTTCCCGGATGGATTTTTGTTCCATGCTGCCTTACTATGATGCTACCTGCATGGGTTGTCTGACCACTATAAAGCTTGACCCCAAGCCTCTGGCCCTTACTATCTCGTCCATTTCTTGAGCTGCCCCCTGCCTTCTTATGCGCCATATCAAGCCTCCATATAAATCTTTTCTACCATTAATTCAGTATAATGCTGTCTATGTCCGATTTTCTTTTTATAGTCTTTTCTCCTTTTATACTTAAAGACCGTCACCTTTCTCTGTCTACCATGACCTAAAACCTTACCGCTGATATAGGCACCCTCAACATAAGGATCCCCCAGGATAGTGGCCTCGCCGGTATTTATTGCCAGAACCTCTTTTATCTGTATGTCCTCTCCAGCATCTGCAGAGATTTTTTCAAGCCGTACCTTTTTACCCTCTACAATCTTGTATTGCTTTCCGCCATTCTCAATAATCGCATACATAATAAGCTCCTGAACCTTAATTTAAAAAAAAACAACATATATTATGATAAATAGCCCTTAAAAGTCAATTACTAAACGCCTGATTGTCATTTAAAATTGAAAAGCACGCTGTCTCTATGAATTTAACGCAGAAGATCCGTTCGTGGTCGGCAGGGATAGAGTCTCTTCATGGGGTGGTGATTAAGATGGCTTGTATGGATGATACAATAAACACTGTCATCCCCCTGCAAGGGGGTCCATATAGGTCTCCACAAAAACCGTATCACCATCATCAATCTTTTTCATAAGACCCTCGGTGAGATTAAAATGACTTACACCGTTTATATAGATATGACGAAGGTCATCACCCATCTCACCCCTTTCTGTGAACCTCAGATAGGGATACATAGTGGCAAGCTTTTTAAGAAGCCCCAGGAGACTGTCTTCACCTTCATTCAATTTAAGAGAAAAGGGGGGTTCAAATAGATTTTTTACCTTTAAATTTGATTCCACCTTGACGTTAACCATCATATTTAAGCCTCTTTTTTTATTATAATCCCTTTTTATATTTTGTTCAACCTATTCTGGCCTTCTTGATGCCTCCTCCACTGCCTCAACTATCTTCTTGTAACCTGTGCATCTACAGATATTGGACGACATGGTCTTTATGATTGCCTTTTTATCAGGTTTACTGTTTCTGTCAAGGAGCCCCTTTGCTGTTATAATCATCCCTGATGTGCAGAAACCGCATTGGACAGCACCCTTTTCCATAAATGCCTCCTGAAGGGGGTGGAGCCTATCGCCTTCTTTTAATCCCTCGATAGTGGTGATGGATGCACCATCCACCTCAGGGGTAAGGATAAGACAGGATCTTACAGGGGTTCCATTGAGCAAAACCGTGCATGCCCCGCACGAGCCAAGGCTACAGGCCTCTTTAGCCCCTGTCAGGGAAAGCCTCTCCCTCAGCGTCTCAAGAAGGGTCTCATAAGGTTTCACCTCCAGCCTTATCTTTTCATTATTAACCTCTAAGGTAACCCTCACTGTCTTCATTTACTACCTCCTAAACCTAATCTGTTGCATGCCTTTTTTATTAGGACCCGAACCATCTTCTTCCTATAGGCAGGCGTAAGCACTGCATTTAAAACAGGCCTCGCATCCTCATATGCCTTGTCTGCTATATCATTTATTGCTTTTACATTGATTTTCTTTAATTCGTATAGGCGGGGTGAGGGTCCAATCCCTGTTACAGCAATCCTTGCATAATCATCTTTAGCAGTAACTGCAACACCGACAAGGGGATAATCTATAGAACCCCTTACCGTGAGTTTCTCATAGGCACCCTCTGTCTTTTTTAGTGGTATTATAATCTCAGTGATAAATTCTCCTTTTTTTACATTAAAGGGTATCTTTCCATCACCACTGAAGAGCTTTTCAATCTTTACTGTCCTCTCGCCCTCAGGACCTACAAGCCTCACCTTGGCATCCACTGTCATAAGGGCAGGTGCATTGTCACCACAGTAATTGGAAAGGCATGACCTCACACCAGGAACAACATTGCAGGTCTCGCCACCCATCTTATAACAGAAACCCCTTGCTGTTCGCCATTCCAGTGATTTGTTATACTGGAGGCAACGGGTATTCTGTAGGATATTGCCACCAATGGTCCCCCTCATCTGAAGGGTCTCACATGATGTGGCATCAAGGGACTCAGAGAGACAGGGGAGATAGCCCCTTACCTCAAGATTATCCTTGAGCTCATACAGGGTCACATTAGGACCCACTATGAGGCTACCCGCCTTTTTTGAGATAGCCCTTAATCCCTGTATACCCTTTATATCGATCACTGCCCTTGGATTAAAGAGCCTTAACTTAAGAAGAGGGATCAGGTCTGTGCCTCCGGCAAGATAAAATGCCTCCCCATTATATCTACTATATAACTCCAATGCCTCTTCAATGGTCCGTGCCTTTTTGTATTCAAATCTTGGCAGAATCATCACCTAACCCCCTTATTTTTCTCGAGTAAACTTAAGACCTTATCGGGTGTAAGAGGCAGTTCCTCAAAGAGGATACCTGTTGCATTGGTAAAGGCACAGGCTATAGCACTGTAGGCATTCATCCTCACAGTAAGACCACCCTCCTTTGCACCAAAAGGCCCTTTAGGGTCATAAGAGCTTACAATAATCGTCTCTATTTCAGGCATATCACAGGCAAGAGGGATCTTATATTCCAGAAGATCAGGGTTTAGAAGAAAACCTCTATGCCACATATTGCCCTCTGTAATGGTAGCAATACCTGCCTGTTGAATCGACCCCTCCATCTGTCCCTCCACGGCCATGGGGTTTATAGGTCTACCGCAATCATGGGCAGCGGTAAACCTCGGCACCTTTATCTTTCCTGTCTCATAATCCACCTCGACCTCTGCTACAGATGCCCCAAAAGAAAATGTCCCTGCCATCTGACCCCATGGTCTAGTGACCCACTCCCTTTCAAAGTCTATATCTGGGAAGAAAGAACCTGTAGCCACTATTGGTTCACCCCTGAAGAACGCCTCCCTTGCTATCCATGAGATGGGCATCCTTTTATCTGGTTGCCCTACAGAATAGGCAACACGGTCTTTGAGGTCAATCTCAGTCTCAGGGACCCCGAGCTTTTCTGAGGCAATGGCAATAATCCTCTTGCGGGCATTGTCGCATGCTGCCTTTACTGCATTTGCACCCACATATGCCGCTGCCTGAGAATATGCCCCTGGGTCGAGGTTTGTGACCTCTGTGTCTGCATTTACGAGGTTTATGTCCCCCATGGGGAGGCCAAGAACCTCTGATGCCACCTGGATGACCATAGATTCATTTCCCTGACCATTATCTACAAGCCCTGTAACAAGGGTTGCCTGACCATCGTCATTTATCTTAACATAGCAGGATGAACCAGAGCGAAAACCCATAGGGAAACCGCACATAATCGCCACACAGCCCATGCCAATACCCCTGTTCTTTTCCCTCTTCTTCCACCTCTTCCTAAGGTTTGTCTTCTCTGATGCCTCTATTATTGCCTCTTTTAAACCGCAGCTTGATATCTTTGATTTTGTGGCTGTTATCTCTCCTGCAGTAAGACCATTTTTCAGCCGGACATCAACAGGGTCAAGGCCTAACTCCCTTGCCATTATATCCATCTGGGATTCATTGCCAGCAAGAAATGCCCTTCCATGACATCCATACATACCCCTTATGCCCTTATTTGTAAAAACCCTATATCCATTGTATCGCACATTAGGGAAACGATAACACTCCTCATAGACATAAAAGGGGATGGATGTGGCAATAGGCCCTGTGGAGCTATATGCACCACCATCGTATATGACCCTATAGTCCTTTGCCACAATCGTCCCATCTTTTTTCATCCCTGTCTTGACCGTTGCTGTTATATCATGGACCTGTCTTGAACTTGTGGCATTCTCCTCCCTTGTTAGAACAAGCTTTACAGGTCTACCTGACTTTATAGATAAAAGGGATGCCACAAGGTCACCTGGGGCCACCTCTGAACGGCCGCCGAATGCACCGCCTGAGTTTATATGACGGACCCTAACCCTGTTCAATGGTAGTTTTAGGAGGTTTGAGAGTGCCTTGGCGCGAACATGGGGTCCAGCATTTGGCATCCATAGATCAAGGTAGCCATTGGCATAAGAGGCAACCACTGCATAGGGCTCCATCATGGCATATGCCTCACCTGCTGCCTTAAATGTGTCTTCCCTTACAAGATATGCCTTTGCCATTGCCTTATCTACTTCACCTACATCTATATGGACATGGATATTGATATTGTTTTTATACTGTTCATGGATCTGAGGCGCCCCATCCTTCATAGATTCAACAGGGTCAAAGACAGCATCAAGGGGCTCGTATTCCACCTTTATATAAGAAAGCGCCTCAATAGCGGCCTCTTCGTCCACTGCTGCTACTGCTGCCACGTCCTCACCAATATAACGTACCTTATCTGTGGGCAGCATGGCATGATCCTGTGTGTAACGGAATACACCCCATTTTACCCCGTATGCATCAAACCCACTTATGGCAGCCTTAACCCCTGGCACCCTGAGTGCCCCTGACACATCTATTTTCAATATCCTTGCATGGGGATAGGGGCTCCTTAACACCTTTGCGTAGAGCATACCTGCTAGTTTCAGGTCAGCAGTATATAGGGCACCACCTGTTACCTTGGCATAAGAGTCGCTCCTTACAACCCTTTTGCCTACAATCTTAAGATTATCATCCATTATATCCCCCTAAAGATTTTTCTGTCCTTCCTTTGCCTTTATTGCAGCGAGCACCTTTTCTGGTGTAATGGGCAAATCTTTTATGCGAACACCTATGGCATCGTATATGGCATTGGCAATCGCCGGTGCAGTGGGGACAAGCCCTGGTTCCCCTATGCCCTTTGCCCCAAATGGGCCATCCTTCTCATCGGTTTCAACTAAAACAGGCTGTATTAGAGGCACATCCTTAACAGTAGGGATCTTGTAGTCGAGGAAATTGCCATTCATAAGCCTTCCGTTCTTATATACCATCTTCTCGCCAAGGGCATATCCAATGCCCTGGAGCCCCCCTCCATAGATCTGACCCTCAAGAAGAAGAGGGTTTATAGGTTTCCCTACATCATGGGCGGCAATATAATTAAGTATCTTAACCTTACCGGTCTCCTTATCTACCTCCACCTCCACGCCATGGGCACCGTATGCATAGGATACAGAGAGATTTCCCTTAAATTCCTTGTCAAAGTTTTCATTGGCAGGGTCATAGAAATATTCTGCCATGAGCATCTTCCCGCCCAGGGTATAGTGGATCCTTCTCAATGCCTTCCCAAGGGGGGTGCTCTTATCTTTATTTTTTGTGGAGAATATCATCCCATCTTTTATATCCAGGTCTGTTGGGTCCTCTTCAAGGATTTTGCCCCCTGCCTCAAGGATCTGCTCCCTTATCTTGCGGGCAGCACCGAGGGCAGCATTGCCTGCAACAAAGGTAGTTCTGCTTGCATGGACACCCACATCCCATGGACACACATCTGTATCATTGTTGATCACATTTACATCCTCTATGGGTATACCTATCACCTCTGCGACAATCTGGGCAATCACTGTATCAGAACCCTGACCTATATCGCTTGCACCTGTGAAGACATCCACCTTGCCAAAATCATCCATCTTAATAATGGTGCCACAGCCATCAGATTTATACACACGGGCACCACCGCCTACATGGATAAGGGATGCAATACCAACGCCCCTTCCGTTATATTTACCCTTTTTTTCCTTCCAGTTAAGCCTTTTTGAGACCTCTTCTATACATTCCTTCATACCACACGAGGTTATCTTAAAGCGCTGGGGTGTTATCTCGCCTGGTTCATTGGCATTTATTCGCCTCAACTCCAGAGGGTCAATACCTGCCTTTTCAGCAAGCTGGTCAAGGCTTGACTCTATAGCAAAGGTTGCCTGGGGATTTCCATACCCCCTCATTGCCTGACAGTATGTGTTGTTTGTATAGACACACCTTGCTGTATATTTCACATTAGGGACTTTATAGAGGGATGATATGGGTAGCATCATAACAGATGGTGTTGTGGCGCCCCACGATGTGTATGCCCCATTATCCAGTATCATCTCAATCTCTCTGAATGTAAGCCTTCCGTCTTTATCGCACCCATGGGAGATCCTTGTTATGGTGCACTGACGTGGGGATGTGGCAAAAAATTCCTCCTCCCTTGTGAATATTATCTTTACAGGCCTTCTTGTCTTCAGTGCAAGAAGAATGGCTATATATTCATAGGCATAGGTATCGAGTTTGCTTCCGAATCCACCCCCTATAACCGCCTGAATAATCCTTACGCGCCTGTTTTTAAACCCAAAGGCATTGAGCGCCTCTACAAAATCGTTTTGTGCAAGTGAGGGTATCTGGGTATTGCTATACAGGGTAAGGTTATTCTGTATATCCAGATTGGCAACACAACCGCTTGTTCCTAAACAGCAATGGGTAACCCACTGGGTGGAGAATGTATCCTCAACCACATAGGCAGATTCCTCTTTTGCCTTCTCCACATCACCACACAAAAGCCTCCATGGCATCTTCAGGACATTAGATTTTGCCTCCTCATGGATAAGTGGCGCCCCCTCCTTCATTGCCTCAAGGGGATCAAATATGCCAGGGAGCTCCTCGTATTCAACATCTATTAGAGAAAGCGCCTCTTCTGCTATCTCAGGGGTAGATGCCGCAACTGCCGCTATCTCATCCCTTATAGATAAAACCTTTCCTGATTTTAGCGGTGGATTGTCCTTCATTATGCCTATCCTGAAAGTGGGTGGCATATCCTTTGCTGTAACCACTGCCCTTACCCCAGGGAGCCTCTCTGCCTTAGAGGTATCAAGCTTTAGGATTTTTGCATGGGGGTATCTGCTATATAGGATTTTACCATGCAACATCCCGGGTAATTTCACATCCTGTATATACTGTGCTGCACCTGTTACCTTTAAAGGGGCGTCTATCTTTGGTATTTTTTTTCCTACTACCTTGAGATTATCCATATCTACCTCCCTGCCGCTACGGATCTTATGGCATCCATGATCATTACATAGCCGGTGCATCTGCAGAGATTACCCTCTATCGCCTCTTTAATGTCATCATCTGTGGGGTTCTTCTTTTCATCAAGCAGTGCCTTGGCAGACATAATCATCCCTGGTGTGCAGAAACCACACTGGACAGCACCTTTCTCTATAAATGCCTTCTGGAGAGGGTGCATCTGCCCGTCTTTGGCAAGACCTTCTATGGTAGTAATGTTTTTGCCCTCTGCCTCAAGGGCAGGATAGATACATGAATTAACCGCCTTTCCGTCTATAATAACCGTGCATGCCCCGCATTCGCCATAACCACAGCCTTCTTTTGTGCCTGTAAGCTCAAGGACCTCCCTTAAAAGATATAGGAGGGTCCATTTAGGGTCAACCTCTACTGTTACCTCTTCGTTATTTAAAACAAATGTTATCTCTTTCTCCATATGCCCCCCTTACCATAGTCTTTCAGGATATATTTCCTCATCAGGTCTTATTATCCTGTCTATTGACTTCATCAATGCCCTTTTAACAAGAATCTTTATCATCTCCCTTCTATACCATGCCTCACCCCTTATGCTGTCCCTGGGTTGAGCCTCGCCTGCCGCAATCTCCCCTATCTCGTCAAAGAGTTCAGGGGATATAATCTTTCCCCTCAATGCCTCTTCAGCCTTTTTAGCCCTCATTGGCCTTGGGGCAACAACACCCATAGCAATCCTTGCCTCCTCACACCTTAATCCCTCGTCTTTTAGTCTTGCAAGGATATTGGATATGCTGTCTATAGTGCAAAGCAGATCCCTGCATCGGATCTCCCTTTCCTCATCAATGGATATGGTTATCCTTGTGGCAATCCCAAGTATGGGTAGGTCCATTGCCTCTCTTCTCGTATGCTTCATATAAGCAGACCCTGTATTATCTCTGAAGCGAGGCATGACAAATTCCTTCAGGATCTCCCCCCTGGCAAGGACTGTCTGGCCTGGTCCTACAAAAAAATCATTTAGGTCTATCTCTCTCTCGCCCTCTTTTCCTATAACAACGGCCTTTGTGTCAAAAACAAGAAGAGGGCATGCTGTATCTGCTGATGGGGCTGCATTGCAGATGTTTCCCCCTATGGTTGCCACATTCCTTATCTGTCTTGAGCCAAGACGGCTCGTGGCATCTGTCAGTGCTGAATAATATTTTTTTATATACTCGTTTTTATCTATGTCGTTGTGGGATACACAACTGCCTATCTTCAACCCATCTACTGTATCTATTATGTTTAACTCTGGGATATTCCTTAAAGATATCATATGCTGGGGGGATATCTTCTTTTGCCTTAAAAGCACCATCACATCTGTCCCGCCGGCGATGAATCTAGCATTATCAAGGCTTCCCATAAGTTCTATGGCCTCTGCCACTGTTTTCGGTTTATAGTATTCAAAGCCTAGCACAATAACCTCCCTTCTATTTTTTCCTGTTATTCTCTGTTATCAAAAACCCTCTTTGTCTTTCTCTCAGAGCGTGGAAGTGTCCCATAATCCTCAACCTCCACATCACAGCTTACCAGTATCTGTTTTTTCACCTCACGCTCTACTGTTTTTCTTATTGCTTTATCCAGGTCATGGGAGGGCTTTAGACCCTGTGCCCTCTCAACCCTTATGGTCATATGGTCTTTACTGCTCTTTTCCTTTCTGTAAAGGATTATCTGATACTCACTCCCCACCTCTTTAATACCTGACAGTATCTGGTCTATATGGCTTGGATAGATGTTCACAGCCCTGAAGATGAACATATCATCAGAACGTCCCAGAATCCTGTCGTGCCTGGGCATAAGGCTTCCACATGGACACTCACCGGGCATCAACCTTGTCAGGTCCCTTGTCCTGTAACGGATAAGGGGTGCAGCCTCTTTCCTGAGGGTTGTCACCACCATCTCCCCCACCTCTCCCTCAGGGACTGGTTCTAATGTTTCAGGATTTAAAATCTCAAGTATATAGTAGTCTGCCCAGTAATGGATACCGGTATGATAGCGGCAGTCAAGACCTGTCCCTGGGCCATAGAGTTCTGTCATGCCCGGGATATCAAAAAGCTGGTCATAGGCAACACCTGAAAGCTCAGATATCCTCTTTCTCATGGCATCGCTTGAACGCTCAGAGCCGAATATCATCTTCTTTAACGCTATCCTTCCCCTTAACCCATTTGCATCTATTAATTCTGCCATGAGGAGACCCATAGAGGCAGTGCTGGTCATAACTGTTGTCCCAAAGTCCTCGAGAAACTGGCATTGCATATCTGTGTTACCAGGTCCTATGGGTATAGACATTGCGCCAAAGCGTTCGCAACCATTCTGAAAACCCCAACCCGCTGTCCACACCCCATAGCCTACTGCTATCTGAACCCTGTCCTCTATAGTGCAGTCTGCGTATGAATAGCAGCGGGCAAACATATCTGCCCAGTCATCCACATCCTTGGCGGTGTAGCATAGGACCTTCCTCTTCCCTGTTGTCCCGCTTGATGCATGGATACGGATAACCTTTTCCATAGGGACACTGAGAAGTGGAAACGGATACCCCTCCTGAAGGTCCTTGCTGGTTGTAAAGGGCAGCTTTTTTATATCATCAAGGGTCTTAATATCCTTAGGCCTAACCCCCACCTCATCCATCTTTTTTTTATAGGTGTCAGAGCCATTGTAGGCGTGATTGACTGTCCACTTAAGACCTTCAAGCTGAAGAGCCTTTAATTCCTTTTCGCTTTTAACAGTTGCATCAAATGATCTTCCCATAATAAGACTTCCTCCTCCCCTCTCTATTAACTTTTTATTGACATTGGTCGAGCAATCTATGTCTTAAAAGCCTTCTAATCCTGCTCAACCCTTATTTCTCAGTCTTTTTGTCCCCTCCCAGTCTATCTGCCCTGTGGGGATGTCTATTGCAACGCCATAATCCTTTCTTGCACTATCTATACTTACATAACCCTCTAATACATCATGAAGCACCATCTCAGGATCCCTCTCAAATGGGTCTCCGTATCCACCCCCACCTGGTGCATCTATGATAACCGCATCACCAGGTTTTAGCTGCGTGAGTCCATATGGATTCCCCGGCTCACCATTTACAAGAAACTGTGCCTTTCTCCCGGGTTTTCCATTAAAAAGCCCCTCTGCAGGATATACATATCTCCCTGCCTGAATCCCAAGGTTTACAGGAGGGATAGGCGCATATTCATCATCGGGGATCTTAAAGACCTCCCTTTTACCTATGCCACCCTTCATCCTGCCTGGTCCACCAGAATCAGCAAGGAGTTCTCTCTTTTCCACTATAAGTGGTGTGTCGCTCTCAAAGATCTCAATCGGTGTATTTGCACCATTGGCAGGGAATATATAGACATAGTTCCCATCATTCTTTGCGCCTGCCCCCATCCCGCCGCCCCTTATAATAACAGAGTGCCATGGACTGCCGTCATGTCTTCGTCCGTAAAAGACATTCATGGCAGCAGGCGTGCCCCCTGAACCTGCAATAACCTTATCGGGCAGAACACTGGATAAGGCACGGTATATCACCTCTGTCATAAAATGCCCTATCTGCATCCTTGCTGCCACAGCAGCCGGGAACCTGCAGTTCACCACAGTCCCTTCAGGTGCAGTAAGCTTTATGGGTCTGGCACAGCCATCATTATTGGGTATATCAGGGGCAAACATACTCTTTATTGCCATAAACACATAGGCATAGGTAAAATTGTAGACCACATTACCCCCCCAGTTCACCTGGGGTGAAGAGCCTTCAAGGTCAACTATGATATCGCTTCCCCTTACCTCCACCTTGGCGTTGATTATTATATCTGCATTCCCCTTTGTCTGCTCTACTATCCCCTCTGCATGGTATATACCAGTGGGAATCCTTGCTATCTCATCCCTCATGCTCTTCTCTGTAAGCCCTATTATCTGGTCTGCCAGGTCATCGAGATTTTCAAGATTGCTCTCCCTTAACATCTGGCATATCTTTTCAGAACATACATAGTTGGCTGCTATCTGTGACCTTACATCACCTATAACCTCATCAGGGGTTCTCACATTCCATCTTATCATCTCGATGATAGATTCATTGAGAACACCTCTATCATAGAGCTTCACAAGGGGTATAAAAAGCCCCTCCTCAAAGACATCGTGATTATCCGATGCCACTCTGCCACCCACGTCTGAGTGATGGAAGACACATGCAGTAAAGGCAACAAGCTGGTCTTTATAAAATATAGGGCTCATAACGCATACATCATTTAAGTGTCCTGCCAGTGCCCAGGGGTCATTTGTTATAAATACATCACCGGGCTGGTAGTAACTAACAGGGAATTTATTTACAAGATTTTTTATACCCAGCGCCATGGCACCTGATTGGCCAGGGGTTGCAAATGTCCCCTGTGCAAGCTCCCTGCCAAATCTATCTGTGAACATACAGGTGTAATCATGGGCATCTCTAAGAAGACTGGAAAAGGCTGTCCTTGCAACACTTGAATCTGCCTCGTCTACTATAGATATGAGCCTACGCCATAAAATCTCAAGGGTTATTGGATCAAATACTGCACCCATTATCCCACCTCCTTAAGGTCAATCCAGAGAAATCCATAATCATCCATCCTCACATAACCATCCTCACCCACCACAAGGGTAGATTCCCTCTCCTCTACTATGGCAGGGCCTTTAAAACTGGCACCAGGGAATAGTTTGTATCTATCATAAACTGTATATGGTATAAAATCCTTTGCTATATTAGAATATGCAGGTCTTGTCCCTTTGATAGCACCTTCTATGGACAGTCCACCCTTTCCTTCAATCCTTGGTAGTTGCAGAAGCCTCTCCGGAAGGGATGCCCTTATCTTGAAATTTATGAATTCCACCTCTGAATCAGGGTATGTCCTGCCGTAGAGCTTTTCATAGACCTCATCAAAGAGCTTGCGTATCTGTTCTTTCTTCAACCCTCTAAAATCACCAGGAGGGGCTGGTATATTCACCTCAGAGCCCTGCCCTACAAAACGCATATCCAGGGAACGCTCAAACCCTATTGTATCGTCACCAGACTCTTTCTTTAGTATCTGAGCGGCCTCTTTTTCCATATCCTTAAAGATATTTTCTATGTCTGCAAAATCCACAGCGCCGAGCGCCACCTTGTGGCTCCTTAATAGGTCAAATGCCCTCGGGGCAGTAAAGAATCCCATGGCAGACCCTACGCCTGCATTAGGGGGGACTATTATACGGGGGGCCTCAAGCTTTTTTGCCAGACCGTATGTATGGACAGGACCCGCCCCCCCAAAGGCAGCGATAGTCACTATCTTGGGGTTACCCCCCTTTTCTGCAATATGGGTCTTTGCCGCTGCTGCCATGGTCTCGTTTATAAGGTCATGGATTCCCCAGATTGCCTGCAAAAAGGATACGCCAAGGGGTTTTGCCACCTTTTCCTCCACACCACGTCTGGCACCCTCTTTATCAAGTCTCATCTCACCGCCAAGGAAATAGTTCTCATCAAGATAACCAAGAAGGAGATCTGCATCTGTTACACATGGTTCTGTTCCTCCCCTACCATAGCAAATTGGGCCTGGGTCTGCACCTGAACTCTCAGGCCCCACCTGGAGTGTCCCCATTTTACTTACCTTTGCAATACTTCCACCCCCTGCCCCAATCTCCATGAGGTCAACAACAGGAACCTGTATTGTGAGCCCACTCCCCTTCATAAACCTCTGAACACGGCCCACCTCAAATGTAGGCACAACCCCTGCCACCCCCTTTTGTATAAGACAGGATTTTGCTGTTGTCCCACCCATGTCAAAACAGAACATCTCGGGGATGTTGAAATGCTTACCATAGTATTGCCCAGCAATAACCGCAGCGGTAGGCCCTGATTCAATTATACGCACAGGAAACTCTGCTGCTGTCTCTACTGATGTGATACCACCGCTACTAAGCATTATAAAAAGCTTGCCTTTAAATCCAATGGATGCCAGTCTATCTGAGAGCTTGGAGAGATAACGACCCGTGAGGGGTTTTACATAGGCATTGGTTACTGTTGTGCTTGTCCTCTCGTATTCTTTAATCTGGGGCAGGACACGGTAAGATATGGAGGTAGACATCCACGGTGCCTCTTCCCTGATTATATCCTCTACCATCTTCTCATGGACAGGGTTCTCAAAGGAGTTTATAAGGCATACTGCGATAGATTCAACGCCCATATCGATAAGCTGTTTTACCACCCCCCTTGCCTCCTCCCTGTCCAGAGGTTTTAGGATTGTTCCATCATTTCTTATCCGCTCATCCACCTCAAGACGAAGGCTCCTTGGCACAAGGGGTCTGGGAAATTCAGCAAATATATCATAGGGTGCATAGCGTAACTCCCTCCCTATCTCGAGGACATCCCTGAAACCCCTCGTTGTTATAAGGCCTGTCCTTGCACCCTTTCTCTCTATGATGGAATTTATGACAAGGGTTGTGCCGTGGATCAGCTCATCGAGTCTCCCCACAAATTCAGGGGTTGTTGTTTCCAATGCCCTTATGCCCTCTTCCACTGCATCAGAGGGGTCCCGGGGCGTTGTAAGACACTTCCCTGTCTTTATCTCGCCTGTTTCATCATCGAGCAAGACGAAATCAGTAAATGTCCCTCCTATATCACAACCCAAACGATAGTGCTTATCTCCCATATATCCTCCGATTATAATTTAAGGGTTCGGGGGGTCCAGGGGAAAAGGGCCCGAGAAACCCCTTTATCCTTATAATATATGCTCTCCTTTAAAACAGGCTTGGCTCTTTAAACTCCCCAAAAATCTGTCTGAATACATTGGTCATCTCGCCAACAGTTACATATGCCTTACAACATTCAACAAGATATGGCATGACATTCTTCTCTGCCTTTGTGGCAGCCTCCAGTTCTTTCAGGGTTCGTGCCACCTCACTGGATGACCGCTCTCTCTTTACCTGTCTTAAACCCTCTATCTGTTTCTCTGCGGATTCATAATTATATTCATGGAGCTCAACCTCCATGGACTCCCCTTCTTTGTAAATATTCACACCAACCTTGAGAAGCTCACCTGACTCTATACCCTTCTCCACCTCATATGCCTGCCTTGCCACCATCCTCTGGGCATAACCATCGGCAACGGCCTTTATTATCCCCCCATATCTCTCTATCTTGAACATCTCCTCCTCTATCTTCTGCTCCATCTGTTTTGTAACAGTCTCTATAAAATAGCTTCCTGCAAGGGGGTCAACGGTATCTCTAAGCCCCACCTCATCCATGAGGAGTTGGAGTGTCCTTAAGGATATCAATGCAGAGCGCGGTGTGGGTATTGTATATGCCTCATCATAACTGCACAGGGCGGTTGTCTGGGCACCGGATAGGGCTGCAACAAGGGCATAATATGCACCCCTCATGATATTATTTTCAGGCTGCGCCTTTGTGAGACCATAGCCACCGCCACCAAATAGCCCCCTTAAAAACAGGTTCTGTGGCCTCTTTACGCCATATCTCTCCTTCAGGTTTCTTGCCCATAGTTTTCTCGCTGCCCTAAATTTTGCAATCTGTTCCCACATGTTGCCGAATACATTAAGATTAAAAGAGAATCTTCCAACAAAATCATCCACATCATGGCCCCTTGCAAGGACATTATCTATATATGCATTGGCAATAAGGATAGCAAAGGCTATCTCCTGGGCAGGTGTTGCCCCTGATTCACGGATGTGATAACCGCATACACTCACCGGGTTTGTCCTCGGCATAACCTTCATGGAGTATTCTATGGTGTCCCCTATGAGTCTTACAGCCGGCTCCACAGGGAATATCCATGCACCCCTTCCTATCATCTCCTTGAGGATGTCGTTTTGTGGTGTTGCTGATATGACCTTTGGGTCATACCCGTATCTCTCCGCCACTGCCTGATACATGGCGAGCATGATAGAGGCTACGGCATTTATGGTAAGCCCGCTACCTATCTTATCAAGACGGATATCCTTAAAGGCGATCTCAAAGTCCCTCAGGGTATCCACTGCCATACCAACCCTGCCTACCTCTCCCTCTGCCATCTCATCATCAGAGTCATAACCCATCTGCGTAGGAAGGTCAAAGGCTACATTTAAACCTGTCTGACCATGGGATATCATGAGTTTAAATCTCTCGTTGGTCTCCTGCGGTGTCCCAAATCCTGTATACTGCCTTGTTGTCCATGCCCTTGAGCGATATCCCAGAGGGTGTATACCTCTTGTAAATGGATACTGACCTGGGTCTGCGAGATCCTTCTCATACTCAAAGCCTATCTCCGCAAGATCCTTAGGTGAGTAGGAAGGTTTTATATGTATCTCTGACTCATATATGACATCTAATATCTGGTCTTTTTCATCCTTTATATATCGAGCTACAGCCATAACCCCTCCTCTTATGCTGTTTTTGCTTTGTTTTTTATAAATTCTATGGTTTCCTTAAGCGGCGTGCCACCAGGGAAGATGCCTGCTACGCCGAGTTCCTGAAGCTTAGGTATATCCCTTGAGGGTATCACCCCTCCCACAAATACCATTTTGTCGGTTATGCCTTTCTCCTGGAGCTTTTTAATAAGTTTTTGTGTAATAGGGATATGGGCACCTGTCATAATAGATAGTCCAATAAAATCAACATCTTCCTGGATGGCAATATTTATTATCTGGTCAATTGTTCTGTGAAGCCCTGAGTATACCACCTCCATGCCCGCCTCTTTTAATGCCTGGGCAACGACCTTTGCACCCCTGTCATGACCATCAAGCCCTGGTTTTGCTATCAGGACCTTAATCCTTTTTCTGTCGTCTGTCATAGATTCCTCCAAAAAATGGTGTTTTTAATATCTTCACCCATGCCGCCTATTTCCTAAGGATATCTGACACCGTAATAGTCCCATCCCTTTATTTCTTTGAATATTTCATAGGGAGAGACATCCTCCTGGTCTATCCTGATGGCAGAGGGGGCAACAACCCCTTCTATGGTCCTGGCAGATTGCCCCCTGAAAAAAATCTGTTCCCCTGAGAGGTTGAAATCCATAACATATTCCTTAGATGCCCTCATCAGGGATTATCATCCTTGTTGCCCGAGATACCGCATCATAGATATCTATCTCCCTTTTCCCAAGCATCTCTGCTATTTCGACAAACTCTACCCTTTGAGACCATCTCTTTATTATCCTTAGCCACATCTCTTCCTTTAGAAGGGAAAGCATAAGTCTTTTAAGCTTCTCCGCCCTATGCTCCGTAAATGTCCCGGTATTTTGTAGATATCTAAGGTGGGATTCTATAACCTCCATAAGTGCCGCTACCCCCTTACCCACCTGCGCCTGTGTCATAACAACAGGTATCTGCCAGCCATGTTTACCCCCTGGTATTACATGGGCAGATATCTCTCTTACTGCCTCTTCAGCGCCAGGCATATCAGATTTGTTTACTACAATAATATCCCCAATCTCGATTATCCCCGCCTTCATAAGCTGTATCTCATCCCCATAGTCAGGGGTAAAGACTGTAATAACAGTATCGCACACCAAGGATATCTGCATCTCTGTTTGGCCTGCACCAACACCCTCTATGATGATTATATCCTTTCCAAGACCCTCCAGGACATATACAGCCCCTACAGCCGCCTTTGCTATACCACCAGAATAACCCCTGTGTGCCATGGATCTAATAAAAACCCCTTTAGCCCTATCAGCACCCCCCATCCTAACCCTATCGCCCAGAAAGGCGCCATTACTTTTCGTGCTTGTGGGATCAATGGCTATGATACCTATCTTTTTACCCTTTTCTGAAAAATTTACAGCAAGCTTGTCAACGATAGTGCTTTTACCTGCACCAGGTGCCCCTGTTATACCTATAACATGGGCACTACCTGTGTATGGGAAAAGAAGAGAGATTGCCTTGTATCCATCCTCATCCCCATCTTCAATCATAGATATAAGGCGTGCCGCACTCGCCTCGTTACCTTCTAAAATTTTTTTAATCAGTTCCATGTTCTAAGGTATTCATTTTCATATTTTTCTTTATGAGATTCTTCCCCCGTGTGATGTGTCTACGGACAAGGCTCTCAACCCTTGACGCCTTTTTTAATCTCATCAATGTTATCATATCCTTGTGGTCTTGCATGGAGATCTCTGCCATGCCAGAGAAACGAAATATAATCCTTCTAAACCTGTATATGGAGTCTCTCAGATCATTAATGATGGTGTATAATCTTTCACTCTTTGCAGCCCTATATAACCTGTCATGAAACTCTGTATTGAGCCTAACAATCTCATCCATATCATAATCATAGGTCTTTGTGTGCCCCTCTTTTTTGGTCTTCAAGCACTCTTCTTCCTTGCGGACTATCGCCTCAAGGGCATTTATATCCTCCTCCTCTGCCCTGATCGTAGCAAGATACCCCGCATAACCTTCAAGGACACCCCTTATCCCAAATACCTCATCTATATCCTTATCTGTTATCTGGCTTACAGCAAACCCCCCTTTAGGCAGTTTTCTTATAAGCCCCTCTTTTTCAAGTTTCTGTATTGCCTCTCTCACAGGGGTCCTGCTCGTTCCCATCTCATCGGCGAGCCTCTCCTCAATGAGTCTTGTATTTGGTAAAAGCTCGCCATTTAATATAGTTGACTTGAGGTTTTTATATACCTGCTCCCTCAAAAATCTGCCCTTCCTTATAACTGGAGTATTATTGTTATATTCCATCCTGCCCTCAAGGGATAAAAATTTTTAGATGACCTTTTTTGCCCTCATCTCCTCAAACTGCTCCTTTGTATATCCCAGGGTCTCACAGTATATCTTCTCATTGTGTTCACCAAAACGGGGAGGAAAGGGAAGTCTTCTGCTTGTGGATTTCACAAAACTTGTGGTAAAAGGCGGTGGGGCAAGATAGATTGTAAGACCTGTTTTCTCATCAGTAGAAGACAATATCTCATCCTTTACGTATGGATCCTCCAATACCTCATCGATAGAGTTTACCCTTGATATAGGGATAGTAGCGGCAGTAAATACCCTGATTAGCTCATCGGTGGTATAGTTTTTCGTTATAGCCTCGATAGCCCTATTTAGATTGTCCACATCCCGAATCCTACCTTCGTTGCGGCTATATTCCGGTTTTGCAAGGGATGCAAAACCCTCTATCTGGAGCATCCTCTCCCACTGTATATCATTACCCACTGCAATATAGGCATAACTATCCTTTGTCTTATATACACTCACAGGGGCAAAGAACTCATGCGTATTCCCCCTCCTTGTTATCTTTTTATTGAATGATTTTGTCTGGGTAATAGGAACCGTGAGCCACGAGGTGGTGCTCTGGAACATGGAGAGATCTATCCTTGAGCCCTCACCGGTCACTGCCCTCTTATAGAGCGCCCTCATGATAAGGCCATAGGCATGTTCACTTGTCCCCATGTCAGGTAAAGGAATGCCAAGGACATAAGGGGGTCCATCTTTATCCCCGGTTAAGTCCATAAGACCACCCCTTGCCTGAAGGATCGGGTCATATGCAGCCTCATTGCTCTGTGGGCCAAATCCTGTAAGCCCTACCCATATGATATCCTTCTTGATTGCCTTTACTATCTCATAATCAATACCCAGTTTTTTATAATTCCTCGGGAGCTGGTTTGTGGCAAACACATCCACGTTGAGCTCAGTCAGGAGCTTTTTAAATATCTCAGCGCCCTCTGGGGTTCCTAAATCCAGGGTAATAGCCTCTTTGTTGCAGTTTATGGCAAGAAAATAGGTATACATCCTGTCTTCATTAAGCCTGTTTTCCCCCACCCTTCTGTTTGGGTCTCCATAAACAGGATGTTCCATCCTTATAACCCTTGCGCCATCCAATGATAATCTGTAGGTAAGATAAGGAAGGACTGTTGCCTGTTCAAGAGAGAGAACGGTTATGTTTTTAAAGATTTCATGGTCTTCCATAATTTCCCCCTTTGCATACTGTATACAATTTTATTTCTCAACTATATTATCACGGTTATTTTTTGTCAAGATATTTTGTGTATACGAAAAAAGATTTTATATCTTAAAAATGTTTTAGGCACCTTTCCATAAAAGCCTTAGCAATGCCGATATTGCATACGGAAAGAGGATAAATTTAACAGGAGAGGGTTTATTCGTTCAGAGGAACCAAAGAGACCTTTTTTATCTGTCATTTTATTCTCCTTCAACGATTTTTATCTCTTCTTCTGTCAAGCCGTAGAGTTTATAAACCATCTGGTCAATCTGGTGCTCGTATTCTTTAACTCTCGCTTGTTTGGCGGGATTCTCAAGATAATCGTCGGTTTGTGTAAGAGAAAGAATTTTGTCTGCAATGGAAATAATCCCTTTTTTTAATGCATTGGTTACTGTTGGAAGAGGAAAATTATTGAACATTTCAGGGGTAAAATTTATTCCCCCGATGTAACTTGAGGCAGGGTATTTATTCTTCATATAGAAGAAACAAAATGAACTATTTATTATTCCTAACATAAACTTTAAATCTTGGATGGAGTCTTCTTTATTTGTGATAATAAGAGTAGATTTCCCAGGAATATAGTGTCCTCCTTCATCAAGAAAAGCATCTAGTAAATTCAGTCCTTTTATGATAATTTTCTTCTTTACAGCTTTTTTTGAATAAATACCTTTAAAATTTTTCAAAAACTTATCTTTTTCAATTATAGGTTTCATATATCGTTTGCCTAAATATCTCATTTCATATTTTCCCCACTTACTGCGGTATTTAGCAATAGTGCCTGTATTCCTGGGGATTAAATATTTGGTATTATATCATACATATCAAGGAGTTCAAAGACAAGGGAGGGGGAAAGACAGGGGAAGGGTCTTAAAATGAGAAGGAGTAAGACCTGCCTTAACAGGCATCCTTAAATGAACCAGAATCCTATGGATTTATCCGTCGGGATATGTCAAGAGTGTAACTCACGGATCTCGCTTACCTGCACTTGGGATCTGAGCGCCTCTATTATCGCCTCCTTTTGCTCCGTTAGAAAACGAATGCACACACCGCAGTCGGAGCTTATGCTCCTGGGCACAGGGATGATTTTGTAAGGTATGCCCGCTTGCTTCAGTATCTTCTCCGCCTTCATGACGTGGCTAACCGCTTCAAAGAGGGCCACGCAATATGTTTCTGCTTTGCTCATGGCTTGACGATCCTCCCCGCTGTCGATAGCACATTTGCTATGTCGTACATATTGGAAATCGTCCCTGCGCCTATCTGGCCGGCCAGACCGAAGAAATTGACGCAGGTGCCGCATACAAGGATTTTTACCCCCTTCGCTTCAAGGGTTTTGAGGTCGTCTAAGGCGCCTGAATCAATAGCAGCGAGCCTTACGCCCGTGTTGTAAAAGATCAATATGTTAGGGCCATACTCCAAGTCGACTGCAGTATGGAGGAAGGCCTTCATGAGAAGGCGGCCCAGCTCGTCATTCCCGTGTCCCATGACATCGGAGGCGATCACAAAGACTGTCGGGCCGAAGGCAGGTTGCGTTGTGGGTTTAGGAAGTTCACATTGCAGCAGCTCATCAGAGGAAGGGTGATCCATATCCTGTTTCTTCAGGTGAATACGGAACACGCCGGTTGATTCCTCGTCGACCTCGACGGAACACCCCGAGGCCGCACCGAAGCGCTTCACGTTCTCTAAGGCCGTTAAGTTGTCGACAATGACTGTCACCTCCTGGTAGGTAGTCAGTGCCTTTTTGGTAAGGATTACGGGCTCAGGGCAGGCGAGCCCTTTTGCGTTCACTATTTCAGACATGATTTTCTCCTTTTATGTTGGGATATGTGCGCCTTAAGTGCGCGATGGCATCAACGCCAAGCCGAACCTCTTCTTCCGTCGTGAAATATCCGAAGCTGAAGCGAACAGCCCCTCTGGAGAAGGTGCCTATGGTGCGATGCGCAGCCGGGGCGCAATGGAGACCGGGCCGACAGAGAACACCGAACTGCTCGTCCAGCTCAAAGGCGAGATCAGAAGGGCTGATCCCCTGAATGTTGAAGGAGACAACAGCGGTGCGCTTATCAGCATCAAAGGGGCCGTAAGTTGTTACTCCAGGTATATCAGCAGCCCCACTAAGAAATAGGCGGGTAAGCTGCATCTCCTTTTTGCGAATCTGTTCTACGCCTACGTCCAGCAATAACCTGAGACCTGCGCCGAGTCCTGCCAATCCTATTGCGTTAGGCGTTCCTGACTCGAACTTGTCAGGGAGAAAATCGGGCTGCTCTTCTAATTCAGATGCACTCCCTGTCCCACCTCGTATCAAGGGAGATAGAAGGTTTTCCAGCCCTTTGCGGATATAGAACCCGCCGGTTCCCTGGGGACCCAGGAGGGACTTGTGGCCGGTGAAGCAAAGAATATCTACACCTGTCCTGACGACGTCAATCGGCACACAGCCCGCCGTCTGGGCAGCGTCTAAGATAAAAATTATCTCCCGCTCACGGGCCAGCCTTGTCAGAGAATCGATGGGAAGCAATGTACCCGTCACATTCGATGCATGGGTTACGACAATAGCCCTTGTGTTTTTTTTGAGACAACCCACGGCATCATCCGGGTCAAGCTCTCCGGAGGTGGAACATGGGATTATTGAGAGTTCTACACCCTGTTGCTCAAGAAAGCGCAAGGGCCTCATCACCGAATTATGTTCCATGCTGGAGGTGACGACGTGGTCACCAGGCTTCAACAGTCCGAGAAGCGCACAGTTGATGGCTTCAGTAGCGTTTTTCGTGAACACAATGGAAAGTGGGTCCGGTGCGCCGACGAGCTCGGCGACAAGTTCGCGGGCCTCGTAGACAACCCGTGCCGCCTCGATGGAAAGACGATGCCCGGAGCGGCCTGGGTTTGCTCCTATCGATTGGCTGAACTTGACCATCGCCTCCATCATGTTAGGAGGCTTCGGCCAAGAAGTAGCTGCATTATCGAAGTAAATGTGATTCATGACCTGCACATCTCCAGAAGGGCCTCGACACGGGTGCGGATTTGGCCCACGTCGCTCTGAGAGTAGTCAGTCACGATCTTCAGAAAAGGGAGACGATGTCTTGTCTGGAGATACTCTCCTACCTTATAGGACTCTATGTTGTAAGAATGGCAGGCCTGGAGCACGACGTCGACCACTACATCGGGCCTGAATCTTTCGATGGCCCTGTCCATTTCCGTAAGGCGGCGTCCGTTAGGTGTCATGCACGAACAGGGGATCTTCAGATAGCGGGCAGCCATGGCCCGCAAGGGGTCTGCTGTGCCTTCCTCGATCAGGGCGGTATAGGGCTTCATGCCTGAACACGAGTCAAGGGCGACGATCACCCCTCCCACCTCTTCGATAGTATTCAGCACCTTTAATGAATCGCCGGCCACAGGGCATCCTGTTACCATCACCCTCGGCGCATTTTTTGGGCCGTAGGTATAGCCATCCAGCTTCCTCCTTTCAAGTTTCTCTATCATCATATCAAGTATCGGCCCCATCTCACTCCCTGAGGCGGCCTGGCCAAGGAAGAGCGCATCATAGAGCTCAGACCAGGCTATCACAGGGGGATCGAGGGCGGCGTAGTCAAAGATCTCGTTCATCCGGCGGGACTTCTCGTTCGTATCATGAATGGCCTGCTCTATCTGATCATCTGTTACGGTCCGTTCGAACACAGATTCGAGAAATCTTTGGAGCTTACGGATCATGATAGTCCAGTTTTCAAGGGCCTCTGGTTCATCGGGAAGCTGGGGGAGGTCCATGACGTGCATAGGCTTACGATTGGCGATGAGCTCAAACATCTTCTTTTTACCGTCGCATGTGGTCTCTGCTATCACCGCATCGGAGATTGCAAAGAAGGGACAGGTGTCTTTCAGGATGAAGCCGTAGCTTGACTTGATTAGGGGGCAGAGGTTCGTAGGAAGGACTGTCTCTGCGGCCTCGACCGTCGCATTCGAGAAGGCGCACAGGGGTGCCGGTACGAGGCCGAAGGCTCGGATGAGCTCAACCGGCGCATAACCGCAGTAGATGCCCACGATACCGTATCCCCGTTCCCGACAGGTTTGCAAGTATCCTATGAGCCGCTTTGAAGGCGGCTCACCGGTGTAATCATCATTGATAAGAGGCTCCATTGCTAAGTTTTCAGGCATATAATCCTCCTTTTTGGTCCTTTTCTTTATATATAGCCACCTCCGCAATTCATACGGCAGGTGTCTGTCCTGCCGCATGGAGCGTGGCACCGAAGGCCCCCACAATCTGCGGCTCTGGTGGCACAAAAACTGGAGCACCAAGTTCCTGGCTGATAAGGGCACGGACACACCCGTTTAAGGCCACGCCGCCGGCGAAGAACACCTCTTGACGCACTGAAACCCTCTTTAGGAGCGCTATGGACCGGCTCACAATGGCCTTGTGGATGGCGAAGGCGGACTTGATGAGGGGACAGAGGTTGCGTGGGAGTAGACCTTCCGCGCCTTCGAAATTGAATTCGGCGCCCGCGCAGAGACCGACAGAGACACCGTCGACGGCAAGGATCATCTCCTCAGGCACGAAGACGCAGAAAGAGCCGATCACCGTGCGGCCTTCGGCCTTCGCATCCAGAAGTTCCTTGATCCGCAGGCCATGGACCTCGTTCATGACGGAGTCGAAATACCTCATTCCATCTGGCCTGTCCTTCTGTGAAAGAAAAATATCCTGGTAGGCCCCTCTGAGCACGGAGAGAAGCGCATCGTGGGACGGAAGATCAAGTCCCAGTTCCAACCACATTTGTGTGTAATCCGACATGGAAACCTCCTAAGAAATAAAAAATCCGGCCACACATTCCTTCTGCCGGATTCCCAGGAGGCGATTTAGAAAAGATGGGTCAGGGCGGAGAAACGGCGGTCACGGCCTCATAAGGAGACCACACGGGTCTCCTGTACGTTTCTCAGCTTAATGGAACTAATCTCAATACTCTTTTTAGCATGCTTTTCAAGCCTTTTTTAGTAAATTTTGTATATACTACAAAGGAAATATAGGTGATGTCAAGGATTATTAACAGAGTTGTCTCTGCAATATAATTATGTCACCCCTTAACTGCAAAATGAAAATGTCACCCCTTTCATACTATAACAAGAAGCACCAGTGGAAAAGGAGGTGCTTTAAGAGATTATCCAGCTTCTTCCTATAAAAACAATGAGGCACTTTGTGAAGGCATCAGTATATATAAATCTCTGGTTGGATGGCTCATGGCATGTATTTCATCCAGAACATGGCGAGATACCCTGTGAGCCTATTACATGTGTGCGTCCAGCCAGAGCCATTACTTCGCTCATGGCCGGTGAGCGAAGCAAAAGCACACCTTAAGGGGGTGACATAATTAAATTGCAAAGGAGGTAACATTTTAATGTTGCGTTAACAGGTTTTGAAATTTTCAAGTTTTTCACTGAAAATGCTTTTCTGGGTCTTAATCAGTTCAAAAATTAAACCTTTTAGCTCTCTCCATTTTTGTACTTCATCTTTTGTTAATAAGTTTATGGCCTCATCCATTTTGCCTGCACTGGCAAGATTCTGAACATCAGTTTTTAATTTGTGGTCTTCCTCCCATAGATTTTTAATTCTTATTAATTCTTCCTTTTTTTTACCAGATGTTAGCCTTATAGATTCATCAACTGTTTTTATAAAAGCCTCATGAGCCTCTTTATAATTATTTTTTGCAAATTCATCCTTAAGGATTAAGCAGGATGTTTCTTGTTGCTTGACCTGACCGAAGACCGAGTGAAAATAATTCATTAAAATTAAGTAATATTTTCATATCGTAGTTTATCATCTCGTTTGTTTTTGATAAAAACTTTTCCTTACTGACGACAAAAATGGTTAGTATTAAAAAAAGTAATATTGTATTTGTTACACTTGAGATAATCAAAAATCTTTTAATACTCACCTTTGACCTCCATACGTGAATACCTTTTATTTTCAATACCAGTTTTTACCTGGCTTTCCCCAGTCGTATTCGTCGAATGTCCCTGTCTGGTAGTCGAAGGTAGATTCCAGTGTCAGGAATTCCTCGTCACCACCCAGATCGAACTCCTGCCAGTAGGTCTGCTTTTTTCCCGGGTCAAAACCCATTTCCGGCTCGAGCCTGTCGGGAATATCATCCTTGTCTCTGTCCTGGTTTTCTTTCCATCCGTCGGGCCAGAAGGTGTGGAAATTATTGAAGTGGGTAAACTCATGCATAACATCAACAGCGAAGGTATCGATATGGGTATAAGCAAAGAAATTGCGTTCAGAAAGCGTTGATGGTTTCGACCGTTTAACCGACGGCAGTTGTACCCAGAACGTATCGGAATCCCACGTGTTTGTCTTGAGGTTACAGATGTTGATGGTTTTATAGCCGGAATAGTACGGATTGTATTGTCCAATAACACCCCGCTGGTCACAATTGCATTTATCGGCCGGAATCCCCGCGCACTGGTATTCAATTCTGACATTCTGTCCGAACGGCCTCGCCGCCGGCGTCTGTTTCCAATAATAGAACCAGTTAGGGTATTTTCCCTCAGGATTATTTTTTTCATCTCGTGGATAAAATATTTGAATCTCTTTTTTATCCTCTATGGTGCATGAATCTACTTTTAATTTAGCTATTACATTTTTCTTACCAAAATCTTTGTAACTATCAGGCAAACCTTTGTATGTGACCTTAACTTTTTTCCCTTTTGGATTGGGTGATGTGGAGGATGGTGTAAAGATTTTTTTTGAACCTTCTAAATCAGGAATTATCCATTCAATGGAATCAGCATATTTATCTGGAGTTATTTTTGCTTCAAGGTTGAGCACAAAACTGTTTGAGTTTTCATCCAAAAGATATTCATCACTGAATAGATATTTTTGTTTATCTTGAGGGCTTACTATCTCAAGACGTATCTGTTCTTTGTTTTCACATACCTGTTGAAGTTTCAAATAAAGTTCCATTGTAGAGCCTGAGCGGCAACTCTGTGTGGCACCTTCCTTCACACCTATATCTTTTCTTAAAATAATTTCACCTCTTTTTAAAAGTGTTTCAAATTCCTGTTTTGCAAGAGTCCACTGGGCACCAAAGCAGCGAATCGTAGCTGCTGTGCCATCGCTTGACTTGAATACAACCTTTGGGGAACTGGCTTCTATTTTAATCTTTCTACCTTCAGTAGAACTTGCAAATACGACATTCGAATAAAATTGTGGATATTTTTCTCCTGGATCAATCTCATACCTTGAAAGATCTGCCCAAAGAGTACATACCGCAGGAGACCCAGGGGTCCATCTGATACATTTTTTCCCTGACAGAGACCTAATCTCAATATTTGTTGAGAGTGTATCTAATTCATAATCTTTTTCTTTTTCAAAATCTCCTTTTTCAATATTATAGGTATGAAGTATTATAAGATTACCGACAAAACTTTCCTTAATTGAGTAAACAACGTCAGTTTCTGTCTGTTTATTATACCAGAGCTCTTTTTCGCCACCATTGATTATAGTATATCCTTCAACAGGCAGTGCTTGAGCAATCTGAGGGTTTTCTTCACCTTCAGGGATGCTACCAAGAAGATTTTTTGCC
>JAGPMK010000005.1:47647-49693 GCA_018052995.1 Syntrophorhabdales bacterium | reverse complement strand
GCCACAATCAGGCATTTCCTTCGCAACTCCTCTGCAGCCTTATGCTTCATATCATTATTGAGCACATTGGCTCTCAATAACCTAATGAGACTCTCTATCCTGAATAAATCCATTACCTCATACCTTTTTGAGAGCTGATCCCTATGCCCCCCATTTTTTTTAATAAGTGGTTTGTCTATAAGTAGTATGGGGAACCTTGATGAGATCCTGAGCCACATATCATAATCCTCACAAACAGGCAAAGATTCATCAAAAAGCCCGGTCTGGCAAAAGACCTCTCTTTTAATTAAAACAGAAGAAGGGCTTATTATGCAGAGAGGCAGGCATCTTTCAAATATGTAGCCTGAATATTTCTTATGTCTTGCCTTCTGGTTTATTCTTTTACCATTTTTTATCCATATCTCGTCTGTATAGGATATTAAATAATTGGTTTCTAACATAGCCTCTATCTGCATAGAGAGTTTGCCCTTGAGCCATCTATCATCTACATCAAGAAAGGCGATGTAATCGCCTCTGGAAAGCCTTATACCAGTGTTTCTGGCGCTGCTTATGCCTTTGTTGGGCTGCCAGATATATCTAACGGGTAATTTTTTTATAACCTCATAGGGTCTGTCGATTGAACCATCATCAACAACAATTATCTCCCTGTCTTTGTAGTCCTGATTAAGGACAGACATAACTGCATCAAGGAGAAGGCCACGTCTATTATAGGTTGTTATGATTACTGAAACCATCTCTGGCAAGGGGATAAAAAAATGGCGGGGACGACGAGACTTGAACTCGCGGCCTCCGGCGTGACAGGCCGGCGTTATAGACCATCTTAACTACGTCCCCGCATAAATGGTAGGCGGAACAGGTTTTGAACCTGTGACCCCCGGCTTGTAAGGCCGATGCTCTCCCGCTGAGCTACCCGCCCACAGTGGCTTAATATATCAACTCCTGTTCTAAATGTCAAACATCAATCTTCTAAAAAAGGGGTTAGGCTATCTCTGCCTCTTCCTCATATATAAGTATAGGGCGGTCATTATTTAAGATAACCTCTTCGCTGACAACACATTCCTTTACGTTTGACATAGATGGTATCTCATACATGATATCAAGCATGACCTTCTCCATTATCGCCCTTAGGCTCCTGGCACCTGTCTTCTTTCTCATAGCCTCTTTTGCTATTGCCCTTATTGCACCCTCAGTAAAGGTAAGCTTGACATTCTCAAGCTCAAAGAGCTTCTTATATTGCTTTGCTATGGCATTCTTTGGCCTCTTCAATATCTCTACAAGGGCATCCTCGCTCAACTCATCGAGGGTCGCAATGATAGGTAGCCTGCCTATGAACTCAGGGATCAGACCATATTTAAGTAGGTCTTCAGGCTGTATGTCTTTAATAAGATCAGAGTATCTCTTGTCTCTACCGCCTTCAACATCCACGCCAAATCCTATCCCCTTCTTGCCGATCCTGTTGGCTATTATGGAGTCTATCCCATTAAATGCACCACCGCAGATAAAAAGTATCTTGGATGTATTAACCCTTATGTACTCCTGTTGAGGGTGTTTTCTGCCGCCTTTTGGAGGCACGTTCGCGATTGTCCCTTCTATAATTTTAAGAAGTGCCTGCTGAACCCCTTCTCCAGATACATCCCTTGTAATGGAGGGGCTGTCTGTCTTTCTTGATATCTTATCTATCTCATCAATGTAGACAATGCCCTTTTCAGTCTTTTCCACATTATAATCAGCAGCCTGGAGAAGATACAGAATGATGTTTTCCACATCCTCACCTACATACCCTGCCTCTGTAAGGGTTGTGGCATCTGCTATAGTAAAGGGCACATGGAGAACCTTTGCAAGGGTCTGTGCAAGGAGTGTCTTTCCTGAACCCGTGGGCCCTATAAGGAGTATATTACTCTTCTGTATGTCCACGTCATCGAATTTTGTCTTTGTCTCAATCCTTTTGTAATGATTATACACAGCAACAGAGAGAACCTTTTTAGCATAATCCTGTCCAATCACATATTCATCAAGAAGTCTATAGATCTCATTTGGTTTGGGTAT
>JAGPMK010000005.1:11183-47547 GCA_018052995.1 Syntrophorhabdales bacterium | reverse complement strand
CGCTCCTTTAAAAGTCTTGAATATATATCATAGGCCCTTTCTCCTCTTCCATCCTTTTCTATTACTATTGGAATAAGGGTCATGCTGTCTCCTTTATAATAGCCTGGTCCTTTAAAAAGTTAAGAGTCTTTTCTTCTAGTATAACACCTTTTAGGTTATCAATGAGATTATTTCTCTCGTAGAAACCCATTATATCTGTATACGGTCTCCTTGAGTCCTGGGCAATTCTCTTGATTCTTTCCTCTACATCCATATCCTCCACCTTAATCCCTTCTCTCTCAGCAATCCTGGCAAGCAATATATCTGTTTTTATCTTTGTCTTAGCCTTTTCCTCAAAATCTTTCCTAAGGGTGCTTTCGATATTCAACTTTATATCCTCTGTAACACCCTCTGAGGGATATCTTGTCTTTGCATCCTCTAGCATGGATTCCACCTTACTTTCGAGATACCTCTTCGGGATGGGTATATCAATGCCCTCAAGGATCTTATCTACAATCTTCTGATATATAACCCTGTTCCTTGACCTCTCTTTTTCTTTTATTAGCTCCTCCCTAATGTTTTCCTTCATCTTATCTAGATTGTCAAAATCCATGTCCCTTGCAAAATCATCGTCCAGTTCAGGTAAGATCTTATATCTCACCTCTTTTACATGGAGCTGAAATTTGACTTTTTTACCGCATATATCCTTATCAGGGTAATCATCAGGAAAATCTATGAAAAACTCTTTATCCTCGCCTATCTTCAATCCATATATCTCGTTCTCAAACTCCGGTAAAACAGATGAAGAGCCGAGCTCAATAGGATATGAGTCTGCCTTAACCTCTTTTATGGGTTTACCATCTAAAAACCCCTGATAGCTTATGACAACAAAATCACCCTTCTGTGCACCCTCATCATTACCTCGCATCCTCATCTCGGCATGAAGTAGCCTTATATTTTCTAATCTTGCATTGACCTCGTCATCACTTACAGTTATAGGCTCAGCCTCAACCTCTATGCCCTTATAATCAGGAAGATCAATATCAGGGACGACCTCACACTCAAGGACATAACCACTTAGTTCATTTTCCTCAATGAAACTCAATATGGGTTCGCCTAAGGGTCTAACCTTTGACTCTTCAAGGGCGTCAAGCATGGTGCTATTGACCAGTCTTTTTTTAAGCTCATCCTCAATGTAATCCTTGTAATATGCTGTGATTATATTTCTCGGAACCTTGCCAGGTCTAAATCCTTTAATCTTCGCCTGCCTTTTTAGTTCATCGTATATCTTTTCCTCTATTTTTCTTATATCATCCCCAGAAAACGTGACCTCAATTTTTTTTGTAACAGTATCAATGACCTGGACATCAACCTTCATTAAATCCTCCGATAGATTAAAAAATCAAGTGTATTATAAAACACAAAACTATATTATTCAATAATTTCCTGTTTGAATGACGGTTAAATTAACTGAGATAGCCCTTTGCTGTTCTGCAAAAGGCTATACAATCTTAAAAAGGTTATTTTCTTTGTTTTAAAACATATGGATAGTGTTTGTTTATGGCTAAACTACAGTTCAGGTGGTAATGATTTTAACTGATCAAGGGAGAATACCGGCCCATCCTTGCATACATATTTAGAGCCAATATTACATCTACCACAGATACCTATACCGCACTTCATCCTCTTTTCAAGGGTTGTTATAATCTGTTCATCCTTGAAGTTCAGCTTTACAAGATTCTGTAGGACAAATTTTATCATGATTGGTGGACCGCATGTAATAGCAATGGTATCTTTAGGGGATGGCGCTATCTCATTAAGCACTGTAGGGACAAAGCCTGTTCTTCTGTCCCATCCTGGGTATTCTGTATCTACAGTCAGTATAAGATTCACATCTGATCTTGATTCCCAATCCTTTAGGTCGTCTTTATAACAGAGATCTGGTGGGGTCCTCGCACCATATAAGATAGTTATATCATCATAGTCCTTACGATTATCAAGCATAAAGAGTATAAGGGTTCTCAGTGGGGCAAGTCCTATGCCACCACCTATAAATAGTATCCTCTTTCCCTTCATCTTTTCATAGGGGAACCAGTTTCCTAATGGGGCACGGACGCCTATCTGGTCACCTACATAGAGTTCATGAATTGCAGATGTAACCTCACCTGCCTTCATAACACTAAACTGAAGATACTCCATCCTTGTAGGCGGAGAATTTATAACAAAGGTTGATTCACCAACACCAAAGACTGATAGCTGACCAACCTGTCCTGGTTCAAATCTAAAGCCCTTCATCTTTTCGGGGTCGTTGAAGACTACATGAAAAGATTTAATATTTGGTGTCTCTTCGATAATGTTTGTTATAGTGGCTAATTCAGGCAGGTAAGGATTCTTCATGCCTTTCCCCCATTAGATGTTAAATTTGACTCTTCTGGATTTGTTTCGCTTAGGTCATCAACGATCTTACTTATATCTACTGATACAGGGCAGTATCTTATACATCTGCCACATCCACAGCATGCAATTACACCGTTATATTTTTCAGGATAATAGACAAATTTATGGCCAACCCTGTTTTTAAACCTGTTAAATTTTGTAGGTCTTGGGTTATGACCACTTGCCTCAAGGGTAAAGTGAAAGAACATACATGCATCCCAGGTTCTTATCCTCTCACCCTCTTTTAGTCTTGCCTCATCAGTTATATTAAAACAATAACAGGTGGGGCATAGGAAGGTGCATGCTGCACAACTTACACATTTACTCAGTGATCGTTCCCAGAACCCGTCATCATTAAAAATCTTTTGTGATATCTGAGGCTTACCTGTTTTTGTAAAGGGATTTTTGACCTTCTGTTTTGTATCTTCCTGTTTTTTTTGTGCCTCCTGGAGGTATCCCTGACCGCTTTCTATGAGGCTGGACTGCAACATTGCCTTTCCTTTTTCTGTTACAGGCTCTAGGACATAGCCATTTGCCAATTCTGTAATTAATATGTCTGAACCTTCCTTATCAGCAGGCCCTCCGCCGACGGCTACACAAAAACATCCAGGGGATGGTGCCGAACATGCAAGACCTATTATCAATGTCTTTTCCCGTCTTCCTGTATAATAGGGATCAGGTATATCAGAATCCTTATAGACTCGGTCAAGGATATTAAAACCCTTTGCATCACAGGGTCTTGCACCAAAGATCACGGTATCTCTGAAATCCATTTTTTCTTCAAGTTTTACATCAACCTTATCAGGATTTTCCGCTTTCTTTAAAAAAGAATAGCTAAAAAGTGTTTCACACTGGGGAAATATCACTGATTTTGGTGAAAGATTAGCGGGTCGGTCGAGGCATATCTCTCTGCCCTCTGTAAATGGTTTAAAGGAGACTATATCATCCTCTACAACAGGTGCATATACAGAATATCTCCCTGAAAGTTCCTTTAAAAATGCCTGTAAATTCTCTTTTTTGAGAAAACCTATCTCTATCATCCGATCTTATGCTCCTTGATTTTCAACTCATCTACATTAAATGTATACATTGGAGGCTTATCATCAGGATTTATACCGGGGACGTAATCAAACAATTCCTTCATATCGAGGTTTATCTTTCTCTTCAGCTTGTTTACCGGTATGCCCATTGGGCAGACCCTTTCACATTCACCGCATTCCACACACCTGCCTGCAAGATGCACAGCATGGATAAGATGGAACATAAATTTCTCCTGTGTGGTGAGTTTTTGGCTTATCCAGTGTGGTTCACGGGTCTCAGCTATACAACTGTCTTGACATATGCACATGGGACATGCATTTCTACAGGCATAACAGCGTATGCATCGGTCAAACTCTTTCAACCAATATTGAAGTTTTTCTTCAGGTGTTTTCTTATCAAATTCTACAATATCCGCATAGACACTTTCCTGTGGTTTGTCTGATTTTATGGGATCTCCAATAAGATAGTCATAGATAACCGGCGTAGGATACTGACATGTCTTGCATTTATCAGGCATTATATCTGCCATTGCAACGGTTTTGTCGCCTTTGTCAGTCTTAACAGTTATTTTCCCTTCATTCTCGAAAACAACATCCTCTATATTTGCGTAGTCTATAGCCCTTGATAATCTTTTTACACTTATGATGGCCTTGCATGGAATGCCAATAATCTTTATATTATCTCTGTTTATAAGACCTTCCTGCATATACTGGACAATAGTCCTACTGTCACATCCCTTTACAACTACACCGACTTTTTTCTTAAGCGATGGAAGATACGTTGCCAAATTATGGACACAGGTAGGATTCCAAATCAGTTCATCTACCTGCTCTGGTGTATCTATGAAAAAGGGTGTTGCATGGATCTTATCAAAGCCCTCTGTATATCCTATTACAACATCCACCTCTTCTAATACTTTTTTTACAACATCTCTCAGCATCTCTATTGACACGCTTTAAGCCTCCCTTTTAAGATTCAACGGGCCTAGCCTATGGATTACCTCTGTAAAATCTCGAACTGTTTGCTGCCACCTTGCACCCTCAGATGCAGATATCCATGTATAATGGAATCGCCTGTTGTCTATACCCAAAAAGGAAAGGAGCCTCTTTAGCATCTCAAGCCTTCTTCTTGCATAGAAATTACCATCTGAATAATGACAATCCCTGGGATGACAACCTGACACTAAAACACCATCTGCACCATTTAAAAGTGCCTTTACCACAAAAAGAGGGTTCACCCTTCCTGAACATGGAACCCTGATGATGCGGAGGTCAGTTGGCTGTTTAAAACGACTGACACCGGCAGTATCAGCACCGCCATATGAACACCAGTTACAAAGAAATCCTACTATCCTTAATTCTCCCTTAGGGTCTACCCCAGACATACTGCATTAACCTCCGCCAATATCTGGTTATCTGTAAAATGCTGTAATTGTATGGCACCACATGGGCAGGTAGATGTGCATACACCACAGCCAGCACAGACTGTCTCTATAACATCAGCAACTATCCTGCCGTCTCTTAATTCCTTCTCCTTGATTGCCTGGAAAGGACATGTTCGGACGCATTTTAGGCATCCTACACACTTATTAATATCAACCCTTGCAACTGCTGGGTCTGATTCAAGCATATCCTTTGAGAATAATGCCAAAACCTTGCTTGCTGCTGCGCTACCCTGACTAACTGATGCAGGGATGTCCTTTGGTCCCTGACATGCACCGGCAAGAAATACACCGGATGTATTCGTCTCCACAGGCCTTAACTTAGGATGGCTCTCCACATAGAATCCAAATGTATCATAGGATATATGGAGCTTTTCTGCGAGCCTCGATGCATCAGGGTTTGAGAGGACCGCTGTCCCAAGGACTACCAGATCTGCCTCTATCTCAACCTGGGTCCCCAATAGTGTATCAGCGCCTCTTACCACCATCTTATTGCCTTTAGGATATATCCTTGATACACGGCCTCTTACGTATTTAACGCCATAGTCCTCCTGAGCCCTTCGGGTAAATTCATCGTAGCCTTTACCAGGGGACCTGATATCCATATAAAAGACATACGACTGTGAATCTGGTATATGGTCTTTGGTTAAAATTGCCTGTTTTGCAATATACATACAGCAGAAATTAGAGCAGTATGGAATCCCTATTGATTTATCCCTTGACCCAGCACAGGCCACAAAGACTACTGTTTTTGGCTCTGTGTGGTCTGATGGTCTGAGGATATGCCCTGCAGTGGGACCAGAGGCGTTCAAAAGTCTTTCATATTGAATACCTGATATGACATCAGGATAACGTCCACCACCGTATTCAGGAAGTCTTTCAAGGTCGAGAAGGCTATACCCAGATGCAGCTATAATTGCCCCAACCTCTTCTGTAACTATCTCATCCTCCATCTCATAATTTATTGCCTTGGTTGGGCATATCTTTGCACAGACACCGCACTTTCCCTTTGTAAAATGTCTGCAATAGTTAGGGTCTATCTTTGCCTTCTTAGGGATTGCCTGGGGAAATGGAATATTTATTGCCTTTGTAGGTGCTACACCAAAATTAAAGTAATCATAGGCATTCTTTGATGGACACTTCTCCATACATGCACCGCAACCTGTGCATTTTGTCCAGTCCACATAGGTAGCCTTTTTCCTTATCTTTACCTGATAATTACCTACATATCCCTTTATGTCCTCTATCTCTGAGTAGGCATAAAGTTTTATCTTATCATGCTGTGCCACATCCACCATCTTGGGTCCAAGGATACATATAGAACAATCTATGGTGGGGAATGTCTTGTCAAGCCTTGCCATCATACCGCCCACACTTGGGCTCTTCTCAACAAGGATAATCTCAAGACCACCATCTCCACAGTCGAGGGCTGCCTGCATGCCGGCTACGCCACCGCCAATAACAAGAACCCTTTTATTTATCTTAAAGGATGATGAAAAAAGAGGCCTATCCTGCATAACCTTGGCAACTGCCATAGTTACTACATCTATTGCCTTTTTTGTGTTTGCCTCTTTGTTTTCGCCAACCCATGATATGTGCTCGCGGATATTAGCCATCTCAAAATAGTATTTGTTTAGCCCTGCTTTTTCGATTGTCCTTCTGAATGTAAGTTCATGCATCCTGGGCGAACAGGCAGCCACTACAATCCTGTTGAGATTATACTGTTTGATTGCCTGTTTGATCTCGTCCTGTCCTGGCTCTGAACAGGTATACATATATGTTGTTGCATGTGCCACCCCAGGGATTTTCCTTATCTCTTCGGCAACTGTCTTTACATCTACAGTTCCTGCTATGTTGTTACCACAATGGCAAATAAAGACACCAACCCTCATCTATGGGTTCTCCTCTTCTGCTGTCTCTTGTTTTTTAACTTCTTTCTTTTTTGCACTCTGCTGCTGTTTCATCTGTTCGTGTTGTTCCTTTGTGATACGGGAACGGGCAAAGCGATCGGCGTTTACAATCAGCTTATCCAATCCAACCTCTTTTGGTGAATAACCAAAGGCAAGGCCCATTATCTGGGAGAAATATAAGACAGGGATGTTGTAGTTAGTCCCGGCTGTCTGGTTTATCTGTTCCTGTCTCAGATCAAGGTTCTGCTGGCACAGAGGGCATGCAACAGCTATGCAGTTTGCCCCTGCATCAATTGCCATGGCAATAACCTTGCTCGATAGTTTATTTACCATCTCTTTTTTTGGCACACCAAATGCAGCCCCACAACACTCCACCTTAAAGGCAAAGTCGCAGACCTCGATTCCCAGTACAGATATTATCCTATCCATTGATATGGGGTTTTCAGGGTCATCAAACTGGGCTATCTTAGGGGGTCTGTTGGTGATACAACCATAATATGGGGCAACCTTCATATCAGGGATGATATGGGTTACCCTTTTTGCGATCTCATCTAAACCAACATCCTCATAAAGGACCTGAAGTGTTGATTTTGCATAGACACCGCAATCATATCCTTCATCAAGAAGCGCATTGACTCTTTCCTTGAACCCTTCATCCTGCTCCATGAAATATTGCGCCTTCTTAAAGGCCATAAGGCATGCAGGACAGGGGGCAGTCACTGTATCCAGCCCCATCCTCTCAATTATAGACAGATTCCTTGCAGCTAGGGCTGCCGCAAAGACATGGTCTATAGTATGGGCAGGGGTAGAACCACAGCAACTCCAGTCATCAGGCTCAACATAGTTCACACCCAGGGCATCAAAAATCAGCCTCACGGACTTGTCATACTCCATTGCGGTCCCTTCAAGGGAACAACCTGAATAATATGCGTATCTCTTATCAGCCATGTTTCTTTAAGCTTTCCTGATATCTTTCGTATATCTTTGCCACTTTATCGCTTCCCTTAATCTTTTTAGGCAAAAAATGTATCTTATTATGCGCCAGAACCTTGGGGCCTAAATCCGAATCTGCAAAAAGGTGTCCTGATTTGAGATTATACGAGATCAGTGTGCCCACCTCATATAATCTTCCAAATTTTTTAACTGAATCAAGAAAGGCGTCGTAGAATATCTTGATGTCCTTTTCAGATACCTTGTTTTCCCTGCGGGCAATAATCCTGAGGACATCCATGATATGCGCTACATCTATCTCGCACGGACACCTTGTGGTGCAGGTCTCACATGTAGCACATAGCCATATTGCCTTTGATTTAAGGATTGTATCCTTCTGGCCCACCTGGAGAAGCCTCATTACCTGACTTACCGGATAATCAAAATAGTGGGAGTAGGGACATCCGGCAGTGCAGTTACCACACTGATAACAAAGAGATGGATCCTGACCGCTCTCCTTTTTTACCTCTTCGATAAAATTCCAATCAATACTTTCTGTTAGATTGATGGCATCCATATTCAACTAAACCATCCATTTTTTTATTTGTGAAATCTTTAACACGATTTCAAAATCATTGTCAATATTTTTCTCAATATTTTTAGTTTTCTATAGTGAACAGACCGCATATCTACAAAAATTTTGTTTTTTCAATATGTTACAATAATTAGAAATGCAGCATATTATACAGACCTACTGCTATGCCTTTTAGCTTGAATTTTTTTTCACTATTATAAACCTAACCCTGAACTATTTTCTCTTTTTTTCCTTCTTCTCTTTTATGGCTGCCCTGGCTGCAGCAAGCTTTGCAAGAGTAACCCTGTATGGTGAGCAGCTCACATAATTGAGCCCTATCCTGTGACAAAATTCAACGGAATTAGGTTCACCACCATGCTCACCGCAGATACCTATCTTTAGGTCCTTTCTTGTCTTTCTCCCAAGATCAACGCCTATCTTCATGAGCTTTCCTACACCTTCCTCATCTATCCTCTGAAAAGGGTCATAGGCATATATCCCGTTTTCCACATAAAACCTCAGGAATTTCCCTGCATCATCCCTGCTCATGCCTAGGGTTGTCTGTGTCAGGTCATTGGTCCCGAAGGAGAAAAATTCAGCCTCGCTTGCAATCTCATCAGCCGTAATTACTGCCCTCGGTATCTCTATCATGGTCCCTATCTTGTAATCTATCTCAACCCCATATTTCTTTATTACATTATCAGCCACAGCCACTACTACATCCTTCTGCCTCGAGAGCTCTCTTACAATACCTACGAGGGGTATCATTATCTCTGGCTTAACATCTATGCCTTTTTTCTTTACCTCGCATGCGGCCTCAAAGATTGCCTGTGCCTGCATCTCTGTTATCTCAGGGAATACTATACCGAGTCTACATCCCCTGTGGCCAAGCATAGGGTTTGCCTCATGGAGGCTATTTATCTTTGCGGAGAGCCTTTCATATGGTATATTTGTTGCCTCAGCGAGTGCCTTTATATCCTTTTCTGTATGAGGCAGGAATTCATGCAATGGGGGGTCAAGGGTTCTGATGGTTACGGGAAGACCCTTCATTACCTCGAATATACCGATAAAATCCTTTTTCTGCATAGGAAGGAGCTTTTTAAGTGCCTTTTTCCTACCCTCTAAATCATCGGCAAGGATCATCTCACGGACAGCATCAATTCTGTTACCTTCAAAAAACATATGTTCTGTTCTACAGAGCCCTATTCCTTCAGCGCCAAAGGCAACCGCCACTGCTGCCTGTCCTGGCTCATCGGCATTGGTCCTTATCCCGAGCTTTCTCACCTCATCCGCCCATGACATAAGGAGGGCAAAATCCTGATAAACCTGTGATTCTTCAGGTTTAAGCGTCTTATCTACAAGGACCCTCAATATTTCAGAGGGGATGGTGTTGATCTCGCCAATAAAAACCTCCCCTGTTGTCCCGTCAATGGAGATATATTCACCTTCCTTGATTGTCTTTCCCTTAACAAAAATAGATTTCTTTCTGTAATCTATATCCAGCTCACCGCAGCCAGCCACACATACCTTTCCCATCTGTCTTGCCACAAGGGCTGCATGGCTTGTCATACCACCCCTTGAGGTAAGTATACCCTGCGCTGCATTCATGCCTCTTATATCCTCTGGTGATGTCTCTATGCGCACAAGGATCACCTTTTCTCCTCTTGCTGCCCATGCCTCAGCATCCTCTGCATTAAATACCACCTTGCCTGTTGCGGCACCCGGACCAGCATTGAGCCCTTTGGTAATCATATTACCTGCTTTTAATGCCCTTTCCTTTTCCTTTGGGTCAAATATGGGTCTTAAAAGCTGATTGAGCATCTCAGGCTCTACCCTCATAAGCGCCTCTTCTTTCTTGATTAGTCCCTCTTTCACCATATCCACGGCTATCTTAAAGGCAGAAAATGCGGTTCTCTTCCCTGTCCTTGTCTGAAGCATCCAGAGTTTTCCGTTCTGAATTGTAAACTCTATATCCTGCATATCCCTGTAGTGCTTCTCGAGGATATCCCTTATCCTCAGAAGCTGTTTATAGATGTCAGGCATGACCTCCTCCAGGGACGGCACATCCTTATCACCTTTCTGTTTTATATTGATTGGAAGTGGGGTTCTGATGCCTGCAACAACATCCTCACCCTGTGCATTAAGGAGATATTCACCGTAAAAATGGTTCTCTCCAGTTGCAGGGTCTCTTGTAAATGCAACCCCTGTCCCACAGTCATTACCCATATTACCGAATACCATACACTGAACATTTACAGCGGTTCCCCAGTCATCAGGGATATTGTTAAGCTCCCTGTATGCCTTAGCCCTATCATTATTCCATGATTTAAATACCGCACCGATAGCACCCCAGAGCTGTTCATATGGGTCTTCAGGAAAATCAACACCTACCCTCTTTTTAATGATCTCTTTAAATTTCTTGACAAGGTCTTTGAGGTCATCTACAGTCATCTCCATATCAAGCCTTATATTTCTCTCTTTTTTCTTTGCCTCTATTATCTCCTCGAAGGGGTCTGCCTCCTCTTTTGACTCAGGCTTTAAACCAAGGACAACATCACCATACATTTGAACAAATCTTCTATAACAGTCATATGCAAATCTTTCATTCTTTGTCTTTTTTGCAAGCCCCTGGACAGTCTCTTCATTGAGACCAAGATTAAGAACCGTATCCATCATACCTGGCATGCTTACCCTTGCCCCCGAGCGGACAGAAAAAAGGAGTGGATTATTGCTGTCTCCAAATACAGAACCCATCTCTTTTTCCACTTTCTTTACGTTCTCTATAACCTCTTCTTTTAGCCCCTCAGGAAATCTCATGCCTGAATTGTAATAAAGTATACACACCTCGGTAGTGATCGTGAAACCAGGTGGAACAGGTATGCCGAGATTTATCATGTCAGCAAGGCCAGCACCCTTTCCGCCAAGCAGATTCTTTAATTTTGAACTACCCTCTGCCTTTTTACCACCAAAATAGTATACATACTTTGCCATGGACCCCTCCTGTTTATTCTATGCGAATTTTTGATAAATCACTGTATCTTAAAAACATATCCTTTATGTTTTTCAACAGGGCAAGCCTGTTATTCTTTATCCTTTCATCCTTATCCATTACAAAGACCTTGTCAAAAAAGTTGTCTATCTTTTCCTTAAAGCCTATGAGAAGAGAGAGTGCCTCTGGATAAAAACCCCTCTCTATCAGCTCAAAAAATTCCCCTCTCTTTGATTCATACATATCAAAAAGCGTTTTCTCTTCATTCTGGGTAAAGATGGTAGGGTCTATAATCATGGGCTCTACTATCTGTCTTGTTATATTGAAGACCCTTTTAAAGCCTACCATGAGTTTTTCAAAATCCTCTATGGATTTCTGATTCTCTAATGCCAATAACCGCCTGTAGCCATCATATATATTATCACCTGCTATATCGAGGACACTTTCAACAAAATCCTGTCTCTTGCCCTCCTCAATCATGGAGAATTTAAATCTCGTTTGCATGAACTCTATAAGGGACTGCCCTGTCTCTTTCATTGAAAGCCTGTGTGGGATTTCCGCACCGGCATTATAGGCATGCTCTATGAGGCTACCTAATTTTATATTGAAACCTTTATCTATTATTATCTTTATTATACCCAGCGCCTGCCTTCTTAATGCATATGGGTCAAGATTGCCTGAGGGCACAATCCCCACTGAAAAGAATGAAACAAGGGAGTCTATCTTATCTGCTATGGCTATAATAGACCCCAACATAGTCTCAGGAAGACTGCTGTTTATGCCTGACGGCAGATAATGTTCCTCGATTGCCCTTGCAATCTCCTCATCGTAGCCCTGGATATAGGCATAAATCCTGCCTATGGTGCCCTGCAGTTCAGGAAACTCTCCTACCATATGGGTTAGCAGGTCTACCTTTATAATGCGGACAGCCTTATCTAATCTTTCAATATCAGCATAATTGAGAACATGGGCAAGATGTCTTCCTATAATTAAAACCCTATCAACCTTTTCCCTGAGTGTGCCAATCTTTACATGAAACACAATAGATGATAATCTTTCATAGAGATCATCGAGGATGACCTTTTTGTCCTCTTCAAAGAAGAAACTAGCGTCTGCAAGTCTTGCCTTCAACACCTTCTCGTTGCCTTTTATAACATTTAAATCACTGGCAGGGAGCGTATTGGCAAAGAATATAAAATACGGCATTAGATTTTTCTCTGTATCCTCGATGGGGATATATTTCTGATGGCTCTTCATTACATTTATAAGGACCTCTTTTGGTATGTTGAGAAATGATCTATCAAAGCCCCCGGCTAGGGGATAGGGGTACTCTGTGATATATAATATCTCCTTTAGAAGCTCAGGGTCACGGACTGCAGTTCCCCCAACCTTTTTCTCTATATCCCTGATGCCCCTAAGGATTATATCCATACGCTCTGACTCGTCAACAATGATGTAATGCTCCCTGAGCTTATCCCTGTATTCTTTTGGGTTTGTGATCTCTATAGGACCCCTTGAAAGAAATCTGTGACCATATGTAAAACTACTGCTTTTTACATCCGCTATCTCAACACCTACTGGCATACCATTAAAAAGCACAAGAAGCCACTGTATAGGTCTGGCATATTCAAAGGATTCATTGCCCCATCTCATCTTCTTCTGAAAGGGTATCTTAGATATTACATCCTTTAATAAGTCAGGCAGAACCCCTGCTGATGGCATGCCTTTCTCTGTCTTTTCAACGGTTATAAACTCAACACCATCCTTTATAGCCCTCTTAAGTTCACTAACAGACACACCCTGCGATTTTGCAAAGCCTATAGCTGCCTTTGTGGGGTTTCCTGATTCATCATACGCCCTGCTCGCAGGGGGACCGAACTTTACTATCTTTGTCTCTTCCTGTTTGTCTGCCATGTCTTCGACAATAACAACAAGCCTCCTGGGCGTGCCCTGGATATAAATATTACCGTAGCCTATCCTTGCCTGGCTCATACCTTCCTTCAGAAATCTTATCGCTCCATCCTTTGCAGGCTCTATAAACCTTGCCGGAATCTCCTCTGTCCCTATTTCAAGTAGAAAGTCTCCCATTGAAATACCTTTTTTGTCTGTTATGTGGTTGTTTTAAGAAGAGGAAAACCCATCTCTTCCCGTTTTTTTACATATAACTCAGCGCATATCTTGGCAAGATTTCTTACCCTGCCTATATAATTTGCCCTCTCTGTAACACTGACTGCACCCCTTGCATCGAGAAGATTGAAGATATGGGAACACTTGAGGCAGTAATCATAGGCAGGAAATACAATGCCTCTACCCTTTGCAAGCCTCTCACCCTCTCTTTCAAATACATCGAAGAGGCTCCTCAGCATGGACGGGTCTGATTCCTCAAAGTTATAGATGGAAAACTCTCGTTCAGATTCAAGGAAGACATCCCCATAGGTAATATCCCTGTTCCATCTGATATGAAAGACATTATCCACATCCTGGAGATACATAGCTATCCTCTCGATACCATAGGTGATCTCTACTGTTATGGGTGATAGGTCAATACCACCACACTGCTGGAAATATGTGAATTGTGTTATCTCCATTCCATCAAGCCATACCTCCCAGCCAAGTCCCCATGCGCCAAGGGTGGGGGACTCCCAGTCGTCCTCCACAAACCTGATATCATGGGATGCCATATCAATGCCGAAACCCTTCAGGCTCTCAATATAAATATCCTGAATATCCTTTGGGGAGGGTTTCATTATCACCTGAAACTGGTAATAATGCTGGAGTCTATTGGGATTCTCACCATATCTTCCATCTGCTGGTCTTCTTGAAGGCTGAACATATGCTGTGTTCCAGGATTCAGGCCCAAGGGACCTTAAAAATGTGGCAGGGTGAAAGGTTCCTGCCCCAACCTCCATATCGTAGGGCTGCTGGACAATACATCCCCTGTCTGCCCAAAATTTTTGCAATGCCATTATGAGGTCTTGTAAATACATATTTTTTTAATTTTGTCTTTCTTTGTATATCATAAGATATGTTTGTTTTTCCATAATTTTGTGAAAAACAGAACAAAATAAATTAAACCTCTCTATGAAGAGATCACTAAGCGGATATGTCCGAGACTTCCTTTTCTGTCATGGTTTTTATAGAATAGAGACCTCTCTCCTTCTTTCTTTTCTTTTCAGAATACATGAGATCGTCTGCAATTGATACAAGCTCTTCCAGAGAATTGTGACTCATAGGATCATATTCAACAAAACCTATGCTGAAGCATATCCTGTAGGGTAGTTTTTCCCTGGCATTATAACTATCAACAGCACTATTTAACCGTTTAATAAGTAGCTCAGGGTTTGTGAAACCTGTAGATAAGGCAAGGACCGCAAACTCATCCCCGCCAAGACGGCCTATAATATCCGATTCCCTGAATGTATTCTTTAATATCCTGGCAAAGACAACCAGTGCCTTATCCCCCTCTTTATGTCCTATATTATCATTTACCCATTTTAAGCCATCCATATCTGTAAAGAAAAGAATCATGTTTTTTCCAAGACGTTTTGACATCTTAAACTGTTGCTCAGACAAGGTAAAGAAGCCTCTTCTGTTATATAGCCCTGTCAGTTCATCGGTAACAGAAAGTGTTTTAAGCTTATCCTCCATCTGCTTTTTCTCTGTTACATCAAGTAATGTCCCCAGAACAGCAGGCCTGCCATCATATATCACCTTAGAGCCGTATATCTCACCGTTTCTCACAGTGCCATCCTTTCTGCGAATTAAGATATCAGCTCTCATTCCCCCCTTATCATTCCAGATATTTTTTACAATCTGTTCGATTGTTTTGCCTTCTGTATCAACGGTGAGGTCTTTTGGAGAAAGCCTGTTTATTATCTCATCTGGCATATAGCCATGGATATCTGCAAATGTTTTATTTACATACCTGAATAGTCTATTCTGTATAAGATAGATGCCCACAGGTGATTGTTCGGTAAGGATCCTGTATCGCTCTTCTGATTCCTTAAGCCTTAATTCTATATGTTTTGTATCAGAGATATCAAGAAAGCTTGCCAGGGCTGCGTTTCTGCCCTTAAACTGAATTGCTGTAATACTCTGGAGTATCCATTTTATTGACCCCTGCTTTGTTATAATACGCAATTCATAGGGTGCTGTCCTCTCGCCACTGAGCATCCTGCGGGTATTCTCTATGGCCTTAGGGACATCGTCAGGATAAACAACACCAAGCGGTTCCTTATCAATAAGCTCCTTTTCATTAAAACCGGTTATCTCCCTAAAATGAAGGTTTGTAAACTTTATTTTACCCTTCTGCATAATATATACGCCTACTGGTGAGCTATTTGCCAATGTCCTGAAGAGTTCCTCTGCCTGACGTCTTTCAGTAACATCAGATAGCATTGTAATGGTCTCCCCAGTGTCAGTGGCTGTAACCCTGAATTCAATCTCTTTTATCTCATTATTCTTACATACAATCTTATATACCCTTTCGATATTCTTTTTTCCGATATTCTCCTTCCAGGACCTTATTGCCTCCTGCCTTGTAAGGTCATCAGGAAATACCCTCCTAAACCATTCTCTCCCTGTAGGCACATCCTCCAGGGTATATCCTGTAATATTGACGAATTCAGGATTTACATAGAGATAATGCCCCTCCTTATCGGATAATATAACGCCGTATGGTGCCTTGTGAAGAATAGAGGAAAAGATTTCCCTCTCTTTAGTGAGCATCTGCTCGGCCTTCTTTTTTTCATTTATGTTTTCAATGGTCCCCTCAAAATATAAAATCTGATTTTTTCCATTGCGCACTACACGGACATTCATAGATGTCCAGAAGGCAGACCCATCTCTGTGTCTGCTTTGAAGCTCATAACCCCTTATAAACCCCTTTTCTTCAAGTGTCCATTTTAACCTCGAATATTCTAAAGGATCTATAAAGAGCTGTTTCTCCACATCCTTTATCTGTTCAGTCATGGCCTCTGCTGAATCATAGCCATACATAGCCACAAATGATGGGTTAACGCTTAATAGTTTTCCATCAAGGGTAATCTGAAAGATACCCTCGATAGTATTTTCAAAGATATTTCTGTATCTTGATTCGCTCTCATTAAGGGCTATTGCCATACGCTTCCGCACTATGGCATTGGCAAATATCTCACCCACAATCCTAATAAGGGATATAATATTATCAGACCATATCCTCTTTTGTCTTACACTTTCAAACCCCAAAAAACCTATTATTGTATAACCGGTCACTATAGGCACTGCTATAAATGACTTTATCCCTTTTGCAAGAAAACCCCTCCTTTCCTCTATTGCCTCAAGAGGGGTATCATCTGTATCAGGTAAGTAGACTATCTCAAAATTTTTAATCCTATTGCTGAACCACGGGATAGTATCTGACAGTATTCCCTGCGATGATTCCTTCAGTGATAGGATTCCTTCTGCACACCACTCATGGGTATTGCTCATTACCCTGCCATCTTCACTAAATTGAAATACATAACTTCTGTCAACCCCAGCATAGTTTCCGATTGCCTTAAGGACATCGTTGATGCCTTCGTCAATATCTTCGGGTGATAAGATGATAAAGTTTGTGGAGAGGGTTAATACAAGTTTTAAAAGTTCATTATGTTCGTTACTATAATTATCGCCCACATCATAATGATTTTCTGGGTTTTCATGGTCCATATCTTTAGGGCTTGATTTTAGGGATGATATATGAAGACGCATCTCCTCAAGTTCTTTAATAAGCTGCTTTTTTGTTTTATCACTATCGTTCAATATATCCTACCGCATAGCAGTCAATATTTCTTTATTATTATAAGATATTATCGTGATTTGAGGCAATAATATAAATATTAAAACATATCAAAAAAAGCCTTGCAAAAAAATTGTGGTAGAAAAGTTATCTAAAGGGATAAATCAATCGGACCACATTTTTGGCTTATAAAACATTCTTTAGATGTTTTAAGACCTCTGCATAACCCCAACTTTCTGTATTTCCCTCTACATAGGCATTTTATACCCTTTGTATCATAGGCAGTAAGCCTGATTATGTGTTATTTTATATCCATGTGGTTCTCTTTTTTACCCTCTCTTGCTTATTTTTCTATTCCTTTCCCCCTATTCCACAAAAACTGCTGCCTTTTTGAGATTAGACGTAAGCAAAAAACATCTTGTCCTGTCAAGATATGTCTGTTCTGTACTGTATGAATAGTGTTTAAGTCTTATGAGGCGTTTCATCTCGTTTAATATGCCGGTAACCGACGAAAAGGCATGTTTCTGAATCTCTTGCGCAAGCGCCTTCCTTAGATTTTATGCCTTCCTCATAATGAAGATAGAGCCTCAAGGCATCATCGGCCTGTTGTATAAGCCCATCACTTAAATGTTCCTTTTGCCTTAAGTGATCAAGGAATCTCTGGGTCAGTATCTCTATGCCTTTTTCTGCCTCTTTATTTGCGAATGAGAGGAACTGACGGACCCTCAATACATAGAATGGTAATACTTTTCAGGCACTAAATCTCTTTCAAAAAGAAACCTCTGGAAATCAGACAACAAATCTTTTAACCTGCTTGACGATAGAGCCATATAAAACTTCCATCTTTTTTTATAGTGTTAGCATGCAAATACGATATAAAAGCAAATAATAATCTAATGAATCTCGGTTTTTCTCTTGACATCTAAAAATACGGGTAGCAGAATGTAAGAAAAAAAAGAAAGGGGTATATTAGTTGTTAAATGTGAATGAAATGCAAGAATCCAAGATATATGGTAGCGCGTAAAATATGAGCCCCACAATTTTCAGAGAAAAAGGTTACAGGTTTTATTTCCTGTCAAATGAAGAAGATCGCATCCATATCCACGTGACATCTGAAAGCGGGGAGGCAAAATTCTGGCTGGAGCCCATCGTGTCATTGGCTACATATCATAAGCTGAATCCGAGAAAACTGGGTGAAATCCAAGGTATCATTGAGGAGCATAAAGATGAAATCATCCAAGAATGGCGAAAGCATTTTGGTAAGCGTTGAGAATATTACACCTTTTGGCATTTGGCTGTTTGTAAAAGGAAGGGAGTACTTTCTCAGCTACAAAGATTATCCCTATTTTAGAGATCAAACTCTAAAATCAATACAGACTGTTCAACTGCTTCACGGTTATCACTTATACTGGCCGGAATTAGACGTAGATTTGGAGATTGATAATCTTGAAAATCCGGAAAAATATCCCCTGAAGTGGAAAACAAGACCTCATTTAACGAGTCAATCCAGCGGATCGGCCAAAAAGCGGGCCGCCCGCTGAAGCCGTCGTTCTGCCTGGAAAATAAATTGCATACATGACTATTTGGTATGATATATTATAATACCAAGGGGGATAAACATGGGCAAAGAGAAAATAGCCATTACATTGGACGAACAATTTATTGGTGAATTGGATAGGCTGGTTAACCAACATGTCTTCCAAAGCCGCAGTCAGGCAATTCAAGAAACAGTAAGTGAAAAACTTCTCCGTATGAAACGCAGCCGGCTCGCTAAGGAATGCGCAAAACTTCAACCCGCCCTTGAGAAAGCCATGGCTGAAGAAGGAATGACTGAGGATATGAGCCAATGGCCAGAATACTGAGAGGTGAAATCCGATGGGCTGACCTTAATCCGACTAAAGGCCGGGAGCAGTCAGGCCTGCGCCCGGTTCTGATACTCAGTCATGACGTCTTCAACGAACGCTCCGGGACGGTAATAGCTATGACACTCACAAGTAAGCCCCAGAGAGCCGGGTTTCCCTTGACCCTTGAATAAAGGATTTGGAAGAGGCCTAAAATTAAAGCCAAAGGGGAGGCTATCTGCTTCCCCTATCTTTTTTCGTCCTCTATTCAACACCCCCTTAAAAGACATTAAAAAAGCCCTTTTTATCCTATCAGATTGATACACCACTTTTGTATTATATCCAAATAAGATGATCATCAAGGGAAAAAGGTGGATGAACAATATTCACCGAGATTTGCTACCTGATTTATTATATTTCTTGACAGACTTTGTTTTTTAAATTAAAATAAGCATCGCTATTACTATAAATATATAACGATATTAGGAATGCCATCATGTTTATTCAAGTTCTTCTTATAACAAAGACCCAGAGGCTTATAGATTTTGTTCTTTCCCATGAAGGCAGAGTAATCTTTAAAAAAATATCATTATTTTATGACACCTGAGGAGACATATAAATGGATTGGCGAAAAGAAACCTGATGGAGAGGAATTTGTCTTGCCAGCTAAACTGGAGATCAGGATAATCCTTATAATTAAGGAGGAGATATGGGACCAGACTTTTATGGATTATTAAGACGGAGATTTATGGAGATATTAGAGGAAAAAGGTGTAATGGATGAGCATCTGGAAGTCGTTTCTGCATGGACGCTAAATGCAGAGGATGCGATAGGTAGACCTGAACGTAATGACTATCCTCTTTTAAAAGGCAAAGAGGTGATGATCGAGGCAAACTTTAGAGGGGCTAAGGGTCAGGCATTTACAGATACACCAGGAGGGTTTGATGGAATCCTCCGTGATGTTACAGAATTTCCTTTAACCAACAATTTTCAAAAAGCCCTGTTTATAGCAAGTCTTAACGCTGTAATGAGATACTTTGGACTTATTGATGGCACTATACACTGCAAAGATAAGGAGCCAGGCCTTTGTGCAAAAAGATTTGTAGAAGTAATAAGAGAACGATTTGGGGCTCCTAAAATAGCCTTTATTGGCTTTCAACCTGCCATGATAGAAGAACTATCCAGGGCATTTCAAATCCGCGTCCTTGACCTTGATAAAGAAAATATTGGTAAAGAAAAATTTAATCTCATCATAGAAGGCCCTGAAAGGCAAGATGGGGTTCTTTCCTGGTGCGATATTATTCTTGCTACCGGCTCATCCTGTGTTAATAGCACTATCACTGATTTTATAAAGACTAAACCAGTTATTTTTTATGGTGTTTCTGTGGCTGGTGCTGCAAAGATATTAGAACTTAATCGTTATTGCCCATACAGTCATTGAAGGAGATTTGTCATGTTTAAAAAGATATTCCTTTTTATACTTTTTTTATTTATGTCCCTTTTTTTTACAACTTCTAATGCCAGCAGTGAACCTCTATTTATCTTCTGTGGTGCTGCTTTCAAACACCCTATGAAAGATGTTATAAGCCTTTACAAACAGAAAAAAAAGGAAGTAGATATCCATTATGCAAGTGTGACAACTCTTTTAAGCCAGGCTCTTCTTACTAAACAGGGGGATGTCTTCATAGTACCTTCGCCTGATATTATGGAAAAAGCGATCAAGAAAGGTGTTGTTATCCCTGAATCGGTCAAAAATTTCGGTTTTGTTGTGCCAGCCATCAATGTCCAGAAAGGAAATCCAAAGAATATTCATGGATTAAAAGACCTTGCAAGGCCAGGGATAAGGGTGGGGCTGGCAAACCCAGAGATAGTTTATGTTGGCGCCATTGCTACAGAAATTATTGAAAATGCCCTTACCCCTCAAGAAAAAAAGGCTATTCAAGAAAATATAGTTACATACGCGGAAGACTTCAATAAACTCTCAACCCTTCTTATTTTAAATCACGTAGATGCCATAATAGGCTTTCACTTTCTTGAAAGGTGGTATCCTGATAAAGTCTCTACAGTAAAATTTAAAGCCAACGAGATCGCACGTATCGGTTCTATTCAGGTAGGCATAATTGCCTATACGAATAAAAGAAAAGAAGCCGAAAATTTTATAGATTTTCTCTTGATGGATGGAAAGGAAATCTTTAAAAAATATCATTATTTTGGAACAGCTGAAGAGGCATTTCAGTTTGTAGGCGAGAAGAAACCTATTGGAGGGGAATTTAAAGTCATCACAAACCGGTTGAAGAAATGACATTTAAGAGACTCTCCATATCTATAAGCTTTATTATCTTCATCATCTATGGTGGTCTTATTCTATCCCTCTTCTATTATTATAATGGAAAAGTCTTCTTTGATGCTTTAATCTCAAACAGAACCCTTTTTTCCATACGCTTGAGTCTTTTCACTGCCACAATTTCAACCCTGTTCTCTGTTTTACTTGCAATTCCATCAGCCTATGCATTATCGCGGTTTCGTTTTCCTGGAAGACAGATAATTGATACCATACTTGAACTGCCCATGATCGTATCTCCTGTTGCTTTAGGTGCCACTGTTCTTATCTTCTTCAATACCCCATTAGGTTCTCTTATGCAGGATAAAGGTATAAAATTCGTTTTTACTATATACGGGATATTCCTTGCCCAGTTTATTACTACTGCAGGGATTGCTACACGCCTTATAAAGGCGGCAATGGACGAGATCCCTTCAAGATACGAAGAGGTAGCAAGGACACTAGGCGCATCACCCTCTAAGGCTTTTTTCTCAGTAACCCTCCCTCTCTGTAAAAGAGGGATTATTGCCTCTTCAATTCTTACATGGGCAAAGGCATTTGGTGAGTTTGGTGCCACAATTACAATAGCAGGGTCAATGGCTATGAAGACAGAAACAATCCCCGTTGCAATCTTCATGCGTCTTGCCAGTGCAGATATAGAAGGGACTGTTGTCCTTGTGCTTATTCTTATTACAATTGGACTTGGCATATTATATGGAATAAGGCTTTTTACAGGAAGGGGTATATCCTTTTAGGGATCGGCATGCCAGACATTGAACTTAAAGATATAACAAAACATATCCTGAAAAACCTCAAACTTACCATAAGAGATGGGGAGATCCTTGCCCTCGTGGGTCCAAATGGCTCAGGAAAAACCACATTACTTAATGTCATAGCGGGTCTTATTGATTATCAGGGTGAAGTCTATTTTGATGGGGAAAAAATGGATAAAATACCTCCTCACAAACGGGGTGTTGGCTATCTCTTTCAGGACCTGGCACTCTTTCCTCACCTCACTGTGGAATCAAATATATCCTATGGTCTTAAGATGAAGCGATATCCTGAAAATACAATAAAAAAGAGGGTAAACGAGTTATTGGATGCTCTGCATATCGAGAGACTGAAGACAAGATATCCACAAAACTTAAGTGGTGGCGAAAAGCAGAGGGTGGCTATTGCCCGTGCCATTGCACCCTTTCAGAAGATATTGCTTCTCGATGAGCCAACATCAAGCCTCGATAGCCAGACGGCAAAATATTTTAGAATTGAACTCAAAAACCTTCTAAAAAAAATGGAAATAACTGCCGTAATTGTTACACACGATTTACTTGGTGCAGAAGAGATGGCTGATAGAATTGCAATTATACACAAAGGCATAATAGAACAGGTCTCAAAGCCAGAGGATATTCTATTTCATCCAAAGACTAAAAAGGTTTTAGAATTTGTAGGTATGCCAAATATAATAAACTGCGATGACTGCCGTATCCTTTCAACAGGTTTGATTGAAGTAAAATCAGGTGATATGGCTATTATTCTCCCTTACGAAGGCAGTAAAATAAAAAAGATAGCGATTCCACCTCACGATATATACATATCAGATTCAAAACCACCTGGACCTGCGTTGAATCGTTATAAGGCAACTATTATAGATATAATGCCCCTCCGTTCCATTGTTCGCGTAAAGGTAAACGTAAATGGCAATAACCTTATGGCAGAGATATCAAAGGAGGCATTTGATGAAATGAATCTTACTATTGGTCAGGAGGTATATATAATAATCAAGCTCAGAAGACTGAGATTTACAGAGTAAAAGATTGTCTTCATAATAACAGAACGATTCCTTATAAAAAAGATAACCCAACTTCATACCCAGAAAAATATTTATATGTATAATCGCCTAGTTGCTTAGAAATAAATACGGTTATGCTTATCAGGGTAGCTTACCAGTATACAACGGATCTTTTACGGCCCTCCATAGAGGATTTGTACTGTAACTATTTAAACCGTAACTCCGCCATTTTTACGTAATAGGTATTTCAATTTCTCTATGAGTTTTAGGGTGTTGGTGGCTTATATATTCCATTTACTTGTCACCTCTATCAATCTGAGTTTAGCTCCCTTCTCCTTATGCTTTAATGCCCAGTCTGATATCCCATAAACATATTTACGTATTTACATAATATGTTTACATGCCATCTCTAACCATAATCTCAAGAAATATTTGAGCTTTTTATATAACCCATTCCGTATTCGCGGCGGAGTTACGGTTTAAAATCTTTATTTTTTTCTTCTCTCAGATAGTTTCTTTCTCGTGGCTATCTTTATGCATTTAGATATGAAAATTTTGGTAGTTTATAGTTTAATCTTTTCGTAAAAATCCTTGAGGTCTTTTTTTGTCCTCTCAAGGGTGTATCCTGCTGCTACCTCAAACCCCCTTTGTATGCATCTATTACGAAATTCAACATCCTCTATTATTCTCATAATACCCTCTGCGACCATATCTGGTCTATGGACAGGGACAAAATAGGCAAAATCCATTCGTTCATCAAGGTCCATATAACTTGGTATCTCAGTAAGGATGGATGGAACACCGCATGCAAGTGCCTCAATAGCAGGATAACCAAGGCCCTCTCCGGCAAGGGATGTGGAGATATAAATGTCAGTCTCCTTATACAACTCTGCCATCTCACCCTCATTTAAGCCAATAAGATATCTATCCACAATACCACCCTCTGTCTCTTTCTTTGTTGCCGGTCCAGGGGACACCCTTATAAATTCTATACTTACCCCTTTATCTTTTAGGATCGCAATGGCGTCATATGTGTCCGGTATACCTTTAAAGCCTACAAACATAGAGCCTATACAGAGGACTCTTATTTTTCTGCTCCATCTCCATGGTTTTCTGCCTCTGGCATTAAATACGCTATCGTCAATGCCACCCTGGATTATAGAACACTCCTGGCCATATCTCTCTTTAATTAAACGTACAAGATGGGGTGAAAGACCTGCCTTTATGGTAGGTAGTGTATATATTGATTCTATCTCTTTTATTCTTTTACGGAACTTCATATTGTCTATAAGCCTACCGATAGATGAAAAAAACCCTTTTCTCTCATATTTTTCAGAGATGAATTCACCTGTAATCCTCGACCTGTATTCTGTGGGCTCATAGCCCTGGCAGTAATGAACCACCTTGCCCTTTTTTGCCTCATAGAGACGCTTAACATCATTATAGGCAGTCCCTACATATATATCACAGAGTGGAAGGTCAAGAAGTTTCTTGTCTTTTACTATAAAAGGTTCAACCTGAAGGCACCAATCTTTTTTTACCCGCTCTGTTATTAGGATTGCGTCATAGCCCATATCTCTGAGCATCCCCACGTGTTGGAGCATGGATTTCACGCCCCCTGAAACACCAATATTGCGCACAAAATAACCTATCCTCATCTCCCGCTTATCTTCATCCCTTCTATAAATAATGATGGCGAACCGCAATTTCCATAAAACCTTAGGTCATTACCCACTGCAGTAACATTATTTAAAAGCTCAAAGATGTTGCCTGAAAATATTACCTCTTTGAATGGAGACATTGCCCTGTTTTTATAAAGATAACCAATGGCACCCACTGAAAACTCCCCTGTTATGGGGTTTGCTGTATGGGCCCCTATAAGCTCCTCTATAACTATCCCGGTATCAAGGAGATCCTTTGTTATGTCCATTAAACCTTTTTCAATATAGATACCCCTTGCACCACATCGAGGCGGATCTTTTAGCCCTGACCTGATGCTGTTCCCTGTGGATGGCTTCCTATATTTTCTACCATAATATGTGTCATAGAGAAATGTCTCAAACACACCATCTATGATTACATTGTTAACCTGGGTAGGGAAACCCTCGGCATCAAAGGGGAATGCCTCTATTCCCATCGTTCCTGAATCTGTTATATTAAGACATTGAGAGAGACATCTCTTTCCGATCTTATCCTTCAGCCAGGTCTTGCCTTTATAGAGATTCTCTGCAAGGAATGACCCGGAGAGTATACTCATTATATCACTTGCTGCCTGTGGTTTAATAATCCCATTATATATCCCTGTTTCGATTTGGGTGCCCCCAAGAAAAGAGACCGCCTTTTCTGCCACCTCATTGCCAAATCCCTTGAGGTCCATATCTCTTAAAAAATTTGACCACCTCCAATCATACCACGAGACCTCATCTTCATCTTTTGCAATACCCATCCCTGTTATAACATATGTTGTCTTTCTTGCCTCAACGGATACACCCCTTGAATTTATAATCATTACCTCTATCTCTGCCTCCTGAAGCTCGCAGCCCCTTACGGCAACGATCCTTCTGTCAAAGGATTTCATTATATCTTCCAGTTTTATAACCATGTCTTTTTTTATTGAATCACTGAGTCCGATACCCTCCCTATCATATGTATCTAAAACAGGATAACTGCTGGCAGGTTCTGGAAATCCATAGTCCATGTCCTCATCTAAAAAAGGAAGAAGCTGACGGCTATTGTCAAGCAATGACTCTAATGCCTTTTCGCCTCTATCGTAGGAGTATGAAAAAACCATCCTGTTTTCCTTTATACCCCTTAAGGCAACACCCTCTTCCTCTCTTAATTCGACATTATAAATATCAAGGTCCCTGCTTTCATACCTTCTAGTTCTCTCTTTCATAAAGAATAACTCATAGCTGTCAAATAAACCTTTTATACCATCTACTATCTTTTCATAATCCATATAGACCCCTGTTATTGTCTTCAAGTTTTTTTTAACCTAACGCTATGAAATCATTGATACTCATACTCAAACAAGCCCTATCTTCATTGCCGTCTCATCACATTGGGGGAATTTAGGACATTTTATGCAGTCAGACCATATCTTCTGGGGTAGTTCCTTTTTGTCGGTTATATGAAAACCACATTTTTTAAAAAACTCTATCTGATAGGTCAAAAGAAAGACCTGTTTGATCATATAGGTTCTCGCTTCTTCAAGGGTTGCCTCCACAATCTTTTTTCCTATGCCCTTCATCCTGTGGGAATCCACAACACAGATGGATCTTACCTCTGCCAGGTCCTCCCAGCATATATGGAGTGCGCCTGTCCCTACAATCCTTCCATTATCCACATAGACGAAATAGTCCCTCATATTGTCATATAGCTCTCCCAGTGACCTCGGCAGCATCTCACCTTTAGATGCAGCGGAATTAATAATATTGTGAATATACTTTATGTCCTCAATAGACGCCTTTTTTAGCATTTGACAACATCTCCTCAGATATCCGTATTGTTTTCTCTGTTATCCCCAGACCGGCCAGCATCCTGGCTATCTCATTTATCCTCTCAGAATCAGTAAGCCTCTTTATATCTGTTATTGTATAATCCTTCATCTGCTTTTTTTCAACAAGGAAATGACAATCCCCATAGACAGCTATCTGGGGAAGATGGGTTATACAGATAATCTGATGGGTTCTGGAGAGACTTTTAAGCCTCTGTCCTACCATATCAGCCACCATACCCCCAATGCCTGTATCCACCTCATCAAATATCAATGCCCTTTCCTCATCACCACCCATAACCTTCTTGATGGCAAGCATTATCCTTGAAAGCTCACCACCTGAGGCAACCCTTCTTAAGGGTTTTAATGCCTCGCCAGGATTAGTGCTTAAAAGGAAGTCCACATCATCTCTACCATCCTCCTCTATGGTTCCCCTATCCTTTATATCTATTACAAACTCTGTGTTCTCCATAGCAAGAAGCTTGAGTTCATCCATAACAAGCCTTGCTATCTCAGGCGCCTTTTGTTTTCTCATATTAGACAATAACTCGGCAAGATCCTCTACCTCATTTCTCAGAGCATTAATCTTTTTCTCCATTATCTCTATATTCTCTTCCAACCCTGTAAGATATAAAAGCCTCTTTTTTGCATCCTCCCTGTATTGCATTACATCCTCAAGGGTCTTTCCATATTTTTCTTTGATTGCAAATAACCTTGACAGCCTTTCTTCTATCTTATTCAATTCATCTGGATCATGCGCCAGGCTTTTCTCCCCATCCCTTATCTCTCTTAATACATCCTCAAGGTCATAGGATATAGACTCTATCCTCTCTCGTATCCTCTTCAGAAAATCTATATGGCTGAACATTTTAATGGCATTCACAGATGATCTAATCATGCCATGGATTGATTCCTCCCTTTCATAGAATAATTCTCCTATCTCCTGAAGGGCTATCCTAATCCTCTCTGCATCCTTGAGAGTCTTAAGCCTCTGTCTTAGTTCCTCCTCTTCTTTCTCCTTAAGGTTTGCGCTGTCAATCTCATCAATCTGAAACTCAAGAAAATAAATCTCTTTTGACCTCTGCTCGGCATCCTTCATCATAGTCTTAAGCCCAGTCTCCAGCTCCCTCAACTGCCTTACCATCCCAGCAAGTGTTATCCTTTTGTCTTCCAGCCCGACGATATTATCTATGAGATTGATATACCTATCCTTTTCAAGAAGGTCTCTGTATTCATTCTGTCCATATATATGCAAAAGGCTATTCCCCAGTTCCTCCATCCTGCCCAACGTTATAGGCTCATCATTAAGATAGGCCCTTGACCTCCCTGAGGCATGAATGACCCTCCTAAGGATATACTCCCTTTCCCCATATAAAAAATGAGCCACTATCTCAGCCTGTCTTGCCGAGGTTTTTAAAACATCTGTAGAGATCCTCTGATTTATTAAGGTGGATAATGCATTAATAATTATTGACTTGCCTGCGCCTGTTTCACCGGTTATAACATTAAAACCATCCTCAAAGTCAACCTCTATTTCATCTATTATCGCAAAACCCCTGACCCTTAAGAATGTAAGCATCCCTATATCCTATCTCTCACCCCATTTGAGCTTTTCCCTGAGTATCTCAAAATAACCCCTAAAAGAAGATTTTATAAGCCTTACTGTATCGGGTGATTTTTTTACAACCACCTCATCCCTATATTCAAGAGGGAATCCGATCTGACCGTCAATCGTGAGGACCACCCTCTCATTTTCTGACCTCAAAACCGCCATCATGGATACATCCTCAGGAAGGATAAGGGGCCTATTAGTAAGCATGTGGGGGCATATGGGCGTTACAATCATATTCCTGAGGGTTGGATATAATATAGGTCCCCCTGCAGACAAAGAATACCCGGTTGACCCTGTGGGTGTGGAAAATATAAGACCATCTGCCTTGTAGGTGGTTAGATAGACACTGTTTACATATACCTCTATGTCTATTATCCTTGCTAAGGCATCCTTTGTTATAACAGCATCATTGAGAACAGAGAATTCAAATACCCTGTTTCCCTCCCTGATTACACACACATCAAGCATCATTCTTGTAGATAGTTTATACTGCCCTGAGACAATCTTTTCGAGCATAATGGGCATCTCCTCCACAGATATCTCAGTAAGAAATCCGAGACCGCCGAGGTTTACACCCAGAATAGGGACATCCCTGCCTTTTAGTTGTCTTGCCACAGCAAGCATGGTGCCGTCCCCGCCAAGAACTATGATCAGGTCTGCACCTTCACCTACATGTTCCAGCTCTACGCCCTTTTCAAAGTTCAAAAACCTTGCTGACTCTTCATCAAGATATATGTCCATATCTTTACCATACAGATTTATGATGTTGCCTGCTATTTTTATGGCATCGTCCTTTTTTCTCTTACATACTATATGTATCCTGTGTATCATCCTATTCATCTTTAATACCTCTCAATCTCCGGGGAATTACTAAAATGCCTCTCACGCCTCATCATATTTTATGCCTTTAGTCCGTTAGCCATCTCTATGACACTGATAATCTTCAGGTAACTATCCGTCATATTAAATTATATTTTGACTTTAAATATACTAACACCTCTTTTAATAATGCAAAGGATTTAATCTGGGAAGTTAAGGTCAGAAGGGGATATCCATCTCAAGTGCAGGTTGAAATGCCCTTATGTTGTCTTCATGGGGCATAATTCCCATGGCAATGACAGACAGGGTGCCCTTAAAGCCTGTTCTGCCTTGCATCCAATACTGCCTGCCCTATCTCTGCGGGATTTTTTACAACAAATGCGCCTGCCTCTTCAAGAACCTTTATCTTTGTCTTTGCATCGCCCTTGCCCCCTGAGATAATGGCCCCTGCATGACCCATGCGCCTTCCCTCAGGGGCAGTAATACCTGCTATGAACGCTACTAAGGGTTTTTTCATGTTTTCTCTGTAATATAGGACTGCATCCTCCTCAGCTGTGCCACCTATCTCTCCTATCATCACAACCACATCTGTATCAGCATCCTCTTCAAACATCCTAAGTAGGTCTATATATTTTAATCCCACTATAGGGTCACCACCTATGCCTATACATGTTGACTGTCCAAGACCTCTTTTGGAAAGCTGATATACCACCTCATAGGTCAGGGTTCCGCTTCTTGAGATTATACCCACCGACCCCTTTCTGTGGATATAACCTGCCATGACACCAATCTTACATCTTCCCGGTGATATAATCCCCGGCGTATTGGGTCCAATAAGCCATACCCCCTTTGATCTAACATAATGGTATGTTGTAATCATATCCAGGGTGGGAATACCCTCTGTAAAACATACAATCACCTTAATCCCTGACTCTGCAGCCTCTATTACGGCGTCTGCAGCAAAGGCAGGAGGGACAAATATTGCTGTTGCATCTATGTCATTATTCTTTACTGCATCATGGACACTATTATACACAGGGATGCCCTCAAATAGTTTGCCACCCTTACCGGGGGTGACACCAGCTATCACCTTTGTGCCATATTCAATCATCTTACGGGTATGGAATGCACCCTCATTGCCTGTTATACCCTGAACAAGCACCTTTGTGTTTTCGTCAACTATTATGCTCATATATCTTCCTTAAGAATCAGACTATAGATATAGACTAAAGCTATAGATAAAGGCAATAGGTCTTCAGCATTATCAATTAATCCCTAATACCTCAGCGACCTTAATCGCCGCCTCTCCCATATCCCTGGCAACAGTAAAGGAGAGTCCGGATTCGGCAAGTATCCTCCTCCCCTCATCTACGTTTGTCCCCTCAAGCCTTATTATGACAGGCAATGCTATCTTCAGCTGTTTGGTGGCATCAACAACACCTCTTGCAAGGGTATCGCAACGCAGGATACCGCCAAATATATTTATAAATATTACCTTCACATCCCTGTCAGAGGCCAATATCTTCAGCCCTTCCTCGACCATCTTCGACGTAGCACCACCACCTACGTCGAGAAAATTAGCAGGTTCAGCCCCTACGAGCTTAATAAGGTCCATTGTTGCCATAGCAAGACCAGCACCATTTACCATACAACCTACACTTCCCTTTAGTTTTATATAATTGAGGTTATATTTTGACGCCTCTACCTCAAGGGGATTCTCCTGCCTGTAATCACGGAGCAATAATATATCAGGATGCCTGAAGAGGGCATTGTCATCAAAGTTTATCTTGGCATCGAGGGCAATAATCTCATCCTCTTCTGTTACTACAAGGGGATTTATCTCAGCAAGAGAGCAATCCTTATCTGTAAAAAGCCTATATAATCCCCTGGCAATTGGGGTAATTTTTCTCGTATAATTTAATTCAATGCCTGCTGACAAAAGGGCCCTAGTGACCTGAAAATCCCTCAAACCAAGTAAAGGTTCTATATTCTGAACGACTACCTTCTCTGGTGAGTCGGCAGCAACCCTCTCTATCTCTACGCCACCCTCTGAACTTACAATCATGGATATACAGGCATTTGACCTATCTATGGTAAACCCCAGATAAAACTCTTTTTTGACATCGATTGTCTCTTCAATCAACACACAATCGACAGGTCTCCCTTCACCACCTGACTGCTCTGTGTAGAGCATAGAACCAATGAGACCTAAGACATAGTCTTTCAGCTCATCTTTTGACTTAACAACCCTTATGCCCCCTGCCCTACCCCTGCCCCCTGAGTGGACCTGAGCCTTTACAACAAGGGGGATGCCCCTCATATCTTCCCATACCCTAAGGGCTTCTTCGCAATCCGTGGCTGTTCTGCCTTTAGGGGTCTCAATATTGTATTCTTTTAGGAGATTCTTTGCCTGATACTCATGTATCTTCATCTTCCCGCTCACTTCTCACAAACGGTAAGATGTTCTTTTTTGCCTTGATTGCGGCTGCCATCCCTGCGTTCAATGCATCACGATTTAGTTTTTCAGTCCCCTTTGGGACCCTGGCAAGGACAGCCTTCTCCATTGCCTTAGAAGATACCAGGTCTGTTAATTTTGTTATGGCGCCAAGGGCAACTATATTGGATACCATTTCCTTACCCAGCTTATCTCTGGCAATCTTTGTAAAGGGTATCTGAAATGCCCTTTGTATTGGTATCTGCTTTACAAAAGTAGAATCCACGATCAATATTCCTTCGGGCTTAAGATCCATATAGTAGTCATCACAGGACTTCTGATTCATGGCAAGAAGCATATCCAGCCTCATTGCCTTTGGGTAATCAATCTCAGTATCGCTTATCACTACCTCTGCCTTGCTTGACCCACCTCTTGCCTCTGGGCCATAGCTCTGGGTCTGAGAGACAAATCTACCTTCATAGATACCTGCTGCCTCAGCAAGGATGATCCCCATGAGGATTATGCCCTGACCCCCTGAACCACTTAACCTTATATCATATCTAAAACCCATATCTACCCTTATTTAAGACTATATTTTGATACAAAAGACTATCCAAAAGACTTTATAATCAATATTTTTCCTCTTCTATTTTATTTACCCCCACCTGTCATTGCCCGCTGCCTTACCTTTTCATATTCATCCTGATAGACAGGTAATTCCTTATCCACAAGAATACCTATCCTGAATTTATCCCTTAGATCCTCCTCGTTCATCTGGGCAGCCTTCTCTACTGTCACAGCATGGTCTCTCTGCCACTGCATCATCTCCACTGCAGTTCCCATTTTGTTTAGCTTCCCAAACTGTGTATGACAGTGTGATATAACCTCAACAACTGCAAAACCCTGTTTGAGGAATGCCTTTTCCATAAGGCTGTCAAGGAGCCTTGCGTGATATACTGTGCCCCTTCCTACAAAGGGTGCACCAGCTGTAACAGCCAGTTCCGATATATTAAATGCCTGTTCTACATGAAAAATTGAAGAGGTTGTTGTCCTCATACCATAAGGGGTTGTAGGTGAATACTGTCCACCGGTCATACCATAGACGCTGTTGTTTACTATTATGGCGGTAAGGTCTATATTTCTCCTTGCCGCATGGATAAAATGGTTTCCCCCTATGGCAACAGCATCTCCATCGCCCATAATTACAATAACCTTCAAGGCTGGATTTGCAAGTTTTACACCTGTTGCAAATGCAAGCGCCCGTCCATGAGTTGTGTGCAAGGTATTAAAATCCACATAAACAGGTAGCCTACCTGTGCAGCCAATGCCTGAGACAAGGACGACCTCATCCTTTGTAAATTCGCATTTATCTATTGCCCGTATAAGCGCCCCGAGCATGATGCCAATACCGCACCCAGGACACCATACATGAGGGAATTTCTTATCATGTCTTAGATATTTATGGATCAGTTTGGTCACCTCTGTCATCAGCCTACCTCCTTGATCCTTGCCAGTATCTCTTCAGGGGTAATGATAGTCCCATCGACCTTATTAATGGTAAATACCCTTGCTGGACCCTTATTTACACGTTTTACCTCTCTTGAAATCTGACCCATGTTCATCTCCGGGACAATAACAGTTCCAGAGACATTAAGAACCTTTTCAACAGCAGTCCTCATAAAGGGCCAGAGCGTATTCAGTTTTAATACCCCTACCTTAATACCCCTTGACCGTGCATCTATTGCTGCCCTCTTTGCGGACCTGGCAACACATCCATAGGCAATTATTGTAATGTCTGCATCATCTGTCTCAAAAAATTCACCAAATTGCAATTCAGAGAAATGCTGGCTGATCTTTCTAAATAACCTCCTTATAAAAGGGTCTATCTCATCAGGCCTGGATGTGGGAAACCCCCTTATATCATGGGTAAGACCTGTCACGTGATAACGATAACCCTCTCCGAAATTCGCCATGGGAGGGATACCACTGGGTGTATTCTCGTATGGTATATACCACTCTGGTGGCATATTTGGCTTAACCCTATTGAAGATCTCCACATCCTCATCATCATAGAGGGTGATCTTCTCCCTCATATGCGCCACCACCTCATCCACAAGAAGGATTACAGGATTTCTAAATTTTTCTGAGAGATTGAATGCCTTTATAGTAAGGTCATAGCACTCCCTTATAGTAGAAGGACAGAGCGCTATAATGGGATGGTCGCCATGTGTTCCCCAACGTGCCTGCATAACATCGCTCTGAGACGGGGATGTGGGTAATCCTGTACTTGGACCGCCCCTCATGGCATTTACAATCACGCAAGGAACCTCAGCCATTATGGCAAATCCGATATTCTCCTGCATAAGGGAAAAACCAGGTCCACTGGTAGCTGTCATAGACTTAGCACCTGCAAGGGATGCGCCTATTATGGCAGCAATACTGGCTATCTCATCTTCCATCTGGATGAATGTTCCACCAACCTGCGGCAGCCTCACTGATAACTGCTCAGATATCTCTGTTGCTGGTGTTATAGGATAACCAGCAAAAAAACGACACCCTGCCCTTAATGCACCTTCTACTATTGCCTCATTGCCCTGGAGCAGGAGTTCCCTGTAATCTCTCTTTTTCTCCTTCTTCATCTATCTCTTTTAAACCCTTATCTTTTTTATAAACAGTGATAGCAAAATCAGGACACCTAAGTTCACACCACCCACAATTTATACATTTTTCAGGTGATTTTACATACGGATACCCTGCATCATCCCTAATAAGAACATCAGCAGGGCAGAATGCCACGCATATTCCGCAACCCTTACACCAGGCCTTATAGATACCTATCTTTGTTGCCTTTTTATCTCTTTTTGTATCCAATGACATTACCTTTAAAACATCTTTATTAAAAAAACTAAAATTTTTTATCAGGTTTTGTCAAGCATTTTATCAGGTTTTTGTCATTTAAACTTGAAAAAGAAAATTAAAAATTGCTCTTTTCTGCTTGACATAAAATTCATCTCATATGGCATAATATGTATAAAAATATATAAAATCTACAAATATGGAGAAGGAATATGCGCCTTAAAGGAAAAATAGCATTAATAACAGGCTCAAGCAAAGGTATTGGTCGTGCGGTGGCTATTGGATATGCTAAAGAAGGGGCAAGTCTCTTCCTAACGGCCAAAGAGGACCAGCATGGTTTGGAAGCGGCACTCAAGGAGGTTCGCGCATTGGGGGTAAGGGGGGAAGGCGGGCTTTATGATGCAGCGAATTTTAAGGATGTAGAAAAATTGATGGACGACATCGAGCGAATCTATGGGACGCTTGATATCCTTGTCAACAATGCCGGCATTATAAAACCCACACCTTTTTGGGAACTTAACCCAGAGCAGTTTGAAAGGACGGTCCGGACCCATCTGTTTGGTACATATTATCATATCTGGGTAGCCACCAAACGTTTTATGATACCTAAATCCAGTGGAAAGATTATCAATCTTGCTGCCCCTGCTGCATTTAGAGGATTCTTTGGTGTTGCCGATTACGCCTCAGCCAAAGGTGGTATTGTTGCACTTACAAAAAATGTAGCCTACGAACTTGTTCCGTATAACATCCAGGTTAATGCGATTGTCCCTGTAGCTGAAACCCGCATGACTGATGCACTTTCAGACTTTTATGCCGACCGTTTTGGTGCTGCTGAGGGAAAAAAGCTTCAGAATCTGCCAAAAGCTGACCGGCTTGTCGGCACTTTTGTCTACTTTGCAAGCTCTGATTCAGATTATGTCACAGGTCAGGTGCTTGCAGCAGACGGCGGTATGTTTTGATAAGTGGATTAGAGATTTGGTCTTTAAAGTAGATTGCATTTTGGAGGACTGTTTATCTTGCTCCGGATGAAGCAGCAGAAGTGAATGGACAAAGAATCATAGCAATTGATTGGAACAAAACAGAGAGTGATTAGGCACTTTTGAATAAAAGGGAGGAGGTAATATTAATATGGAACAGAAACAATCAGGCAAATCAGGACCAAATAGTTCTGGAATGCACTACCGTCAATTGGGAAAATCAGGTCTCCTGGTATCTGAGTTGTGTCTGGGGGCCATGAGCTTTGGTGGACAAGGTTATTGGGAAAAGATTGGTGGACTTGACCAGACCGCCGCACAGCGGCTGGTTGACATTGCCTTTGATGCTGGTGTCAACTTTTTCGATACGGCTGATGTCTATTCCTACGGACAGTCAGAGGAAATCTTAGGGAAAGCTATAAAAGGCAAACGAGACAAGGTGGTGCTTGCCACTAAAGTGCGTGGCCGTATGAGCCAGGAAATCAATGACGTGGGACTTAGCAGAAGGCACATCATCCAGAGCTGTGAAAACAGCTTGAAGCGACTTGGTACCGACTATATCGACCTTTACATTGTGCACAGTTTTGATTTCATGACACCCCTTGAAGAGACACTCTCAACTCTTAATGATCTGGTTCGCCAGGGCAAGGTGCGATACCTTGGCTGCTCAAACTTTTTTGCCTGGCAGCTCATGAAGGCACTTTCCATCTCTGAAAAATACAACTGGGAAAAATTTGTGTCACTTCAGGCATACTACTCACTGATAGCACGAGATGTGGAAATTGAGCTGGTGCCTGTGTGTCAGGATCAAGGATTAGGTGTGACACCATGGTCACCTCTGTCAGCCGGTTTCCTTACCGGCAAGTATCCACGTGGCGGCAAGGGACCTAAAGATGCCCGACGTAGCAAAGAGGAACAGAACTTCCTCCAGTTCGATGAAGACCGCGCCTATGCCATCCTTGATGAAGTTCAGCGCATTGCTGCTGTCCGAGGCGTAAGCGCTGCGCAGGTCTCACTCAACTATCTGTTACGCAAACAAGCGGTCAGCTCCGTAATCATCGGTGCCACCAAACCGGAGCAACTATTGGATAATCTCAAAACCGTTGAATGGGAACTTCATCCAGAGGAGGTTGCTGCACTTGATGCCATAAGCGAACCACCACGT
>JAGPMK010000005.1:0-11083 GCA_018052995.1 Syntrophorhabdales bacterium | reverse complement strand
AGCGGTCAGCTCCGTAATCATCGGTGCCACCAAACCGGAGCAACTATTGGATAATCTCAAAACCGTTGAATGGGAACTTCATCCAGAGGAGGTTGCTGCACTTGATGCCATAAGCGAACCACCACGTATCTATCCCAGATGGATGCTGGAATTCACCCGGCGAGACAGAGATAATCCACAAATGATGATGTGAAAAAGAAGTAGATTATATGAAAGATTTTGTATTTTATAATCCAACGCAAATTGTATTTGGTGAAGACAAAACCTCAGATATTGGCAGATACTTACAGGGTCAGAAATGCCTATTTTTATATGGATCCACCAGCATTAAACAAAACGGTATTTATGACAAAGTCATTGGTTCCTTAAAAAAACATGGCATTACATTTGTTGAAAAAGGCGGGGTTAAGCCAAACCCTGTGCTCAGTTTTGTTTATGAAGCAATTGATCTGGCAAGAAAAGAGCATGTCGATTGCCTATTAGCCGTAGGTGGTGGAAGCGTAATCGATACAGCAAAAGCAGTAGCAGCGGGGGTTTACTATAGTGGGGATGTATGGGATTTCTTCATAGATAAAGCCAAGATTACAAAAGCACTCCCGATTTATGTAGTCCTTACATTAGCAGCAACCGCCTCTGAAATGAATTCAGGTGCAGTGATTACAAATGAGGCTACAAAACAAAAGTTCAATATTCAAAGCGAGAGCCTATTCCCAAAAATATCCATATTAGATCCTACAAACACCTACAGTGTACCCAAAAGGCAGGTGGCAAACGGTAGTGTGGATGCCATAGTTCATATATTGGAGGGCTATTTTACAGGAACATACCCAACCACCCCTATACAGGACGGATTTGTAGAAACACTGGTAAAGACTGTTATCGCCACTACAAAAAAAATCTTTGAAAACCCTACAGATTATGATGCAAGGGCAAATTTTATGTGGTCCGCCACACTTGCACTTAATGGACTAACTACCACGGGTATCGGCGATTATGGATTTCCAAACCACATGATGGGTCATTCCCTATCAGCATTATACAATGTGGACCATGGGGCAAGTCTATCAATAGTATTTCCCGCATGGCTTAAATATAACGCCTCTACTTTATCTAAACGTTTGGCACATTTTGGCAAAGAGGTATTCGGTAAGGCTGACGCCAAAGAGGCAATTGCGGCAATAAAAGATTATTTTCATGGAATTGGGGCACCGGTCCGCTTAAATGAGGTGGGCATTAATAAAGCGGAGATTGAGAAGATAGCTGAGAATGCAGTATCTTTAGCAAAAAAATGGGGTTTAATAAGCTATACTAAAGAGGTAATTGCAAAAATTTTAGAGTTTGCAGCTTAGGGGCTTATGTATATAGCCTATGGGCTTAAGGGATATGATGTTCACCTTGACAGGCAAGATATTCTTTATCTATACTGTAACCAAAAGAGAAGGTTACCATTTAAGACCCTGAAAGGAGATACGATACTATGGACAAAAGTGATAAGCTCGAAAAGTCAGGAAGGATTTCAAGAAGGCAATTTGTGGGTGCCTTAGGACTTGCAGGAACTGCCTTATTAATTGGTGGAGGGACAAATATTGCAAAGGCTGCACTCCCAAAAAAATGGGAAAAGCAGACAGACGTCATAGTTATGGGGCTTGGGGCAACAGGAGCTGCCGCAGCCATAGAGGCCCATGACAATGGGGCTAAGGTAATTATACTTGAGAAAATGCCTATGGCTGGAGGAAGCACAGCCCTCAGCGGCGGTATTATATATGCTGCCAATACCTCTGTGCAGAAATCAGCAGGAATTTCTGACAGCGTTGATGGGATGTATAAATTCTGGATGACGTATAACAATAACCTCCTTAACCCCGAGATGGTGAAAACGCTCTGCAATGAATCAGCTGAAATTATAGAATGGTTAAAAAAATTAGGCGTGGAGTTCCCTCCTAACCTTCTCTACTTCTCTGGTGTCGAGGAGGAATACGATTCAGTCACCCCAGCAGTAAAGAGAGGCCACTGCGCAAAGGACAGGGGGAGAGGACTGATGAGTATTTTAATGAAGGCTATTGGTGCCCGTAAAATAGAAATTCTCTATGAAACAGCAGGCGAAAGGCTAATCGTTGACGCAAATGGTGAGGTCATAGGGGTGCAAGCCAAGAGAAAGGGGAAGGTTGTAAACGTGAAGGCAACAAAGGGTGTTGTTATTGCTAGTGGCGGTTTCACGCGGAATAATGAAATGGTTACCAGTTACTTTCCTCTCCAGAGAACAGCCGTTCCAGTCACAGCCCTAGGGCTAACAGGAGATGGCATTCTCATGGCAGAGAAAATTGGATCCCCAATAGTTGATACGGGGACTGTAGAACTCCCCCCATCGCTTCCTGCATTGGAAATCACACAGGGAAAAAAGGCAATAATGTTTTCCAGCGGGTATTTCCTTTATAAACACCCCTGTATTTTTGTGAACGAAGCAGGTAAACGATTCTGCAATGAGACTGCATACTATCAGCTAGTATCACCTCTTCTTCTCCGTCAGAAATCGGCATTTATTATCTTTGACGACAAGACAAAAAAGACTGTAGGTGCTGCTATGGGATACGGTTTCAGCGAAGACCTGAGGTCTGAGATTGCCGATGGGCACCTGAAGCAGGCCTCCACCGTTGGTGAACTAGCGAGGCTTCTCGGTATTGATGCGACGAATCTTGAAAAAACAGTCTCTGACTTCAATACCAATGCTGGCAGTGGTAAAGACCCTGAATTTGGAAGAAAAAAGGCCCTGGGAGCCATAACAACTGCACCATTTTACGGAGGTAGATTGACGGTCTCTGTTGTTGAATCCTTTGGTGGTTTGAAGATAAACACTAAATCCCAGGTATTAGATGCATTTAATGAGCCTATTCCAAGATTATACGCTGGTGGTGCTGTTACTGCCTGTTTAAGGGCCTATCCAGCAAGTGGTGCCTTTCTTGCTAACTGTTTTGTCTTCGGAAGAATTGCAGGAAAGAACGCTGCTGGAGAAAAACAGAAGGAAAAATAGGCTTTTTAATGTGTAAACGAGGCAGTGTCTGTCTCCTGTGAGGTATCATAGCACATAACAAACTTCATTAGAAGAGGAGGTCATCTTTGGGGCCCTCGGATTATAATCTTCCCGGCATTACAACGCCAAATTTTAAAAATAACCGTATGTAAAGACATGCAAAAAGTGTAGCTATCATAAAAAAAAGAATGAACCAATCCTTTTTTTTCATCACAGGTTCGTAATAGAGTGTTCTTGGGACATCAGGGCTAAAACCCCTTGACTCCAGCGCCATAGAGAGAAGATTCGTATATCTTATAGCAGAGATAAACATGGGCACTGCAAGGGGAATGAATTTTCCTATGCGACTAAATATGTTTTTTGACTCAAGATCAAGCCCCCTTGATATCTGTGCCTGGACGATGGTTGCGCCTGCCCCAGCAAATGTGGGAACAAGACGCAGGGCAGTTGAGAATGCAAATGCCAGGGGGTAAGGCATTCTCATCTTTATCAGACCATTTGTTATCTCCTCATTTTTAGTTGTGGAAAGAAATACAAGCCCTGCAATAACAAAGGTGGGTAGCCTCATACCCATGGCTATGCCATAAAAGAGTGATTCCTTTGCTATTCTGAGGCTTCCCCATGCCCATAGAGGTGTATTGCCTGTTGTGAAAAGTGGCCAGAGAATGGCGCTAAAAAAAATAAGGAGAAGGAGTAGATATCGCAATGTCCAGAGTGCCCTATGAGCCTTTGCAGATAACGCTATTATAAAAACACTCATCGCTATCGCTGCCATAAAAAACGGGCTATTAAAACAGAGACATATGATAAATATTATAACAACCCCCCAGAGCTTTGTCCTCGGGTCAAGATGATGCAGCCAGGTTCCCTTGTCCTGATATATGGAAAGATTCATTATTTAAGCTCCCTCGCAAGACCCTCAACAGTAATAGCATCGGTGCCAAGCCAATTGCTCAATCGAACTATCGGCGAAGGAACAAGGGATGCCTGTGCAAGCCTGGCCTCATTGGCAAATACCCTCCTTGTTGCACCGTCATCTAATATCCTGCCATTTTTCATAACGATACACCTTCCTGCATATTCCTCAACGATCCACATGGAGTGCGTGATTATTATTATGGTATGGCCTTTTTTATTTAAACCCTTAAGCATCTCAAGGCTGTCCCTTTGATGTAGATAATCAAGCCCTGTTGTAGGCTCATCAAGTATTATAATCTCTGGTTTAACAGAAAGGATAGAGGCAACAGCAACCCTCTGCCTCTCTCCTTTCGTTAGAACAAAAGGTGATTTATCTTCATAACCTGTGAGCCCAACTACAGCGAGGGCCTCTTCAACGCTTCTCTTTATGGTTTCACTCCCTTCGCCAATGTTTTTCAGTCCAAACCCCACCTCCTCTCTTACTGTGGATGCAAAAATCTGGTGGTCAGGGTTCTGGAATACATAGCCCACAATCCTTGCAAGCTCATTTTGCCTGTATCGTGTTGTCGACCTCCCGTCTATAACCATTTCACCAGAGGTTGGTTTAAGGAGTCTATTGAAATGCTTTGCCAGGGTTGTCTTTCCAGAGCCATTCTGTCCTAATATGGCTACAAACTCACCTTTCTTTATACCAAGGTTTATATTAGTTAGTGTATCCCCATAGGCACCGGGATACCGAAAGCATAAATCCTTTGCCTCTATAAAAAAACTATCACTACCGAGGTCATCAACTATATGTTCCTTATATGGACATCTCTTAACAAGATTATTTTTCTCTATCAAATCCTTTGCCTCCTCCATTGTCAGAGGGGCACCCTGCCATCCCATCCTGTTAAATAAAGATACAGTCTGAGGAGGCATAACCCCGCATGACAAGAGGAGCTCCTCATCTGTGAGATACCTGCGGGGCTGTCCCTGGGCTACAACCTCACCATCCTTGAGCAGCCACAACTGGTCAGCATTGATAGACGTATCCGGGTCATAATCAGTCATAAGAAGCGTCCTTTTCCTTTCCCTCAAAAGCCCTGCAAGCGATAGGACATCTGCCCTGCCTAAAGGGTCAATGTCAGTTGTGGGTTCATCCATCACCACAACAGATGGTTCCATGGCAATAACAGAACCAATTGCAAGCCTCTGCCTCTGACCCCCTGATAGAACCGATGGGTCTGCATTTCTCTTACCTTCAAGTCCAAGAAAACCTATATAATTATCAATGCGTCTTTTTATCTCCTCACGGGAAAGGCCCATATTCTCCAGGCCAAAGGCAATCTCAAGCTCCACATTTGTAGAAAAAAGTTGTGCCTCAAAGTCCTGAAAAACAAGACCAACAGTCCTTGCCATTTCATTTATTTTATATTCTGTTGTATATTTACTGGCTATCGAGACTGTTCCTCTGTAATCACCCTTATAAAAACGAGGGATAATTCCATTTAATGTATAGCAGAGGGTAGATTTACCTGCCCCACCATGCCCCATGATAACCACAAACTCGCCGCTTCTAATCTCACCGTTTATATCTTTAATGGCAGGTTTTTTTGTATTCTGATATGTAAAAGATAATGATTTTATTGAGACATGGATACCCATGGATGCTTATAAGATAAGGCTCCCTACGATAACAAGAACCAGAGAACACCAACTCACAGTATTAACAGACAAACCTGGTATGAATCCTGCCAGTAACCCTACTATAGAGCCTATTGCCACAAGCCATGAGCCTGCAATACCCCTTACTGATAGGCTATCTGGTTTTACCCCCATCACATCTGTCCACACAAGTCCAAGCTGATTCTTTGTAGTATCATAGACAGCTATCAAGAGCACAACGCCAATCATATTGCCAATTATATTGTTGATGGCTATAATCCTCGAGATCACCTGATAGGGAACAATCCCCAGGACATCAACCATAAGACCAATAAAAAGGGCACAGGAGCATGATGAGATAATGGTTATAGATATATATGCAGACCAGCTTTTGGGACTTTTTGCATCCCATTTATATGTCTTTTCTGAAAATGGAAAAAAGGTAACCCACATCGTGTAGGGTAGATAGCCAAGAAGAAAGTTGCCAAAAAATCCTGCTATTGATGCAGGTCCAAATGTCCCCCCAAAAAGGTCACCTATGACATTACCTATCGCCAAACCCCAGGCACCGGCTGGTCCAAAGAGTATCCCAAAGGTCATTAAAAATATCCCAGCCACACGCACCTCTGTAACACCTGGTATCAAGGGTATGGCTGTTTTAAACGCTATGAGAGCTGCTGCATAGATGGCAGCACTTACTGCAACAAGGACTATCATCCTCGTGTTTTTCCACATCCCCAGGGCATACCGCATGGACTTTCCTTTTTTTTGCAGTGAGTATACGATAGGCCTTTACACAGTGTCAATGAGAATCAAAAAGCTTGACTATAAACTATATGCTTTGATAGTATAAACAAATTTTTATAAAGAGGATAGAGTATGGAAAACAAAAAGATAGAGGGGATAGATAAGGTCTTGATTATAGGTTCAGGGCCCATCATTATTGGTCAGGCATGTGAATTTGATTATTCAGGGACACAGGCATGTAAGGCATTGAGGTCAGCAGGCTATAAAGTTATCCTTGTTAATTCAAATCCTGCCACCATTATGACAGATCCTGGGATGGCGGATGTAACCTACATAGAGCCATTGAATGTGGAGGTTCTGGAAAAGATTATTGAGAAGGAAAGACCAGATGGGCTACTACCCAACCTTGGGGGTCAGACAGGGCTTAATCTCTCTGCTGAATTGTCAAAAAAAGGGATACTGAACAAATACAATGTAAAAATAATAGGTGTTCAGGCAGATGCTATAGAGCGGGGTGAGGACAGGATCGAATTTAAAAAGACCATGGAAAAATTGGGTATCCCAATGCCGAGTAGTTCACCTGCCTACTCTGTGGATGAGGCCTTAAAGATTGCCGAAGAACTTGGATATCCGGTTGTTGTCCGTCCTGCCTATACCCTAGGAGGCACTGGCGGCGGTATAACATACAATCAGGAGGAACTTAGAACCATTGCAAGTAGGGGTATATCAGCAAGCCTCATTGGTCAAATACTTATAGAAGAGGCGGTTATAGGATGGGAAGAGCTTGAGCTTGAGGTAGTAAGGGATGCAGATAACAATATGATTACAGTGTGTTTTATTGAAAACATAGACCCTATGGGTGTCCATACAGGAGATTCCTTCTGCTCTGCGCCCATGCTAACCATCTCCGATGAGCTTCAGAAAAAACTACAGGAGTATTCCTATAGGATCGTTGAGACAATACAGGTAACCGGGGGGACAAATATACAATTCGCCCACAACCCTGCAGATGACAGGGTGGTGGTGATTGAGATAAATCCAAGGACCTCAAGGTCATCTGCCCTTGCCTCAAAGGCAACAGGTTTCCCTATTGCATTTATCTCTGCAAGGCTCGCCGGGGGCTACACCCTGAAAGACATCCCCTATTATCGAGGTGGCACCCTTGATAAATATACCCCGTCAGGGGATTATGTTGTAATTAAGTTTGCCCGCTGGGCATTTGAAAAATTCAGAGAGGCAGAAGATAGGCTTGGAACGCAGATGAAGGCCGTAGGTGAGGTTATGAGTATTGGAAAAACCTATAAAGAGGCACTTCAAAAGGCAATACGCTCACTAGAGACAAAGAGGTATGGGCTAGGATTTGCCAGTAATTTCAATAGTATGCCTCTCGATGAACTGATGTCTTTATTGAGAGAGCCTACATCAGAAAGGCAATTCATAATGTATGAGGCATTACGGAAGGGCGCTACAGTAGAGGAACTCTACGAAAGAACACGGATAAAACACTGGTTCATAGAGCAGATGAAAGAGCTTGTTGACCTCGAGGAGGAGATATTAAGGCATAAGGGCACCCTACCCCCTGATACACTTTTATTTAAGGCAAAAGAGGATGGTTTTTCTGACAGGTATCTTGCCCAGCTCCTTGGGTTAAAAGAGAAGGTGATAAGAGATAGAAGGATAAGCCTTGGCAAGGTTCAGGCATGGTGCAAGGTTCCTGTAAGTGGTGCTGATGCTGTATATTACTATTCCACTTATAATGCCCCTGATGAGGTAGAGGTAAGTGGTAGGCCTAAGGTCATGATATTAGGCGGTGGACCCAACAGAATAGGTCAGGGGATAGAGTTTGATTACACCTGCGTCCATGCAGCATTTGCCCTCCGTGATGAGGGATACGAATCTATAATGGTCAACTGTAACCCAGAGACCGTCTCAACAGATTATGATACCTCTGATAAGCTATATTTTGAACCATTGACGGTGGAGGATGTCCTGAGTATATACAACAAGGAAAAACCCATAGGTGTTATAGTCCAGTTCGGCGGTCAGACACCACTTAACATCGCCAATGAACTCGAAGAGGCAGGGGTAAAGATACTTGGGACCTCACCGGAGAGCATAGACCTTGCTGAGGATAGAAAAAGGTTTAAGTTTGTCATAGAAAAACTTGGTATACCACAACCTGAAAGTGGAACCGCCATAACCCTTGAAGAGGCCCTTGTGGTGGCGGGACGCATTGGCTATCCTCTGATGGTAAGGCCCTCCTATGTCCTCGGAGGCAGGGGCATGGAGATTGTATATGACGAAGAGATGCTCATATCCTATGTAAAGGCAGCGGTTGATATTACACCGGGTAGACCCATACTCATTGACAAATTCCTTGAGAATGCCATTGAGGTGGAGGCAGATGCCATAGCAGACGGAGAGGATGCCTTTGTTCCCTCCATTATGGAGCATATAGAATTAGCTGGTATTCACTCAGGAGATAGTGCATGCGCCATCCCTCCGAGGTCGTTATCAAAAAAACATATAGATACAATTAATGAATACACGAGAAAGATAGCCATAGAACTAAAGGTTATAGGGCTTATGAATATCCAGTATGCCATAGCAGATGATATGGTCTATATACTTGAGGCAAATCCAAGGGCAAGCAGGACCGTTCCCCTTGTCTCAAAGGTAACGGGCGTTCAGATGGCACGCATTGCTACCCAGCTTATGCTCGGTAAAAAACTTAAAGATTTAGGTCTAAAACATAAAACATACCACCATGTGGGTGTGAAAGAGGCTGTATTCCCCTTCAATATGTTCCCAGAGGTTGACCCTACGCTGGGACCTGAGATGAAATCAACCGGTGAGGTATTGGGTATAGCTGATTCGTTTGGTCTGGCATTTTTTAAATCTCAGGATGCAGCGGGCCAGAAACTTCCGTCAAAAGGCAATGTCCTTATAACTGTTAATTCAAGAGACAGAGAGGGGATCCTTGATGTGGCAAGATACCTTAAGAAGGCTGGTTTTAATATTTATGCCACAAATGGGACACACAGATTTCTTGCGGACAATGGCATTGAATCAATGCCTATAAAGAAGGTTCAGGAAGGAAGACCGAATATTGTAGATGCCATACACAACAAAGAGATACATCTAATTATAAATACACCGGCAGGTAAAAGTAGCAAATATGATGACTCATATATACGCAAGGCGGCCATAAAATATAAGATACCCTATATAACAACAGCAGCAGCAGCAAATGCAGCAGCCGAGGGTATAAAGGCGTATCTTGAAAACAATGGAATGATTGAGGTGAAATCACTCCAGGAATATCACAAGGAGATAAATTAAAATAGAAAGGGGTAGGATTATTATGGCTCAGGCAACTATAAAAATAGGTGGTATGTCCTGTCAGCATTGTGTTGCCAGCGTTGGGAAGGCTATAACCAGTGTGAATGGTGTTCAGAAGGTTGATATTTCCATAGGCAATGCATACATTGAATATGATGAATCAAAGGCAAGGCTTGATGAGATTGAGGCTGCCATAGAAAAAGAGGGCTATAAGGTTATAAAACAATAAAATCAGTGAAAGGCTGAAAGTAGGTCTATAAAATTGTTGGTAGGGCATTTATAGGCTTGAATAAAGAACATATTTAAGGACTTTATAAGGACTATAGATGTAGCCTTTTTGACTACAGTCTATATTTTGGTTATGCTTATAGATAATTTTAATAGGGCAATAAATTATTTGCGCATCTCAATCACAGACAGGTGTAATCTCCGATGTAGATACTGCGTCAACGAAAACTTAAGATTTAACCCCCATGATGAGATATTGAGATATGAGGAGATTATAAGGTTTGTCAGGCTATGCGCGGAACTTGGATTTAAAAGTGTAAGACTAACAGGAGGTGAACCCCTTGTCAGGAAAGGGGTATCGTATCTTATAAAGGAGATCAGCAATACACAAGGCATAGATGATATCGCATTAACAACAAACGGTGTCTTTCTCGGGGAAAATATTGTTGAATTGAAACAGGCAGGTCTAAAAAGGGTAAACATAAGCCTCGACTCATTAAAAAGAGACAGATATGAATATATTACAGGTGTAGATGCTATAGATAATGTTTTTATAGGCATTGAGAAGTCCATCCAGAATGGCCTTTATCCAATTAAAATCAATACCGTTATAATCAAAGATTTCAATGACGACGAGATAATAGATTTTGCACATCTTGCAGAGAAATGGGATATCCATGTAAGGTTCATTGAATTTATGCCATTTGGTGACCCTGAATTATGGGGTCCTGCAAAGATAGTTAGCTCAAGGGAAATGGAGGATAAAATAAGAACTGTCTATGAGCTTGAACCGTCTATGAATAAACACAAAGGTCCTGCAAAGATGTTCAAGCTAAAGGGTGGCAAGGGCGAGGTGGGTTTTATTAGCCCTGTATCCACCCACATATGTTCTGAATGTAACAGAATAAGGCTTACATCGGATGGAAATATTATGCCATGCCTTTTTTCAGACATTAAATATGATGTGAAGAAACTGCTAAGGGCGAATGCCACTGATGATGAGATAAAGGCATTAATAAAATATGCTGTAAAAGAAAAACCCAACAGAAAATACGAGCTAGGACAGATCAAGAAATGTCAGAGAAGCTTAAGGAACATAGGTGGTTAACCCATACCCATAGCGTTAATGGCACGATTTTTTATTAAGAGGCTCGTTTTCTTTTGCCTTTTCTC
>JAGPMK010000084.1 GCA_018052995.1 Syntrophorhabdales bacterium | reverse complement strand
GCTCAGAGATAAGGGAAAGGGCAGAGATGGTCCTTGGACCCACACCCTTGATCTGGATGAGGTCTTTAAATGTGGCTGGTTGGGATTCATGGATGAGTCTAAACTGTTTGAAGAGACGCCCTTCATCTATGTCAGAGGCTCTTATATAGTGTCTCTCTGGCATGGTAAGGGAGACCTTATTCCAGGTCTTTATCATGGTATCAGGATATCCTTTTACAAATGCTACCATAGAGTCCTTTGCCTCGTTGCTCTCCCTGGCAACAAGGTTCAAAACATCCTTTCTTTCATCGCATGTAATACCTGTATGGGGTTCTGATGTGACATCAAGGTCCTCCCTTGATAGCCACTGGTAACGCCTTGCCCTTCTTTCTACCCCATTCATCCCCTGTTGGATGATTGCCCATTCACCCTGCCTTGTAAAGATGAAGGTATGGTGATAGAGGTTATAACCATCCTGTATCGCTGCATTATCTATCTTTGCACATAGACGGCTCATATTGATAAGATAGGAGACATCCATGCCCCATCTCTCTCCATAATCTGTTATTTCATCAGGGGTCTTTATTGCCCTCTTTGCCTTCCCTCCACATATGGCTATGGGCAGTTCATCCCCCAAGGAATTCAAGCCCTCTTTTAATGCACCGCATAGGGTTGTTGTAAGACCGCTACTGTGCCAGTCAAAACCAGCGGCACACCCTAATGCCTGAAACCATATAGGGTCAGCAATACGGCTTAAGAATTCATGGGGACCGAACTCAAGGAGGATGACCTCGATAATGGCAGCAGAGAGCCTCTTCATCTTCTGGAAGAGCCAGGCTGGTGCCTTTCCATAGTGAAGGGGGAGGGATGTTATCTGTCTTCTCATGGGGACCTTTTTTAAGGATATATCTGTAATACCCCATAGTTAGTTCAAAGTCAAGAGGGATACAGGGGCATTACTGATTCCTCTTTCTGCGCACTGTCACGGTTTCTCCCCCAATGCCCCAGTTATCCGTATCAACCTCTTCGATAATCACAAAGGTTGTCTGGGGATTCTTGCCAAGCACATCAACAAGGAGTTGTGTTGCACCCTTTATAAGCTCTGCCTTTTGTTCTGTGGTTACCCCCTCTTTTGTAATTTTGATATTCACATAGGGCATAAAAACCTCCTTTGATTATCATAATACCTTTTTTACGAGGTCTTGACAATAACGTAAGATATAGCTCACCGGCTGATCCCTTCCTCTCTCAAATAATCCTGTGCATCTTTATGACCTAATCGTGCGGCAATCTTAAAATTTCTTATTGCCTGCTTGTAGTTGCCAAGATTCTTATATGTGTAACCGCGGTTGTTATAAGCCACTGCAAGTTTTGGATCTAATTCTATGGCATTGGTGAAGGTCTCTATTACCTCGTATAATCTCCAGATTCGTATAATGAGCCCCCCTCTGAAACCATTTTACTGCATTGAGTGCCTTTATACCCTGGACATATTCTTCCTGTTTTTTTCCTTTATTGTGCCCCTTGCTGTCTTCATTTCCTCCTTCAAGCGTTCGTTTTCTTTAAGGAGTGCATCTGCCCTTTTTTTGATTTCCTCTAACTCCTTTGTCTTTTGTCTGTCCTTGCGAAGGGCATCAATGGATTTGATGACATCATTAGGGTCAGCAGCAATCCTTGCCTTGAGCCAGTATGTTTTGCCGTCCCATCGTTCATCCACTATCTCTACCAATTCAAAGTCCATGCTTGATCCGAGAAAACAGGTTAATCTCCGTATTTATTCTCTTGATAATGAACTCACTGAAATCAGATTCTGGTGTAGGGGGAAATTAATCGATGTCCAGAAAGTCAAAAACTCTGACTTGAAAGGTGTGCGCTTTTGAAGTTTAGCTAACAGATAATTAATAATATTTTGGCACTACAAAATAGTTTTTAAAGGTCATGATGTGTAACTGCTTGATATCATTAGATACATAAATTTGGATAAGGCAAAATAAGCCAAAATTTACACTCTGGACCATGAAGTTGGGTTAAGATAGATGAGAGAGCTTTATAAAGGATCAGGTATAGCCCCATAATATAGAATCAGAATTCTAGCTTCATTCCATCGTGGGCTGCGATGATATTTACCCCTGTTTCATTTTTTAAATTCTCAGCCACAAGATGAGGTTTTTCCATGATAATATTCATACCAAAGTGGGTCATTATTACCACCTCTGGTTTAAGATCCATAGCAATCTGCTTTAGGTCATGGGTGGACAGGTGGTCTATGATGTGGGTTTCTTTTATGGGTTTTGACCTCAAGACATTCACTATGAGATAATCGGCCTTATAAAAATCTTTAAGCCCTTCAAAATACCTTGTATCTGTCAGGATACCTATTTTTTTATTGAGATGGAACAGGATTCCGTATGTCTCAACAGGGTGGATATGTCTCATGGATGTAGTAAATGCAATATCCTTTATGGTGTATGTCTGCCTCTCCTCCAAAATCTCTAAATGTTCCATATATCCATGGATATACCGGAAGATTACAGGGTCATCGCCTATGGCGTCACCGGGACAGTAAACCGTGCCCTTCCTTTTGAAGCCTCCATCTGTCATTGCCTCTATCATAACGTTTATATCATTGGAATGATCTAGATGTTTATGGGTAAGGATTATCCCATCAAGATTGGCAGGATCAAGATGGTCTTTTGATGCCCTTACCCTTACTATTGCCCCAGGTCCGGGGTCTATATAAAGATTTGTTTTTCTATAATGAAGCCACAGGCCACCTGTTGCCCTTATCTGTTTTGCCACAACAAATCTTGCACCACCTGTCCCAAGGAATTTTATAAAACCCTCCATTATTACTATTACCTCTAAATTTTTTTCTGTCAGATGTATTCAATATATTAAATCTG
>JAGPMK010000053.1 GCA_018052995.1 Syntrophorhabdales bacterium | reverse complement strand
CATTTGGGGCCCGTAAAAATGGGGGTATTTTTGTAGTCATACCTAATAATTTCAATAAGTTATAAAATGCCGGAGGCGGGGCTTGAACCCGCACAGTGCCAAGCACCACCGGATTTTGAGTCCGGCGCGTCTGCCAATTCCACCACTCCGGCAGGGGTAAAAATATATATTACGATTTTTGAGACCTTATTTCAATAATCCTTTAATTCCTCTATCTTTTTTAATACAGTGTCCATCCCGTATAATTCAGGGTCTGAGCTCTCTATTATAATCTTTCCATTGTAATCCTTTTTATTTAAGAAGGAGATTATCCTTTTTGTGTCCATATCTCCATTCAGAAAAAGATGTTCATCCTTAAAACCATAGTTGTTGTGAAGATGGACATGAAAGATATTATCCATCCCTACATACTTAATGTCTTCTATGATTGAATCTTCTGGGTTATCAATGCCTTCAGTGCGCTTTGTAATATAGGCATGACCAAGGTCAAGGGCTATGCCAAGTGTAGGAAATACATCATTTAAAGCTTTAAAATCATCCATGTTATAAAAAAAGAAAAATGGCATATGGACATTCTCAAGGGCTATTCTAATTCCCCTGTCATTTGCAATCCTTAGTATATCACTCAGGTCCGCAATAAAATTGTCTCTTGTCTTTGATTCAATTGGTTTTGATTTATCCTTTACAAATGTATAGCAGGGATGAATGACTAAGGGATCACATCCTATGGTGCCTGCCATATTGATGGCATCAATAATCCTCTTTTTTGAATACCTTCGCACATCCTCAAAAAAACTCCCAAAATTTATCTCAAGAAAGGGGGCATGCATGGAAAGGTCTATGCCCTCTGACCTTAATTCGCCCAAATATTTCAAAACATCCTTGTCTATCTCAAGGATATGGGGTATCTCACATGATAGCTCTATAGTATTAAAACCTGAGGATACAATATATTTCACCACATCCTTGAATCTCATCTTAACGAGGAAATAAGTAGAAAGACCAAACTTCATTACCAACCCTTAATAATAGGCTATTAGCAGCAATTCGTAATCTTTTACTCACTTAAGGTTTACTGTTACTACTAATAGCCTATGTTATTTTACTACTATTGTATTGCCTCCTTTATCTGAGAGACTATCTCCTCACTACTTAAAGAGGCTATAGTCTTCAAGAGACCCTCTTTATTGTAGAAATCTATTAAGGGTGCAGTTTTTTCATTATATGTCTCAAGCCTTTTTGTTATTGCCTCAACAGTCTCGTCTGCACGCTGTATTACAGGGGCACCACATTTAAGACACCTTCCATCCGGTGAGGGCGGCTTGCTCTTTATATTATATATCTCCTGGCAATCAGGGTTCGAGCATGTCCTTCTTGTTGTAAGTCTGTCAAGGATGACCTCTTTCGGGACATCGAGGTTTATAACCTTGTCAAGTCTCAGGTTGAGTTTTGCAAGGAGTTTTTTCAATGCCTCTGCCTGTGGAATTGTCCTTGGGAAGCCATCAAGGATGAAACCTTTTTCACAGTCAGGCTCTTTAAGCCTTGCCTCCATAATCTCCATAATGAGTTCATCCGGGACGAGTTCCCCTCTCTCCATATAACCCTGTGCCTTTTTTCCAAGCTCAGTCTGTGCCTTAACAGCACTTCGAAGTATATCGCCTGTAGATATCTGAACAGAGCCATCATAATCGGTCAATAACTTAGCCACTGTGCCCTTTCCGGCACCAGGTGCACCTAAAAGAACGATTCTCATCTTGTAGCCTCCTGAATTTATTTATATTTGTTAATACACTGATAACATTTAAAAAAATAGATGTGAGAGTTTAACAAATAATAAACGAAAAATCATTTGAAAAATGCAGCTCCATAAATAGGCTATAGGAATAAAGACCATAAAGGCCTGATAGAGTTTATTTTTCAGGGGTCTCAAGATTAAAAGTATTTTCGAATCTACAAGGTTATGCTATAATGAAAGGCAATGGGGATCTATATATGACGAGAAATCACAGAAAGGTAATATCCTTTGACCTTGACGGCACCCTTGTGAGTGCAAGATATGGGGATATGGTATGGAATTACGGTGTGCCTGAGGAATATGCAAAAAAATATTCCATGAGATTTGAGGAGGCACAGAAAACTGTCATGAGAGAATACAGAACCCTCGGCGATGGAGATCTCCTGTGGTATGACATACGGTATTGGCTTGATAGGTTTGGGCTTTCTGTTTCACCAGAGGAATTGCTGAAAAGATATGAAGACTACATTGCCCCCGCAGAAGAGGCAGCTGAGGTGCTAGATCACCTGAAGAAAAGATATATCCTTATTGTGGCATCCAATGCAGCAAGGATATTTGTGGACAAGGAGCTTGAGCACACAGGTCTTGCGCAATTTTTCAGCAAAACAATATCGGCAACAACCGACTACAACATGGTAAAAAAAGGTGAGGAGTTCTACAAAAGGCTCTGCAGCGAAATTAATGTGCAGCCACAGGATATTATCCACATAGGGGATCACCCAGCTTTTGATTATAGGGCACCCCTCTCTCTCGGTATTAGGGCATATCTCTTCAAAGGAAATAGCCCATCATTCAGTATCCATCACACAGAAGATGCAGATGGAAGGGTGGTTTCAAACCTTAGGGAGATTTTAGAATTTCTATGAAGATATGCCACAAATGTAGGGTTAAAATTAATATGGATGGGATACCGTTTGTTCAGGGGCAGGATGTCCATCCTGCCCCTGAGACCTCTATGTATATCCTAATCGTGTCTTTTATAACATGATAAAACAATACATGCAACAAGGGGTCACAGGTAGACTATGTAAGGAAAAAGGGTAGGACAAGCTATTGTGAATACCTCAAGATTTAATGAATTCTCTGATAAAAATTAAGCAAGGAACAGGTATCAGCGGCTTCTGGAGGATACTTTTAAAATAGGCATAAATTTTGGTTACGGCCTCGAAAACAACAAGTTTTGCTTGACTAACCGCTGAAAATATATTAGGTTAAACAAATTTTTAGAGGGTATAGGATTATGAACGATACATATTTTGCAAAATCAGAGGATGTTAAGAAAAATTGGTACGTAGTAAATGCTGATGGTCAGATTCTTGGCAGACTTGCAGCAAGGATAGCTGTAATCCTCCGGGGAAAGGATAAGCCTACTTTTACCCCTCATGTTGATACAGGGGATTTTGTCGTCGTTGTAAATGCAGAGAAGATAAAATTAACAGGCAAAAAACTGTCACAAAAAAACTATGCAAGACATAGCGGCTATCCTGGTGGATTAAGGGTTTTTAATGCCAAGACAATGTTAGAGAGAAAGCCTGAGGATGTCATAAAGATTGCTGTTCGTGGCATGTTACCTAAAAATATCCTCGGCAGAAAATTAATAAAGAAATTAAAGGTTTATAGAGGATCAGGGCATCCCCATATGGCACAGATGCCCAAAGAGATTAATCTATAACATCTATTGAAGGAGGTTTGAGTTGCCTGAGAAGAGATATTATGCAACAGGTAAGAGGAAGACTGCTGTAGCGAGGGTCTGGATAAAACCTGGTTCAGGTAATTTTTTAATAAATGGTAGGAGTCTTGATGACTACTTCCCGCTGGAAGAGCTAAAGGTAATGGTAAATAAACCTTTTATGCTTACAGGGAACATAGGAAAATTTGATGTGATAGCAAATATCTATGGCGGCGGTATCCCAGCTCAGGCCTGGGCATTAGGGCACGGGCTTGCAAAGGCACTTTTGGAATATAACTCAAATCTCAGGACAACCCTGAAAAAACAGGGCCTTATCACAAGAGACCCGAGGGCAAAGGAAAGAAAGAAATACGGCAAAAAAGCTGCAAGGGCAAGCTTCCAGTTCTCAAAGAGATAGATCTCCATGTGGGAAGTAGGTATAATAGGAGCCACTGGATATACAGGGCTTACATTAATATCTATACTTAAATCGCATCCCCATATAAAAATAAACCTCGTGACATCCAATACCTATAAAAATAAAAGGATATCAGAGGTTTTTCCCTTATTAAAAGGCATATTTGAAGAGACCCTAATCCCTACAGACCAGGACCACAGGGGAAGATGTGATGTCTTTTTTCTATGCCTCCCCCATGGTAAGTCCATGGATACAGCGGACCGCCTCTATGACGGCAAGTCAGTAATAATAGACCTCAGTGCAGATTTCAGATTTGAGGATATTAATATCTATGAAAAGACCTATCTTAAACATAGGGCAGCACATCTCATACCTGAGGCTGTATTCGGGCTCCCTGAACTCTACAGGGATAAGATAAAAAACTGCAGGCTCATTGGAAATCCAGGCTGCTATCCCACATCAGCAATACTTGCCCTGTATCCACTGATAAAGAATAAAATGGTGGAAGGGAATATCTTTATTGATTCAAAATCAGGTGTAAGCGGTGCAGGGAGGGAGGCCAAACTTGGTAGCCTATTCTGCGAGGTTTCAGAGGGATTCAGGCCCTATAATATAGGTATCCACAGACATGAGCCTGAGATCCAAAAAGAGGTAAACAAATATCAGGACATAAAAATAATGTTTGTCCCACATCTGCTACCCATGAATAGGGGGATACTCACCACTATCTATGGCAGACTTATAGAGCCCATAGAGACTGAAAAGGTAATTATGCTCTTCAGAGAAACATACAAAGACGAATCATTCATAAGGATAATGGAACCAGGTATATATCCTGATACAAGATTTGTAAGGTTTTCAAATTATTGTGATATAGGTCTAAAGATCTTTGATGATGGGTGCTTTGTCATTGTATCGGCAATAGATAACCTTGTTAAAGGTGCCTCTGGTCAGGCAGTCCAGAATATGAATATTGCCTTAGGGATAGACGAAAGAGTATCCCTGACTGGATTACCCCAATATCCCTGAAATAACCTGAAAAATTATGAATCTATCCTATCCGGCATGAGTGATGAATATAAGAAACATACTCGAGGAAAGAGAGGCCCTAATACTTTCACCCTTTGCCCAGTTAAGCAAAAATTCAAGGGGCCGACTGAAATATGAGCCAGAATGTGATATAAGACCTGCTTTCCAACACGACAGAGACAAGATAATACACAGTAAATCCTTCAGGAGATTAAAACACAAGACACAGGTGTTTCTCGCACCTACTGGTGACCACTACAGGACAAGGCTTACCCACACCCTTGAGGTCTCTCAGATTGCAAGGACCATAGCAAAGGCACTTGGTTTTAATGAAGACCTTGTAGAGGCAATATCATTGGGGCATGATCTAGGGCATACGCCTTTTGGACATGCAGGCGAAGAGGTTCTTAATAATATCCATAAAGATGGGTTCAGACATAATGAACATAGCCTAAGGGTGGTGGATATACTCGAGAGAGACGGTAGCGGGCTGAATCTCACTATAGAGGTCAGGGATGGTATCCTTAAACATTCCAAAGGCAAGGGCGCAATCATAATAAGGGATAAAGGTGATAAACCCTTGACAAGAGAGGCTGAGATTGTAAGGATCGCAGATGTTATCGCCTATATAAACCATGACATAGATGATGCAAAGGCAGGGAATGTAATAAAAGAAGAGGACATACCAGAGGATTGCAGGAGATTCCTTGGAGACAGCCACTCCAAAAGGATTGACACTATGGTAAGGGGTGTAATAGCAGAGAGCCTGAAAAGTCCTGAAATGGATCTAAGTTTTGGTGAAGAGCTTGAATTTTATATTGTTAAATTAAGGGATTTTCTCTATGAAATGGTCTATGATACCACTTTAGTCCATGGCGATTTTGTAAAATGTTCAAAAATAATAAAAGATCTTTACGAATATTTTTTATCGAACCCCGATGAATTTCTCAAAGAGACAGGGAGAAAAGATTTCTATGACGATCAGGCAAACTGCGTCTGTGATTTTATAGCAGGCATGACAGATAGATATGCCTTTAATCTTTTTGAAAAAATTTTTCTGCCATTACCATGGAATATGCCTGTATAATGTAGATAAAAAGGCTGGTATTTTTCAGCCCATTAAGATAAATATACAAGAGGTTAAATAGATATGGAAAAGGTATATGATCCCCATAAGATAGAAAAAAAATGGTATACCTTCTGGGTGGAGCAGGGATTCTTCAGTGCTTACAATAATCCATCGGGTCCGCCATTCTCCATGGTGATACCCCCACCTAATGTTACAGGATCGCTTCATATGGGTCATGCCTTAAATAACACCCTTCAGGATATCATTACAAGATACAAGAGGATGGTTGGATTCAATACCTTATGGCTTCCAGGGACAGACCATGCAGGCATCGCCACACAAAATGTTGTGGAAAGAGAGATTGCAAAAGAAGGGCTTACAAGGGATGCCATGGGTAGAGAAAAGTTTATAGAGAGGGTCTGGCAGTGGAAGGAGAGATCAGGGAATATCATTATTGAGCAGTTAAAAAGACTTGGTTCGTCATGCGATTGGTCAAGGGAACGCTTTACAATGGATGCCGGTCTCACAAGGGCTGTGAGAGAGGTATTTGTAAGGCTTTATAATGAAGGGCTTATATACAGGGATAACTACATAATCAACTGGTGTCCAAGATGCAAGACTGCCCTCTCTGACCTTGAGGCAGAGCATGAGGATACAAAGGGGTCTCTTTTTTACATTAGATATCCGCTGGAAGATAGTTCAGGTTCATTAACAGTGGCTACTACAAGGCCAGAGACAATGTTTGGTGATACTGCTGTGGCAGTCAACCCTGATGACCCCAGATATAAAAAATACATAGGTGGATACGTTATCCTTCCCATCGCCAATAAAAAGATACCTATAATAGGCGATAGCTATGTGAATACAGCCTTTGGCACAGGCGTCCTAAAGGTTACGCCTGCCCATGACTTAAATGACTTTGAGATAGGCAAACGACACAGACTCGATACGGTTAAGGTAATGGATGATGATGGCAGGATGAATGAAAATGCAGTTCATTACGCCGGTATGGACAGGTTCGAATGTAGAAACAAGGTCATAGAGGAGCTCAAGGAAAAAGGTCTTCTTGAAAAGATAGAGCCCTATGTCCTTGGTATAGGCAAATGCTATAGATGCAAAACAGTTGTTGAGCCATCACTTTCAACACAGTGGTTTCTGAGGATGAAACCCCTGGCTGCCCCAGCCATTGAGGCAGTAAGAGAACACAGGGTAAGGATTATACCTGAGATGTGGGAAAAGGTATATTTTGACTGGATGGAAAACATCAGGGATTGGTGCATATCAAGACAGATATGGTGGGGTCACAGGATACCTGTGTGGTATTGTGATGAATGTAGTGAGGTCTATGTATCTATGGAAGACCTCCAGCAATGCGTTCGATGTAAAGGACAGTTAAGGCAGGATTCAGATGTTCTGGATACATGGTTCTCATCTGGATTATGGCCATTTAGCACCCTGGGCTGGCCTGATGACACAGAGGATTTGAGAAATTTCTATCCTACCTCCCTCCTCATTACAGGTTTTGATATACTATTCTTCTGGGTGGCAAGGATGATTATGATGGGGATAAAATTCATGGGCGATATCCCATTCAGAGAGGTCTACATACATGCCCTGGTGAGAGATGCAGAGGGCAAAAAGATGAGTAAATCAAGGGGGAATGTTATAGACCCCCTCATAATAATGGACAAATACGGAACAGATGCCTTCAGATTCTCCCTTACCATGCTTGCAGCCCAGGGGCGGGATATCCTTCTTTCAGAGGAGAGGATAGAGGGCGTTAGAAATTTTGTTAATAAGATATGGAATGCATCCCGTCTTACCCTCACATTTCTTGAGGATAATACCTCAATTATAGGCGAGTCAGATAGTCTGCCTCCTTCCTCAGATTTTCTCCCTGACAGATGGATTATATCAAGGACTCAAAGGATTATAAAAGAGGTGGAGGAGAGTATAAACTCATACAGGTTCAATGATGCGGCTAATACACTATATGGGTTTATATGGAGAGAATTCTGCGATTGGTATTTAGAGCTAATAAAACCGAACCTTTATGGAAAGGTCAACCGCTTTGATAATAATACAACAAGAAAGGTTCTCCTTTGGGTATTTACCAATATCCTTAAGCTCTTGCATCCCATCATGCCCTTTGTTACAGAAGAGGTATACCAGAGACTGCCGAAGAGGGACTGTAAAAGCATCATGATATCGCCATACCCTGTCTTTGAGGAAGGTATGATAGATGAAAAAGGTGAGGCCGATATGGATATTATAACCGGCATTGTGGATGTTGTAAGAAACATAAGGGGAGAGACAGGGATAGCACCCAATGTAAGGATAGATGTCTTCATACGTGCAGAAAAATACAGGGTGCTTCTCGAGGATTACAGTTACTACATAAAAGAGCTTGCAAGGATTGAAAACCTTTCCTTTATAACCCATGAAATACCAGAAAAGGCCGCGATCGGTATCTATGAGGGTATCGAGGTATTTGTCCCCGTTAAAGACCTAATTGATATACCAAAGGAACTTGGCAGGATTGAAAAGGAGATTTTAAAGACAGAGGAGGATTTGAAAAAACTGGATATGAAGATCCATAATCCTTCTTTTCTTGAAAAAGCACCTGAAGAGGTGATAAACAAAAATAAGATGCTATATGAGTCCATGCTGGAAAAACGAAATAAGCTCATGGTAAGTAGAGATATATTCAAAAAGATAATGGAAGGTTGATGCCGCTCAATTTTGGTATTGTAGAAAAATTCGTATCTGATTACAGAGAGATAATGCAGGATAGAACCATGCTCCGGCATGAACGCTACAGAATTCTGCAGAGGTTGGAAGAGCACCTCTTAACAGAACTAAAGGATTATGAGGCATTCGAGTCAGAGCTCAATACCTTAGTCATGGAGAGGGTTAAAAATAGCAGTTCCTATGAAGAACTCAGGGAATGTCATAAGAGGGCGGAGATAGGTGTAGAGAACTTTTTTCTTGAAGAGGATACTATAACAGATGTCCATGATCTTTTCAGGATAGTAAGGGATGCTATAACCATAAAGGTCCTGAGCCTTGTGGAAGAAGAAATGATCTCTGAAGGGCTTGGGTCACCCCCTGTCGACTATGTCTGGGTAGGGCTCGGAAGCGAGGGCAGAGATGAACAAACCCTTGTAACAGACCAGGATAATCTCATAATATTTGATGATGCAGGAGATAAACCAATCCCCGATAATATAAAAAAAACTGCATCACAAAAGGGTACAGAGAACATAGACCCTGATGCAGCAGTTGCGTATTATTTTAAGATATTTGCAGAAAAGGCTGTGGAGAGGTTAGACCAGGTTGGCTTTGAAAAATGTAAGGGCAATGTAATGCCAACAAATCCAAAATGGTTTGGCAGCATATCTTCATGGAAGAAAAAGATAGCGACCACAGTTGCCAATAACTACAGTGATTTCGAGCTGCTCGACATTATAATCCTCACAGACGCCAGGCTAATAAAAGGCAAAAGGATACTATTTGACGAATTGATGAAATATTTCTTTAAATTCCTTATGGAAAATAAACATATTATGAAGGAATTCATAAAGACTGCGGTTATAATGCCCACCGCCTTGACATTCTTCGGCAACTTCAAGACAGAAAAAACAGGGGAATTTAAGGATAAATTCAATATAAAGCTTACAGGCTGGTCGCCGCTTATCCTTTCAGTGAGAATGCTTGCCCTGTCCAATGGTATATATGAAACAAACACGCTAAAACGTATAAAGATCCTCAAGGATATGGGTGTCCTTAAGAAAGAGTTATTTAATGAGCTTATAGATGCATACCTAACATTCGTGAGATTTAGGATTATAAACCAGATTAACATAAAACATAACGTAGGCGGTGAAAAGTTGTCAAATCCAAATTATATAAGCCCTGGTATGCTGGGTCCAGATGAAAAAGAAAAGATACGCAAGGCAATGAAAACAGTTGAAACACTACAAAAGTATATACAGGAGCTTCTGCTTTTCGGTGAGCCTATTTAAAAAATGATTATTCATAGGAGGGATTGATGAAGGTTGTAGAATTAATGAACAAAGATGTGATTACATGCCGTCCATCAGAACCGCTGACTGTTATTATCAACAAGTTTGAACTCTTTAATATCGCTGGTATGCCTGTGGTTGATAAAGGAAAACTTGTAGGTATTATATGCCAGAGTGATATACTGAAGAAGGTTAAGTCAGAAAATTTCCACAATCTAACAGTAAAGGATGTGATGGTAGAGAACGTAATATGTGCCTCTCCGGCTGAGTCAGTTGTAACCGTGGCAAAGATGATGGTTGAAAAAAAGATAAATAGAGTACCTATAGTGGAAAACGATACTATAGTAGGTATTGTGACAAGAGGGGACATAATAAAGGCTGTGGCAGAGTGCGGATAATCTTTTCGTGTTGGAAGCTGTAATGGAGTTTAAAATCTATGCATTTAACATAGGAAGTTAAAAAAATGGATTTCTTTAGATTGGAGGCAGACAATGAAGATAACTACAGAGACTATTGAATATGTTGCCCATCTCGCAAGACTTGAACTTAATAACGATGAGATAGAGCTATACACAAATCAACTTAATAATATACTGGATTATATGGATGTCCTTAATTCTCTTGACACCAGAGACATCGAGCCTACAACCCATCCCATACCTCTAATCTGTGTCATGAGGGAGGATACTGTCAGGCCATCCTTCACCAAAGAGGCATCAATCCAGAATGCCCCGGACAGGACAGGCTCATTTTTCAGGGTTCCACCTATCATAGAGGTAGAGGGGTAGAGAAGATGAAAGACCTTTTAAATCTGAACATAAAAAACCTATCTCGATTATTAAAAAGACATGAGATAACATCTGTAGAATTGACAGCCTTCTATCTTGAAAGGATCAAGAGATATGACCCTGAAATTCAGTCCTATCTTAAAGTTACAGAAGAATTAGCAATAGATATGGCAAAAGAGGCAGACAAGAGGATTAGAAATGGAAATGCCAGCAGACTGGAGGGTATACCCCTTGGCATAAAAGATATATTATGTACCGAAGGCATAGAGACAACATGCGCATCGAAAATCCTTAAGGGTTTTATCCCGCCCTATGATGCAACAGTAATAAAAAGGCTTAAAAAAGAGGGTTATATCCATCTTGGAAGATTGAATATGGATGAATTTGCCATGGGTTCATCAACAGAGAACTCATCCTACCAAATAACAAAAAATCCATGGGCACTAGACATGATACCAGGGGGTTCAAGCGGAGGCTCTGCTGCAGCCACGGCAGCAGGGTTATGTGTGGCATCACTTGGGACAGATACAGGCGGCTCCATAAGACAACCAGCAGGGTTATGCGGAGTAGTAGGCATGAAACCCACATATGGCAGGGTCTCAAGATACGGGCTTATAGCCTTTGCATCATCCCTTGACCAAATAGGCCCCATTACAAGAGATGTTGCTGATTGCGCAATGCTAATGAATGTTATTGCAGGATACGACCCTATGGATTCCACATCTATACCAGAGGCTGTCCCTGATTTCACAGAGCTACTTGGTAGAGATATAAAAGGGATAAAGATAGGGATACCCAAGGAATATGCTGTTAAGGGTATAGAGCCTGATGTCTACAGATCTGTTTCAGAGGCGCTATCCATATTTGAAAAAAACGGTGCATCCGTTGTTGATATAAGCCTTCCCCATACAGAATATGCTGTTGCCACATACTATATAATCAGCCCAGCCGAGGCATCATCAAACCTTGCCCGCTATGATGGGGTAAAATATGGTTTAAGGGTTGAGGGCAAGGATATTATAGATATGTATAAAAAGACAAGGTTCGCTGGTTTCGGAAGAGAGGTAAAAAGACGTATCATCCTTGGGACATATGTATTGTCTTCAGGATATTACGATGCATACTACAGAAAGGCAAGTCAGGTAAGGACGCTTATAAGAAGGGATTTTGAAGAGGCATTCAAGGTATGCGATGTTATTGTAACGCCTGTATCTCCTACAACAGCATTCAGGATAGGCGAAAAGGCAGATGACCCCCTTCAGATGTATCTCTCGGATATCTTCACCATACCTATCAATCTCGCTGGTCTACCTGCTATATCTGTCCCCTGTGGGTTTGACAGTTCAAATCTACCTATAGGGCTCCAGATTATAGGCAGACCACTTGATGAATCAAAAATACTCCAGGCCGCATATGTCATTGAGCAGGAGAAGAAACTCAGAAAGATTCCTGAGCGATTTCTATGAGATCTTTTTGACCTGTTTTTTATGCTATTACAAAAATATATATTTTTGCGTGAACACTTTTATAACAGATGTCCCCCAACCCCCCATAACAGTATTTTTAAAGAGACAAAATAATATCAAAACGCCTATAAATCAAAAGGCAAGAAACCTCTAAAGCATAAAAGTATGGGGTCAGAATCGAGGGCCTGCTGATTTTACTATGTTTTTTTAAATAGGTTAGGCAAATTTTGGTAAAAAACAAAGACAGATTTTATGAAAGTCTATACCTATTTTTAGACCCCAGCATCTCCTTGAAAAAATTAGAAAAATATAGTATTTAATATGTGGTGATGGGGTCCACCGTATAAACGCCACACATGGCTAATGACTCCTACCTAATTAAAAACTTTCTGTGAAATATTATCAGAAAATATTTCTACTGCAGAAGTTTATAGGAGGAGTTTTATGGAGTATCAGAAAGAGAACCTTCCAGGTGATCCCATTCACAATCAGGCTCAAGATATTCTCAATACCATACACACTGCATGTACCCAATTTCATATTTCTTCCCTGAATCGACAGATAGAATCATGTGAAAGCCTT
>JAGPMK010000052.1 GCA_018052995.1 Syntrophorhabdales bacterium | reverse complement strand
CCTTGAGAATTACATAGTAGGTCTTGGCGGTAGGGATGTCCATCCAGAGGATTTTATAGATGTCTTTGATATGAAGATTGCTGCTAAAACAGATAAAAACTATAATGTTATAGGGGTGAGGGAATGAGACTTAAAGGACTTGAACTATATACAGAACATCCAGAGGCAGAATTTGCAGTCTCAGGCCACAGGGCATGTCAGGGGTGTGCAGAGATACTTGCCTTGAGGATGGCACTCAAGATATTTGGTAAGGATACTATAATTGCCATGGCTACTGGCTGTATGGAGATTATATCAACGCCCTTACCCACAACAAGCTGGGAGCTCCCCTGGATACATGTTGCCTTTGAGAATGCAGCAGCAGTAGCATCAGGTATAGAGGCTGCCATCAAGATTCTCCAGGAAAAGAAAAAGATAGAAAGAAAAGACATCCACGTTGTTGCTGTGGCAGGTGATGGAGGCACAAGTGATATAGGTCTTCAGGCACTCTCTGGTGCCCTTGAGAGGGGACACAAATTTACCTATATCTGTCTTGACAATGAGGCATATATGAACACAGGGATACAGCGTTCCTCCTCTACACCCTATGGCGCCATGACCACAACAAGCCCTCCTGGCAAAAAAAGCATAGGCCAGTCCACATGGAAGAAGAATATGCCAAGGATTGCAGCGGCCCATAATATTCCCTATGTTGCTACAGCCTGTCCATCATACCCCTTTGACCTATTCTCAAAGATAAAAAAGGCACGGATGGTCAATGGCCCCTCCTATATCCATATGCTCTGTGTGTGTCCTACAGGGTGGAGGATACCTGCAGACCTTGCAATAGAGTATGGTAAACTTGCCGTAAGAACTGGTGTATTTCCTCTGTATGAGGTTGAGGATGGCAGATATAAGATCACATACAGCCCAGAACCATTAAAGCCTGTCAGCAATTACATAAAAAATCAGGGCAGATTCAGACATCTCAAAGATGAGGAGATAGCCAAGATTCAGGAAAGGACAACCGCTGAGTGGGAGGAATTAAAATATCTATGCGGCCTTAAATAGACTGAAAATTATAGGCTAGCAACCACAAACAAGCTAAATAAGTGTAAGACATTTTACTCTGGTCTGTAGTCAAGTTGTCTATAGCCTGAAGCCTGATATGAAGGTATAATGGAGAAAAAACATGTGAACAGTGATTCACAGGATTTAATATTTTTTATACACTCTGAGCGCCTGTATCTGGTAGAAAAAAAACAAAATCACGATCTTTGCATAACCCCTAACCTTTAGGCTTTTCCTCTTCATAGGCATTTTTTTATACCTTTTATATTATATCCAAAGAAAGATGCTCATCAAGGGAGAAAAGGTAGATGAATAATGTTCACCGAGAATTGCTGCTGAATCAATGGTTTGTTTGACATTAATGGTCATAGCATAGTATAAACAGATAATTTTTTTGTAGCTAGAGAAATAGTATTTGTATGAATAAGGATTTATTTCCCATATCAATGCTTAATGAAGGTGAGGAGGGTATAGTTTACTCATTTTCAGGTGGCCATAGATTAATCAGTAGGCTTGCAGGTATTGGTATTGTTCCTGGTATAAAGATAAAGATACTAAGAAATACTGGGAATATGGTGATTATCCTTGCCTCTGAGACAAGAATAGCCCTTGGCAGGAGACAGGCAGAAAAAATTATGGTTGCCAAAACAATCCCAGTCCCTGAAACAGATGTTTCGGAAGAAAAAAAAAGGACAATCTTTGTTGCCCTTGCAGGGCAGCCTAATGTGGGAAAATCTACTGTTTTCAACGTTCTAACAGGGCTATCCCAGCATGTGGGAAATTGGCCAGGCAAAACCGTTGAAAAAAAAGAGGGATTCCATGTATCAGGGGATGTGAGATTAAAGATAGTGGATCTTCCAGGAACCTATAGCCTTGGGGCATATTCAGAGGAAGAAAAGGTGGCCAGGGATTTTATAATCCAGGAACACCCTGATGTGGTTGTCCTTATAGCGAATGCAACAGTTTTAGAAAGAAGCCTATACCTTTTATCAGAGATTATACCAATGGGAACACCTATTATTGTTGCAGTCAATATGCTCGATGTGGCTGAAAAAAATGGTATCCAGATAAATATAGATGCATTGAGAGAGTCCCTTGGCATCCCTGTTATCCCTATGGTTGCCACCAAAAATAAAGGTATAAAGGAGCTTGTGTCGTCTATTATTGAACTAGTAGACGGCAGGCTTGAATATAACCCTAAGCTTCCTGCAATATCCAAAGACCACGGTGATATTTTTTTAAAAATTAAGGAATTAATAAAGGATAATGTCCCCATGTCTTATAATGATGAGTGGATTACCATAAAATTGATGGAGGGCGACCCTGAGGTTGCAGAGAACATGAGACTTGTTCTGCCTCCTGACAAATGGAATGCCATTCAATCGCTGCTTATAAGCCATGAAGATGCCCTCAGGGCTGTTGTTAGTGGACGTTATGATTGGATAGAGGAGGTAACAAGGGCTGCAGTCCTGCGTTTCAAGAGGGGTGAGGTTCTTACAACAGACAGGATAGACCGTATCCTGACACGCCCTGTTTTCGGTATACCACTTCTTCTTGCCATACTTGCCCTTGTTTTTGTCCTTACATTCAAAATAGGATTTCCCATACAGAAATCCCTTGAATACCTCATAGGTTCTCTGGGGATATGGATTGATGGCCTGCTTACGAATGAACCGTGGTGGCTGAAGGGTATAATAGTAAAGGGTGTAATAGGTGGGGTGGGCTCTGTCCTTACCTTTATCCCAATCCTGGTAATATTTTTCTTTTCCATGAGTTTCCTTGAAAATATTGGTTATATGGCAAGGGCAGCCTTTGTCATGGATAGGTTTATGCATATCGTGGGACTGCACGGAAAGAGCTTTCTACCCATGTGCCTCGGTTTTGGGTGTAATGTCCCTTCTATTATGGGCGCAAGGATAGTTGAATCAAAAAGGGCAAGATTCCTTACCATCTTTCTTACGCCCTTTGTCCCCTGCACCGCAAGGCTTGCTGCAATGACCTTTGTGGCTGCTGCCATATTTGGACAAAAGGCACTGCTTGTTTCCTGGACTCTCGTTGCCATTAATATCATTGTTCTTGGTATAGCAGGTATAATAGCAAGCAGGGTTTTTTTAAAGGATGAACCCGTACCATTTATCATGGAACTTCCTCTTTATCACAAACCTGATTTTAAGACGATTTTTTTTGCTATATGGTCAAGGCTATCTGCTTTTCTTAAGAAGGCAGGAACAGTGATACTTGTTTTTTCAATACTTATATGGATTATGTCAAACATCCCGGACGGTAATATAGAAAGCAGTATGATTGCATGGATAGGACGGATATTAGAGCCTTTAGGAAGGCATGTGGGTTTAGATTGGAAGATGATGGTTGCCCTTCTATCCAGCATAGTTGCGAAGGAGAATGCTGTGGCAACCTTGGGTATTCTTTATAATGTCGGAGAGAACGGGCTGATGAATATACTGCCCAATGTTATAAGTCATGCATCTGCCCTTTCTTTTTTGATTATATTGATGCTTTTTATACCCTGTATGCCTACTATCACAGTTATGAGGCAGGAGCTTGGCAACTGGAGGTGGTTTATTGCATCCTTTTTAACTATGCTCCTATCTTCATTTTTAATAGGCTATCTAGTTTTTCATATTGCCTTACGTCTTGGTTTTTAATAAGATGTTGTTATTTTCCAATGCAGAATCTCTCAAATATGGTATTTAGAATATCGTCAGAACAGCTTTCACCAGTAATAAGCCCTAAATTGTAGAGGGCATCGTTTAATTCAAATGCCGTAAACTCTAACGGCTCTGAGTTAATAAGGTTATCCAATGCCCTTAAAATATCATCCCTTGATCTCTCTAATGCATCCTTATGCCTTATATTGGTTATAAGCACAGGTTGCCTTTTTCCTGTGCTACCCATCAGATTTTTGTATATAATCTCCCTCAATTTCTCGATGCCAGTATTGTTTAAGGCAGAGATTTCAATTTTTTTTAATGCCCTGGTTTTGATTATCCGTTCATCTAATACCCCCTGGAGATCTGTCTTATTGATTACAGCTATGATATTCTTGTTTTTTATGACATTGAAGACCATCTCATCTTCATCTGCATATACCTGTGAACCATCTAAGACCCATAGAATAAGGTCTGCCTCATTAATCTTTTGCATTGCCCTCTCCATACCCAGATCCTCTACAACATTTTCAGGTTTTCTTATCCCTGCTGTATCCATGAGCTTTATCTTGATGCCTTTTATATGTATGGTATCCTCTATGATATCACGGGTTGTCCCTGGGATAGGCGTGACAATGGCCTTATCCTCAAGAAGAAGGGCATTTAGAAGGCTGGATTTACCCACATTTGCCCTACCTAGTATCAAGACCTGAAAACCGCTTTTGATTATCCTACCTTCACAGTAGGAATCAATGATTGCATCGAGGTCTTTCTTTGCCTTGTTTAATTTTATTATTAGATCTTGTTGATTTATAATTATATCTTCATCTGAAAAATCTATCTGTGCCTCTATCTCAACAAGCGCATTTTTTATATTGTTTTTAATGCTATTTATCCTCTGGGAGAGGATGCCTTTTAGATGGGTTAATGCGGACTCCAGTTCAATTTCCGTCTCGCTTTGGATAATATCGAGCACAGACTCAGCCTGAAGTAGGTCGATTCGTCCATTAAGGAAAGCCCTTTTTGTAAATTCACCTGGTTCAGCAAGTCTTGCGCCACATTGGAGGACACAGGACAATATGCCCTGCTGAACAGCTAAACCACCATGGGAATATATCTCAACAACATCTTCCTTTGTATATGTTTTAGGTGCCTGCATAAATACTGCAAACACCTCATCCATTTCTTTTTTGTTTAAAGGATTGATAATATAACCAAGATAGAGTCTATGAGAATAAAAAACCTTTTTATTCCGATTGCTCTTAAATAATCTTTTAAATATATTGTTAGCCTTGCCGCCGCTTATCCTTATAATCCCAATGCCACCTTCACCATGAGGTGTTGATATGGCACATATAGTATCAACGTCGGTTTCCACTAAAATGGGCACCCCTGTTTAGTGAGATAATAACCTTTTTTATGTGGCCTTCGCCCTCGCTTTTTGTCTTAATGTCTTTATTATGTTTAAAAAGCGTGTGTATAACCCTTCTTTCATATGGATTTAGCGGATCCGTTTTAATAGGTCTTCCTAATCGCTTTACCCTGGCTGCAAGGCGTTTTGCCATAATCGTTAAGGCTTTTTTTCGTTTTTCCCTATAACCATTAATATCTATAAGGATTCTCATGCCCTGTTTGTAGCGTTTTGCAATAGCAAGCCTGATTATGTACTGGAGTGCCTCAAGAACCTCACCATCTTTGCCAATAAGGATATCCCCATTATCACACTGAAGATAAAAAACAAGCCTTCCATTGGCATGAGTTGATTTTGCATTTATAGTAAGGCCAAAGAGCCTTCCAAAACTCTCTATAAAGTTTTTTCCATATTCTTCAGGCGAATCAATATCATCAGCATCTATTGCCCTTGAGATGTCCTTTGCTGTCTTTGCGGTAATATCCATAGTTTCCTTAATCCTTGCCAGGATCCTTATCTTTTTGCTTCCGAGAAGACCAAGTATTCCTTTGGTGTCTACCTCTTTAACCTCTATTTCAAGATCTTTTTCCTCTGCGTTGAGGCCTGTTGTGGCTTTTTTAATCGCCTCTTCATATGTTTTGCCTTCAAATTCCAAGAAATCCATATTGCCCCCTCACGAGACTTTTTTATTAATATAGTATTGTTGTCCGATAGAGATTACATTATTTACAAGCCAATATAAAACAAGCCCTGATGGAAACCCCCAGAAAAGAAAGGTAAAAATAATGGGCATTAACAGCATCATCTTTTCCTGCATAGGGTCAGCGCTTGTAGGTGTCATCTTTTGTTGTATCACCTGTGTTATACCCATTATAAGTGGAAGGAGCCTTATAGGTATATTAAACCCTAATACAGTAAAGGAGAAGAGATCCTCTGGGGCTGACAGGTCATTTATCCACCATAAAAAATGGGCATGCCTTAATTCTATAGCACCTGATAGAGCCTTATATAGGGCGAAGAAGACAGGTATCTGTATAATCATGGGGAGGCATCCACCCATAGGATTTATCTTCCTTCTTTTATATAGCTCCATCATCTCCTGATTCAGTTTTTGTTTATCGTTTTTATATTTTTCTCTTAGTTTTTGTATCTGTGGTTGTAACTTCTGCATCTCTTTCATTGATTTATAACTCTTGAGACTTAAAGGATAAAAGATAATCTTTATAAGTATTGTGAGTAGTATAATGTCGATCCCATAATTATGGGTTATCTTATTGGAATAGTTCATACCCCACACAAGAGGTTTCGCAATCACATCAAACCAGCCAAAATCTATAATCTTCTCTGCCTTTATATTTAAGCTTTTGAGAATATCTGTCTGTTTTGGACCAAAAAATAATGTTGCAGATGTTGTTGTCTTCTCTGGTGAGATCCTTAATATTGGTATTTTTTCTGATTTTATTATGGTCAATGGAGGTGCTGTCTCTTCCTTGGGTATCCATATGAATGCAAAAAAACCATCATCTAGTCCCGCATATTTATAGGTTTTACCTACCTCTATATTTTTTTCAAGCTTTTCAAACTGTTCAAGCTTTTTTCCATTAAAAAGGAATGGTCCCTTAAATATGTAATGTGAATTATTTGTGTCAGTGATTACAGCAAAATCTATCTGGGTTTTTTCTGTTTCGACTCCCTCAACCTCAATATTTAGATCAAATGTGTAGGTATCTGGATAAAAGGTATAGGATTTTTTGATCTTAGAGCCATCAGCCATTGTTCCTGTGAAGGTTATTGTCTCAGGTTTATCATGGATGTTGAGCCCTGCCTTATCAAAGCTGAGGTTAAAGCCATCGTCAATAAGGGTATGGCCTGATGTTTTTACAACTCTAGGTATATACATGTAAGGTTTTATGTTTTCTATAATCTCTTTTGGTTTATCATCCTTGATTGTCTCTTTATATTTTTTGAGTTTTACACTCTTTATCCCACCGCCAAGATCCATCATGGTTATGCTTAGCAGGGGGGTTTCAATCATTATATCCCGTGGTGGTTTAACCTCAACAACAGGCCTTTTTTTGGTCTTTTTTTTGTCTATTGCAAGGTCTATTCTTTGTTTTTCAATCTTTTGCTGTCCCTGTTCAGTTTTTATTGTTTCTGTCTTGGAAGGGGGAGGTGTTTTTTGAGGCTCTTTTGGTGTAAAGTACATCTGAAAGAAGAAGATTATTACAACTGTCAGAATTAATACAATTAAGGTCTTTTTTTCCATTATTTACCTCTTATTATTTAACTGGGTCATATCCACCCGAAAAAAAGGGGTTGCATCTTAGTATCCTTTTAATGCCAAACAGTAACCCCCTTAGCACACCTTTTTTTTCAATGGATTCTCTCATATAGGCAGAGCAGGTAGGATTATACCTACACCCTGTAGGAACAAGGGGAGATATAAACAAACTATAAAAGTCTATAAGAAAAAAAATAATTTTTTTTAATAATTCTGTTTGTTTTCTAATAAGTTCTGTAATTCTGATTTTATTTCTCTCCATGCTGCATTTTGGGGTATTTTTTTTATCCTTATAAGATGGTCGCTGTTTTCAAAAAATAGTGTTTTGTTTAGCCTGTAAAACTCTTTTACTATCCTTCTCATCCTATTCCTTATAACTGCCCTGCCTAATCTTTTTCTTGCTATAACCCCAATCCTTTTAATTGTATGATCAGTTTTCTCTGTTAAAAGTATAAAATGTTCAGTCTCTGATGATTTATACCATCTTCTTTTTCTGAAATTACCCTTTCTTAATCTCTCTTCCTTTTTAAGGGTATTAAGTTGCATTTGATTAAAATAATTATCAGACCGTTAGCTGTTTTCTTCCCTTTGCGCGTCTTCTCCTTATTATATCTCTTCCGGATGCAGTTCTAGTCCTCACAAGAAAACCGTGCGTTCTTTTCCTCCTTTTATTGTGAGGCTGGTAAGTTCTCTTCATGTTTTCACCTCAAGTTTACTTTTAAGATTATTACTTAAACATAAATGATTAATGAAGTCAATAAACGATTGAGAACCTTTTTGAAAATCCTTTAGGTTCTGATAGGGGCTTAATGAAGACTTTTCATGGGTGTCTCTAATTTTAGTATAATTCGATTGGTATTTAAAGACTGACTCTATATAAAACCCAGGATGAATAAATCGAGGCAACAAGTTATTGTCTAAACTCCAAGATAGGCGGTTTTTACATGTTCATTGCCCAGTAATGATTCACCGGTTCCAGTTAAAACTATTCTGCCGTTTTCAAGAACATATGCCCTGTCAGCTAAGGCAAGGGTCTGCCTTACATTCTGTTCAACAATAAGAATTGTAACCCCCTCCTCTTTGATTCTTTTTATAACGCTGAATATATCCCGCACAAGTATTGGGGATAGACCGAGAGATGGTTCATCGAACATCTGTAGTTTTGGTTTACTCATTAGCCCTCTTCCTACAGCAAGCATCTGTTGTTCACCACCTGATAGGGTTCCTGCAAGCTGTTTTTTCCGTTCGAATAATCTTGGAAATATGTCATAGACAAGTCTTTTTGTCTTCTCCCGCTCAATCCTCGCCTGACCCTTCAACGAACCCATGTCAAGGTTTTCTTCAACAGTCATCTCTACAAAAAGTCTTCTCGCTTCAGGAACGTGGACAATACCCATCTCTATCAGTTTGTATGGCTCTATCTTGTTGATGGCAACACCTTCAAATAATATTTCACCTTTTCTTGGCCTTAATATCCCAGAAATTGTCTTTAGTGTTGTTGATTTACCCGCACCATTTGCACCTATGAGGGCAACAATCTCACCCTTCTTTACCTCAAAAGAAATGCCCCAGATAACCTGAACATCACCATAAAAAACATCTATATTTTTTATCTCAAGCATTATGAGCCTCTCCCAGATACGCCTCTATAACAACAGGATTTTTGCCTATTTCAGAGGGCGTTCCCTCCGCAATCTTTTTGCCATAATTTAACACCACAATCCTGTCGGACACAGACATAATTACCTTCATATGATGCTCAATAATCAATATAGTTATTCCCCTTTCTGTTCTTATCTTCTTGATAATCTCAATCTGTTCATTAATTTCTGTTGGATTAAGACCAGCAAAGGATTCGTCGAGCAAGATGACCTCTGGTTTAGTGGCAAGGGCACGGGCTATTTCAAGCCTTTTTCTTTTACCAAGGGGTAGGCCCTTTGAAATAACATCTTTGTCATCATATAGCCCTGTGAAGTTGAGGACTTCTCCTGCTACCTCCTCTGCATGTGTTCTACTTTTTGTTCTGACAAAGGCAGAGACAATTACATTATCAAGCGTAGACATTCGTTGTAGGGGCTTGACTACCTGAAATGTTCTTGCAACACCCATTTTGCATAATACATGAGGTCTGAGATTAGAAACCTTTATCCCCCGTAGATACACCTCACCCTTTGTGGGTGGATAAAACCCATTTATTACATTAAACATAGTTGTTTTACCAGCACCATTTGGTCCTATAAGACCAAGTATCTCTCCTTTATTGAGCGTAAAGGAGACATCAGTAAGGGCAGCAAGGCCACCAAAGAACCTTGAAACATTTTTAACCTCAATGATACTCATTATGATTTCCTCTTCTTGCCTTGGAATATCTTTGATAGCTTGTTAAAGTCCCCAACAATACCATTAGGCAGGAACATAATTATCAGTATCAGGATAACACCGAATATCGTTTGGTGGGCAGCCCCTATATGGGGCAAAGAACGAATAACCTCGGCAAGGAAAACCATTATCAGGGCACCTATAACAGGACCCCAGTATGTAGCAGCCCCTCCGACCATAACAACCATTACTGTAGCTATGGAGACCTCAGAGAGTGGAAATACCGTAGCAGGGTCAATATAGCCCATATAATTCATATAGAAGGCACCAGCAATGCCAGTAGATACACCACTTAAACAAAGCGATATCGTCTTATAAAAAGTGGTATCAATTCCAAGGGATTCGGCTGCATCCTGATCCTCTCTTATGGCAACAAAGTAATATCCAAGTTTGGATTCCATTATTATCTTTATAAGCAGGTAGGTAGCTGCAGCAATGAGAAGTATTACATAAAAATACCATGTTTTATCAACCCATGTCCTTTCTCGTAACATTATACCCATGTTTCCCTGGGTAAAATTAACAAGATTTTCTGCTGCCACCCTGCATACCTCACCTAAGGCGAGTGTAGCAAGGGCGAAATATGCCCCTCTTAGTCGTAAACAGATATACCCTATAACAAGAGAGAGGGCTGTCAGGATTACAATACTTATAGGAAGACCCCACCAGGCTGATATACCTAAATGTTGATACAGGAGACCAGCAGTGTATGCACCAAATCCAAAGAACGCTGCATGACCAAAAGAAACCTGTCCTGTATATCCGCCGAGGATATTCCATGCCATACCAATAACTGACCACATGAGGACAAGGATAAGGATATGCATTAAATATGAGCTGAGTCCTATTAAAGGGATTATACACAAGATAGCAAATATAATAAGGGGTAGGAATTTTTTCATTTTCCTAATCTCCATCGCCTGAGAATAGAGGACACGCCACCCGGGAGAAACACAAGCGCAGCTACAAAGATGGCGAATCTTCCAGCAGGTGCCCAGCCCATACCGATATATGTGGCAGTCAGAGATTCAAAAAGCCCAAGGATTAAACCGCCAATTATAGCCCCATCTGTTGAACCCAGGCCACCAATAACTGTAATAACGAACCCCACATTAGTAAACTGTTTACCCAAAGCAGGATAGAGATAATAAATGGGGATAAAAAGACAACCTGCGCATGCTACAAGTGCCAATCCTATCCCTAAGGTAACCATCCTGACCCAGTTTACATTAACGCCCATAAGGAGTGCTGCCTCGAGATCCTGTGATGTTGCCCGGATGGATTTACCTGTATCGGTCTTTGTAAGGAATATCCAGAGGGCTATTGTAATTATAACAGCAATGATAAAGGATAATGTCCATGGCATGGAAAGGGATAATTCTATAGGGGAATTTTTCCAATAATCGGTCAGATACCAGGCACTTGATGCGTAGCTTACTGGTGTGGAGCGGTAGTTTCCTGTAAAAAATACCGTTGCCAGGTTCGAGAATACCATAGCGAGACCTACAGTGAGAATTACCTGATTATGGGGAAGGATGGATTCTACTTTCATCACAGGGGTTAAAAGGTATTTTTGAATACCAAGTCCGAATAAGAAAAGTAGAGGCGCAGCAACAAAAACAGAGAGGTAGGGGTCTATGCCAAAAAACGTGAAAAGCCAGTAGGCAATATACATGGCTATCATCATAAAATCGCCATGTGCAAGATTTATAATCCTCATGACACCCATAATGAGTGCCATCCCAAGGGCAATCAGGGCATAGAGACCCCCAAGTAGAAACCCTGATATGAGGGTCTGCAAAAATAGTTCAAGCTGGGCCATTTATTCCCCCTAAATTACCTTCTGTCCCTCCATTTTGGTATGGGATATACATATTTTGCGCTTGCATATTTTTCAGGCCATATAGTTTCGTGCTTCCCTTTTATTACCTGCATAACAAGGGTATCTATAAAATTTTGGTTTGTGTAGCCTTCTTTGTCTTCAAACTTTATCGGTCCAAAAGCAGTCATCATATTGGTTGCCTTCATTGCAACCCTTATATCATCAGGTGTCCATGTTTTTGCCCTATTTAAAACATCTGCAATTATATATAGGGCTGAGTAGGCCTCTGCTCCATGATAGGAGGGATAATCCTTATAAAGCCTTTTATATTTTTCTGCAAATTCCTTTGCGCCAGGATATTTTACCTGTGGACTCCACAGTGTTGCAGTCATTACAAATTCTGAGGCCTCTTTTGCGTTTTGAATAAATTCTGGAATGGCGAAACCAGCTGCGCCACCGGCATAAAGATTCGCGTCAATCCTCAACTCTTTTATTTGCCGCATAAGAAGTGCTGCGTCCATAACATAAGATACCATGTATATGACATCTGGTTTTGCTGCCTTAACCTTAGAAAGTATTGGCTTGAAATCAACAGCACCTTTTTCATACTGCTCTTTTACAAGAACCTTTATCCCTGCTTTCTGTGCCTGTTTTACCATATCCTCTGCGCCTGATGTGCCGAAGTCTGAACTTTCATAGAGAACTGCAATCGTCTTTGGTTTAACAACCTCTTTCAGAAAGGACATAAACCCAGTTGCATAGTATGCGTTTGTAGGGTTCATGCGAAATACATATTTATATCTCTGCTGTGTAATATCATCTGTGGCACCAGTAACTACCATATATGGAACCTTTCTCTCTTCAGCAACTGCCGCTATAGCCTTAGAACACGATGAGCTATACTCACCGAAAATTACAGGCTGTTTCTTGACATCAATAAGTTTTTCAACTATAGCTCGGGATACCTCAGGCTTACCCTGGGAATCCTCAAACTCGAGAACAATCTTTTTACCCTTGACCCCTCCCTTTGCATTTATTTCCTCCATGGCAATCTCATATGACTTTTTCTCTATTTCCCCAAATTTTGCATTTGTTCCAGTAAGCGGTAAAGGAATACTTAATTTTAGTGTGTCCTGAGCTTGTGCCACAGTGAAAATAACACATACAAAAAATAGAATAAAAGCTGTTAACAAGGAGATACGTTTCATTTTGCCCTCCTAATTTAAATATTTGATAATAGAAAGATACTGATATTGCAGATTAACCCCCTTATTCTACAATACATTTTGAATAAAAATTTTGTCAATAGAAAAATTGAAATCTTAGAAATTGGTCTCAAAAACAGAAACACATCCAGGCTCCTGTTTGTAATTTACTGATTTTTTTATAATAAAACCCTTGCATAAACCCCTAACCCTTAGATTTTTCCCTTCATAGACATTTTTATATCCTTTTCCCTTATTCTACGAAAGCTTACTGTCATAATCCCCCTTTGCAAGCCCCTTATATCTCATCCGTATAAAGTGGTAGGTACGCTTTAATGTCCCTATGGTTTGCTCTACCTTATATCTTAAAGAACTGATGAATCTGTTGATAATACGTTGGTGGGGGTAAGAGGTCTATTCCTTGCTGTCCTGTGCATGATGCCATCCTCTTCTAATGAAGTTTGTCAAGCATATTATTACAAT
>JAGPMK010000051.1 GCA_018052995.1 Syntrophorhabdales bacterium | reverse complement strand
CACCTTCAGTTAAGCGGCTGGATGTAATCGTCCATGTTCTTCATTTATCCTTTCTATGACTGCAACCACCTTAAAGCGTGCCTACCACTTTATACGCATGAGATACAAGGGGCTTGCAAAGGCGGAACTTATGCTGAACTTAAATAGCATTTAATCTAAAAAAGGCGGTAGCTTTAGTGGAATAAGCAACTGTGCTCGGTGTCAAGATATTTTTTATGCTACCTTAGGGCTCCATACAGTATGATTTCTCAACATGGCATTTAAAATAATCAACAGTTTATGCATGCATGCAGTAATGATAACTTTACCTGCTTTACGAAACCGCTCAGAGAATAACTTGATTACCTGGTTAAAACGTATGGCAGATAGGGTACCCATGTATAAGGCCGAACGGATGGCTGCACGACCACCTCAGATCATGCGCCTCCCACGGAATAAACCACTATCCCGGTTTAAAGGAGCAACACCAACCAGAACCGCTTCCTCTTACGATCCAAAGTACCCAACTCAGGAAGATCCGCCAACAAGGTCATGGAAAGTACCGGCCCTACTCCTGGAACACTCCTCAATATAGCATTCTTCTCCCGCCAGAGAGGACTCTTTTTAAGCAAACTTAAGTCCTTATCGATCTTCTTGAGGCACGTCTCCAACCAGTCAATGTTGTCCTGGATATCCTTCCGTATCCATCTGGTCGCTGAAGATAAACGATTCTTCTCCATCGTAATCATACCGAGGGGTGAGCAATGCTGAACATGTATTTTCCACCCAGGTCATGGTTGCCTCAAAGAGGGGGTGCCCAAAGGTGACAAATTCTGCATCAGAGTTCTTAAATGCTGTCTCTTTATCAAAGGTAATCTTAGGGTAACGCCTCAAGAGCTCACCATGTGCCTTTTTGAAGTTCTCCTCCTCTGCAATCCTTCTGATTTCATAAGGGATAGACTCTACTGTTAGAAAAGGCCCCTTCCTCCTCTGCAATCTGCCGCCTGCCTTCTGAAATGCCTTCTGAAAATAACCTTCTGTATATTCAGGTATGAGCCTGTGTTCCCTTGCCTGACTCGCCATCTCCTTGATGCGGGTATAATCAATATATCGGGTGGCAAGGCTCTCACCCAGGTTCTCCTTAACCCTGGCAATATATTCCTCATCTACCTTTATATCCAAATCCTTTAGGATATCATCAATATTGCGGGCGTTCGCAGCAGCCTCCATGAGGAGCTGGGAGAGGCTTTTGGTCTGAAGTACCTCTCCCAAGACATCAAACACCTTATCGCTGCCCATGACCTCTTTTATCTCCTCAAGCTTCTCGAATAGCCTGGTCATGACCTTCCCTTCCCTTGTATCTGCTGCCTCAGGATTAGAGATATACACCTCCTTTTGTTGTCCATAGCGGTGGATCCTGCCCATCCTTTGCTCAAGTCTGCTCACATTCTTCTATAGGGATGACCTGGTCGATGTGGGTCTTGCCTATAGTAGTCATGCCAATGATATGGATGTAGGTATCTAAATGTTCTATAAGCTTTATCTCCACTGGTTCAGGCCACTGGGGCCCTCTGACTATATTACCTGGCTTTATCTGCATTTTAGACTCCTGTTTTAACAAACTAAAGGCATGCAAGCCAACATAAGAACAAGGCCTATCTGCTGCACCTCAATCCTAGTACTCATTAAAAGACATTATAGATGTATTCAGGCATGTGGCTATAAATATAAAACCCATATACGTCTATCAATGTTGTGCCAACATTTTATATGCCCTGTATATCAGCTCCTGATGAATCTTGATATCAGTCTTTTCATCAATAATGTGGGTTGCAGGCTCATTGGAGTAAGGGTCAAATATTGTTATAAATATTGTATTATCCTCAGTCGGTATCACCTCAGCATAAAGCCTTTTTTCATAGGTCATATATATCCCGTAATATCTTGAACCTATATGGGTGTCCTTGCATTTATATGCAGTGAAACTAAGGAGCTCATTTAGTATATTTCTTAATTCAGCAGATGGCAGCCTCTCCACCTGCTTTATCACGCCTTTTTGTCTAAGAAGATTGTTAACCAGGCATTCTGTCTTATTTTTTTTTGTTGACTCAATCTTTTCTACATATTCCTCTAAGTTATAAGTAATCTCTGTTATCTCAGGATATGTATAGGATTCCTTATCCCACAACTCCTGAAAAATCAGTAATGCATCCTCCCATGGCATCCCCTTTTCTGAATCTACAAAGATATTTCGCCTTGTGATACGATCAAAAAAGTTCTCAATACCCCTTCTCTCCAAACGGCTGTCCACATAGATGGTCCAGATCTGATTATGCCTATCCTTAAGTCTTGGCTCTTTTTCCTCGTCAGGCGCCATTGATGGGTTATATTGAAAGTCCTCTCTCATGACATCATAGATATACAGAAATAATCTGTATACCCTACCGTAGAGATAAAGGCTATCATCCCAGAGCCTTAACTTTACCTCAAGATAATCCTTTTTTCTTTTAATGAATGCCCTCTCATCCCAAGGAGACAGGACGTCTTCTATCAATATCTTGTTTACCCTCTCTGATATACTCAATGATGATAAGGCTTCTGTTATGATAGAGGCTCTATCCTTCAAGCTAAAATTCGCCCTCTAAATTATATGTCTCCAAAAGAAGTGTCTTTGCCTTCATCCATGGGGAATCTTTCTTCATATCAAAGGGGGTTGATTCAAGGACCTCCATGAGATATCTCCTTGCCCTGTCTGTATCACCTCTTTTTGTATAGATATAGCCGATGTTCAGGGATGATATCTCCTTTATCTTTTTGTATCTTGCAACCAGCTGGTCCATCCTCCTCATCTTCACCAAAAGATCCTCTCTATCTTTAAGGGGGACATTCTGGTCATTTGTAATCTTTTCATACTGTTTCTGTAGAAGACCTATTGTGGTCATAACAGATTTTGTATAATCATATATCCTGAGAAATATGTTAAGGGCTGTCTGGTATTCTCCCTTTTTTAGATATTCCTCTGCTTTTTTGAAATTAGCCTGAAGATTGGAGTCGTTTATACTGGTGGCGCTGGCAACTGTCTGCTGTGGTGCAGGCCTGGGCTGGCTCTTTACCTTTTTTTCTACTGCTAAAACAGTCCAAACGCTGCCAAACAAAAAAAATATAATCAGTAAAAACAGCAGGGTAGTTTTTCTTATTACCTGGTATCTTCCCATATTCTCACCTTGCATATATTATTTTTTGAAAATTCAAAGGAAAATGAAAAATGGCGGTGCAGGGAGTTGAACCCCGGACACTGCGGATATGAGCCGCATGCTCTGACCAACTGAGCTACACCGCCTTTGCTGTTTCATATATGATATATTGAAATCATTGTCAATAATAAAAATATACCCCTCTATCTCCTTGTTGATATTGGAAAAAATAAAAGAGATTATCGTCAGGCGGATGGTCTTTTGGTAACCGCCTTAATAGATTCGTATGTAACATCTATAAGTGTTTTCAGCGTCTCCTCGTCTATTGCAAGGGGCGGCATCAAAACAATGATATCGCCAAGGGGTCTTATCACAACACCCCTTCTGCGCGCCTCAAGGATTACCTTGTGACCTATCATATCCCGTGGAGGATAGGGCCGCTTTGTTTTTTTGCCTCTTACAAGTTCAATGCCCACCATAAAGCCCTGTTGTCTTACCTCACCCACAGATGGCAGGTCCCTGAATCTTTCCAGCTCCCTAGCCATTAAGGCTATCTTTGCCTGCAGTTTTTCAATAACCCTCTCTGCTTCATACAATTCCAGGTTTTTTAAGGCAACACTGCAGGCAACCGGATTACCTGTATATGTATGACCATGGAAAAAGGTCTTAAAATCCTCAAACCTGCCCAGGAAGCCATTAAAGACCTCCTCTGTTGTCAGGGTGGCAGCAAGGGGGAGATAACCGCCTGTTATGGCCTTGGAAAGGCACAAAAAATCAGGGGCTACACCCTCTTTTTCGCATGCAAACATATAGCCTGTTCTCCCGAAACCAGTAGCAACCTCATCGGCAATAAAAAGTAACCCATTCTCTTTTGCTATTCTCCATATGGCATTTAAAAAACCGTGAGGCTGGACAATCATGCCGGCAGCACCCTGAACAACAGGTTCAATTATAACAGCACATACCTCATCCCTGTATCTTTTGACGATCCTCTCAAACTCATGAACACATGAAAGACCACACGATTCACGCTCTAATTTCAGAGGACATCTATAGCAGTATGGTGAAGGCGCCTTATAGGTTTTAAAAAGGAGGGGCCTGTATACCCTGTGAAAAAGGTCTATACCACCCACACTTACTGAGCCAATTGTATCACCATGATATCCATTGGAAAAGTTTATAAATCTTTTACGCCTTTTTTCACCCCTGTGTTGCCAGTATTGATATGCCATTTTAAGGGCTATCTCTACTGATGTTGAGCCATTGTCTGAATAAAAAACCTTTTTTATGCCTGGAGGGGCAATATGAATAAGCTCTTTTGAAAGAAGGATAGAGGGGGTATTGGCAAGTCCAAGGAGTGTAGAATGGCAGAGCCTTGCTGCCTGCATCTTTATGGCATCTACAAGCTCAGGTCTGCCATGGCCATGAACCAGGACCCAGAGAGAGGACACGCCATCTATATATCTGTTACCCTCCACATCCACCAGATAGAACCCCTCTCCCCTTTCTATGACAAGGGGTTCTGATTCCAGATACTCGCTCATCTGTGTAAATGGATGCCAGATGTATGCCTTATCCCATTCTATGAGCTGCTTTTTGTTGTCCATATTACCTCCATCCGCTTAAAAAAACAAATTAAGATATCCTGCAAATGTTATTAATTACAATAGACCAATATCTCTTCCTGCCTCTATTATGGAGGAGATAGCATAATCCATATCCTTCTTTGTAAGACCCCTCACAACTGTAAGCCTCAATCTTGATGTCCCCTCTGGAACTGTTGGTGGCCTTATTGCCTGGAGAAAGATACCCTTTGAAATAAGTCCCTCCTGCATCCTTACCGCATCTTTATCATCACCTACAACAATTGGGATGATGGGACCCACGCTATCCTTTAGATTAAAGCCTGCATCCATTAAACCCTTTCTGAAATATTCTATGTTTTCCCACAACCTCTCCTTTAGGGTAATATCTTTTTCCACAATCTCCAGTGCCTTTATAGAGGAGGCAATAACAGAGGGCGGTAGGGCTGTGGTATACATAAACGTCTTAGCCCTGTTTATGAGGTATTCGATGACCATCTCCCCTGAGAGGACAAAGGCACCATAGGAGCCAAGGGACTTGCCAAAGGTTGCCATGTGGACATCCATTGACCCTGACAATCCAAAGACCTCCTCTATGCCTGTGCCTTTTTCTCCAAATACACCTGTGCCGTGGGCGTCGTCCACTATTATATTTAGATTGTATCTTTTTTTAAGCCCATACAGATCATTGAGTGGTGCTACATCGCCATCCATACTAAATATTGTCTCAGTTACCAAAAAACGCTTTCCCCTTGTATTATCTTTTTTTATCTTATTCTCCAGGTCGTCTATATCCCTATGCCTGTAAATAACCTTCTTTGCCCTTGAAAGCCTCATGCTATGTATAAGGCTGGAGTGGTTCAATTCATCGCTAAATATAACATCACCCCTTTCAGTAAGGGTTGATATGATGCCTATATTTGCAAGATAACCATTGGAGAATACGACCCCTTTTGGATAAGACTTATATCTTGCTATCTCTTCCTCTAGGGTTTTATACAGGTCGATGCTGCCTGACACGCTCCTGGATGAACAGGTTCCTGCACCATAGAGATCAGATGCCTCTTTAGAGGCGCTTATGAGTTCTGGATGGTCATGTAGGGATAGATAGCTGTTTGAGCAGAGGTTGAGGCATTCCCTTGATTCATAAACAACCCTTGTTGCAGATAAGGGCTTGATATATCTGATTTTCCTGTAATTACCCTTTTCCTTGATGTCCCTTAGCCTCTCTGAAAGCCTATCTATCATCTTTATAAATCCCTATAAAATCTTTACAAACGCCTGCAAAGGTCTTAGTCAACATAATCAATGATATGGTTAACTGCTATCCCAAAAAAACAGGGTGAGCTATATCCTCACCCTGTTTGAAAAAAATCTATTTTCTAACCCTTTATAACCCTTGGCAGGATCATCTGATGGTGTGGTGTAATGGATTTTGGATTCTGATAGCAGCAGTTTGCAAATGCCACAAGGTATTTCCTGATATCTGTCATCTTGACAACCTCGTCCACAAGACCCATCTTTGCACAGTATGCTGGCCTTGATTTGTCATAGTATTCCTTTACTATCCTGTTCATTGCCTCTATAACTGGGGCAAGGGGTTTACCTGCGTCTTTTTCCTTAACAAGTCTTCTGGCAAAACTTGCCACTGCTGCTGTCTCACCGTGCATAACGTAGATCTCTGTGGTGGCTGTGCCGAGGGTGAAGGCATTATTATTATTTGCCTGGGGGCCTGCCATGATGTAATGGGCTGCTGCTGTTCCTTTTCTAAGTACTACTGCCATCATGGGGAGGTCGCTCTGCTCTATGGAGTAAATGAGTGACTGGCCAAGGCCAAGCAGCTCTGCCTTCTCTGCATAGTCACCAACATCAATACCTGATGTATCCTGAATCCAGACCATAGGAACCCTGTCTCTGCCGCAAAGAGTAACGAACTCATTCACCTTAATAAGTCCCTGTCTGTAGAACTTTCCACCGATTCCAGGATAAGGTGCGTATTCTGGATAACCCTTGGGCATCATGCCCTGTCTATTGGCAACTATACCAATAAGGAAACCATCTATCTTTACAAGACCTGTGTATAGCTCAGGACCATAGTCTGGTCTGAATTCCATATGCTCGCTATTATCAACAAGTCTTGCCATAAACTGTTCCACATCATAGACCATCTTCTGGTTAAAGGCCACGATGCTGTAAATATCCTCGGCTGGAAATTTTGGTGCTGCTGGCTGTGCTACCCTGAAGAATGAAGGGTCGTATGCCGGAAGCCTTGTTACCCATGACTTTAATGAATCAAGGAGACTCTCTTCTGTTGGGTGAACCTCCCTGAAAAACCCTGTATGGTCATAGTGTATCTCAACCCTTCCGGGAGGGACTGCCTTGAACTTTCTGGTAGCCTCAATAATCATCTCTGCCATGCTCTCGTCAAAATATCCCTTCGGTGCCATACCGCTGACTATCCCTGCCCCACCAACTGCAATATTGCAATCTTTATGGGCAAGAAGAAGGGTCGGGCTTATACCCTGATAGCCACCGCCTGCAGGGTTGGTGCCATAGATTGCTGCAAGGACAGGGATACCGAGTTTATTCAATTCTGCGTGTCTGAAGAATGTTGTTCCATTGCCGCGTCTATTTGCATAGACCTTTTCCTGCTCAGTAAGTTTAACGCCACTGCAGTTTACAAGCCATACGAGGGGACAATGCAGTCTCTTTGCCATATCTGTTACCCTGAGGATGTTGTCAGCCTGGCCAGCAATCCATGCGCCAGCCAAAACCTTATTGTCAAAACCAATGATTACACACCATCTTCCATTAATCCTGCCGAGACCATCAACAACACCTGTTGTCCCTGATTCCTCATCCATGGGGTCATAGAGAAGGTGAAGCGGTGCCCATGTCCCTGGGTCGAGGATATATTCAAGCCTCTGATATACAGTCCATTCGCCTCTTTTGTTTAGGGTCTCCTGTGGTAGTCCTGCCTTCTTTTTCTGCTCAATCAAGGCCTCGATCTCTTTTTCAACTTTTTTAATCTCTTCAGCATTGGCTAAATTGGGCTTCACTGGCTTTCCCCAGTCCTGCATCTTTTCAAAATATGGTCTCATATATTACCTCCAAAAGGGTTTGTAATTTGTTATTATTTTCACAATTATATTTTTAATAAGACATCTTTGTCAACATAAAACATCAAACTTTTTATATTTTATCAACAACAGTGCCTTTGAGTCATTTGAAGATTTATATCAAAAGCTAAAAACATTTGAAAAAGAAATCAATGATAAGGTTCATGGCATTACACATAGAGGACCTTCAGATTTACTTACTGAAGAAAGACCCCACCTTCTGGAACTGCCTGTAGTATAGATATGCAGAATATAGATGCGAGCTTGAGACAAGGTGCTTCAGCAACAGATTATTGTAAGAATAGACAACTCGGTAAATACAAAGATAAAATTGGTATGTGAGGATAATTGATATTGTTTTGGCATGCAACTTAAGATATTATCCGTATTCTTCTAGATAACGCTCAATATAATCATTAACAGCGTCTTTGGTGCGAAAAATACCAAAATGTCCCTCGCAGAGTATATCCGCCTTCAATGCAAGGAGTGTCTCCATAGATCTTTTCCAGTCCGACATATTTGCCCCAAAATCAGGCAGGAAGGGACCATGTATATCCTGTCCAAATAAGACCCTTTTCCCGTTTATATCAAGATAGACAGCTATGGAGCCAGGGGTATGACCTGGTGTATAGAGGCAGACAATCTTATGGCCACCAATCTCAAATATCTCTTCTTGTTTACTCAATCTCACATCAACCTGGAGGGGTTTAAAATCCACACCATACCAGTATGCTGCTGTCATTCTTCTGTCTCCCCTTTCAACTATCTCTGCATCCTTTTCGTGCATTATAATCCTGGGGCTGAACCTCCTCTTTAATGCCTCTGCACCACCGACATGGTCTATATGGCAGTGGGTAAGAATAATAGTTGACAGCCTATCAGGTTGAAGGGCTAATTTTTCTATATTTTTTATAATCTTTTCTACGCTATCGCCAGCACCGGTATCGATCATAACAAGCTCGCCCAGGTCTATAAGATATATGGAGCAGTCTTTCGAGTCGGTCATCTCTGAATCGCCTATTATATATACATCCTTTATTATTTCAGTGGGTTTCATGCCTCATCTCCTTGTCTCTCTTTTTTAAAATCCATTTACTGAGCCTATCGAAATAAACATAGAAGACAGGCGTTACATACAATGTCATGAGTTGCGAGAAAAAAAGTCCACCGACAACAGCAAGACCCATGGGTTGACGTGCATCACCACCTGCACCAAAACCCAGTGCAATGGGCATCGAACCAAAAAGGGCTGCCATCGTTGTCATCATTATAGGACGGAAACGAGTCATACATGCCTTATGAATCGATTCTACAGGCTCTAAATTCTCTGTTCTCTCTGCTTCAAGAGCGAAATCTATCATCATGATACCATTCTTCTTCACTATGCCTACAAGAAGAATCATGCCAACCATACCGTACATATCAAGCTCTTTCCCAAAGAGGAATAATGTGAGAAGGGCTCCGAACCCTGCAAGAGGTAAGGCGGTTAATATTGTAATGGGATGTATGAAACTTTCATATAGGATACCAAGAACCATATAGATTACAAGGATGGTTATGAAAAGCAGAAACCCCATGCTTGCAAATGACCTCTGGAACTCCTGTGCCGACCCCTGGAAGGTATATGCTATGCTCTGTGGAAGATTTACCTCTTTTGCAATCTTCTTTACCCCATCCACAGCACTCCCGATTGAGCAGCCTGGCTTTAGATTGAATGCAATGGTTGCTGAGTTAAGCTGCCCCACATGGTTGACGGTCGTGGGTCCTGTTGTCTTTTCTATGCTGGCAACGGTATGCAGTGGCACAAGCCTTCCCTCATTAGATTTGATATAAAGATAGGAAAGGGCATTGGGATCCTCTTTGAACTCAGGCTGAACCTCCAGGATTACCTCGTAGTCATTCAAAGAACCATATATGGTTGAAATCTTTCTCGAGGCAAAGGCAGAATAAAATGTATCCTGAACCTGACCGAGGCTAAGCCCCATCGCTGAGGCCTTATCCCTGTCAACATGTATCATTGCCTTTGGACTATTCAATTTAACATCCGTATTTACATCTACAAGTCCGGGGAGTATCTTCATCCTGCTTTCTACTAAATCTGCATATCTATATAATTCATCAAGGTCAGAACCCTGTAGACTAAGTTGATATTCTGCTATTGCATGACTGGCTCCAATCTGGATTGGCGGTGGATTTTGTGGAAATGCCCATAGTCCTGGAATGGTATTTAACTTGGGTCTCATATCAGCAATAATCTCATCCACAGACCTTTTACGTTCTGACAGGTTTTTAAGTCTAACAAACATAATGCCGCTGCTGTATGTCTCCAGCCCTGCAATGGAAACAAATTCAACCATATCAGGTTCCTTCTTCACTATTTCGTTTGCTGCCTCCTGATGTTTTACCATGTCATCGAAGGATATCCTGTCAGCCGCCTGTGTGTATGTAACAACAAAATTCTGGTCCTGACCCGGTAAAAAACCCTTCGGTATCATCATAAAGAGAATGACTGTCAGGAAAAGTATAAAGACGGTAAATATGAGCGTCAGCATGCGGTGCCTCAAAACAAGGCTAAGTGTTCTACCATAATAATTCAGCCCCCTATCGAATATACGCTCTGTAACTCTGTAGAACCTTCCCTCTTTCTTTTCAGAGTGCGTCTTTAAAAGTCTACTGCATAGCATGGGCGTGAGCGTAATGGAAATAAAGCCTGAAAGTAATATTGCCATGGCAATACTCACAGCAAATTCACGGAAAAGCCTACCAATTATACCTGGCATAAAAAGGATGGGTATAAAGACAACAACAAGGGATACTGTCATGGAAAGAATGGTAAACCCTATCTCCTTTGAACCATTCAAAGATGCCTTCATTGGGCTCTCACCCATCTCCATTCTACGGATAATATTTTCGAGCATGACGATTGCATCATCAACCACAAGTCCCACTGCAAGGACGAGCGCCATGAGCGAAAGGTTATTCATACTGTATCCCAAAATTTCCATTGCTGCAAAAGTGGCGATAATCGAGAGGGGGATGGCAATATTCGGTATTATTGTGGACCTGATAGAGCGGAGAAAAACGAATATTACAATTAGAACAATAAATATGGTAAGCAGAAGTGTAAACTGTACATCCTGAATAGAATCCTCTATATACTCTGATGCATCGTAGAGGAGATACCACTCGATCGAATCGGGTATCATGGTCTTGAGTCTTGGAATTACCTCTTTTATACCATCTGATACCTTTACTGTATTCGTGCCTGGTTGTTTCTTTATGGCAAGCACTATAGACCTTTTCGTCTTGTCCTTTGTTATATACCATGCAGCCATCTGTTTGTCTTTTTCAACACCATCTATGGCATTACCGATATCCTTTATCCTTACCGGATTCCCGTTCTGATATGTAACAATTGCTGAACGGTATTGCTCTGCAACCATCAACTGACCGTTGGAATCTATTGTAAAGGCCTGAAAATTACCGTCCAGAGTACCCCCGGGAAGATTAACGTTTGCATTCTTTACGGCGTCTTCCACATCATTTATTCCAATACCTCTATTTGCCAGTAATTTCGGGTTTACCTGGACGCGTACTGCAAATCTCTGTCCGTATACGATTACCTGGGCAACCCCATTCACTGTGGAAAAATTCTGAGCAAGGATGTTTTCAGCATAGTCATTCAACTGTATAAGAGGCATTGTATCACAGGCAAGGGCAATATAAATAACCGGCTGATCAGAAGGGTTCACCTTATCGTATACCGGGGGACTTGGCATATTGCTTGGAAGTTCGCCTTGAGCCGCATTTATCTTTGCGCTCACGTCTTGGGCGCAGTTATCAATGTTTCTCTCAAGAGAAAATTGCAGGATTATATTAGTATATCCCCTATAACTCACAGATGACATTGACTCAAGGCCTGCGATACTTGCAAATTGTTTCTCAAGGGGTTTGGCTATGGTGGATGCCATAGTTTCAGGGCTTGCACCAGGAAGAGATGCAGCAACCTGAATGGTTGGAAAATCAACTGACGGTAAATTGTTTATGGGTAATGACCTGTAGCTTATAATCCCAAAGAAAAGGATACCAAACATGACCAGGATGGTCATTACGGGTCTTTTTATCCATATCTCTGAAAGATTCACTTTTTATTATCTACAGGGATTGTTTTTTTGTATTGGCCTGTGCTGACAGCTTTTCCTGTACATTTTTGTTTGCTGGCAGCAGGGATTCTCTTATCTCAACCGGAAAACCATCTTTTAGTTTCAACTGACCATCGGTAACCACTGTTTCCCCCGGTTTCACTCCTTTCGAAACAACTGTTTCATCGCCTATAGTTCTATCAACTGTAACAATTCTATATTCCACCTTCTTGTCCGGCTTTACAACAAATATGTATGCGCCTTTTTGACCTATCTCAACAGCCTTCGCCGGTACCACAATTGCTTCCGGTTCCACTGCAAGCTGAAGGGAAACATTAACAAATTGCCCTGGCCAGAGTGCTTTATCCTTGTTTGGAAATGTCGCCTTAAGCAGAATCATTCCAGTTGATGAATCCACAGCATTATCAATAAATGTGAGTACCCCCTCCTGTATGTTCTCCTTACTACCAGGAATATTTGCCTTTACCTTGAGTTGTTCCTTAACCATGTATTTTCTAATTTCAAAAAGATATTTTTCCGGAACAGAAAATTTTACATATACAGGGGTAATCTGATTTATCACGGCAAGCTTTGTTTCATTTTCCCTGACCATGGTTCCTTCATGGACACCATATGTGCCTGTCCTTCCATCAAGTGCAGCACGTATATAACAGTAATCGAGTTGAAGCCTTGCATTCTCCACATTGGCTCTGTCACCCTTGATAATGGCCTCATAGCTTGCTGCAAGTGTCTGTTTATTCTCATATTCCGACTTCGATACGCCACCCATTTCCAGAAGAGCACCGTAACGTTCTGTCTCTGATTTGTTAAACTGAAGCTGAACAAGATCCTGAGAAAGCCTTGCCTCGGCATTATTCAGTTTCTCCTTATAGGGGGCAGGGTCAATCGTAAAAATCAATTCGCCTTTCTTTACATCCTGTCCTTCCTTGAAATGGATTTTTAAAAGCTGACCCATGACCCTTGAATAGACTGTAATGCTGTTGTATGCCTCAACAGTCCCGATGGATTCTATTATTACAGGCATGGCCTTCTGTTCGGCCTTTCCTATTAAGACAGAGACACCCGTTTGCACAGATGGCGCAGGCCTCTTCTTTGAAAAATACCCGTATGCAACAATAATCAATGCAATGATAATGATCCCTACGATGGCGCCTTTTTTCTTCATTAATTATTTCACACGTCTTTTCCTGCCTACATCTTTGGCATAACTCATCTATTATCTAAATCTTTAGTTTTAGATAATATATAATGAAGGTATCGATTGTCAATAAATTTGACCATATCTGTTACCTAAACTTGAAAAGTGGACACTTTAAACTTCAAAACTGGACACCTTCAACAGCATTTATTTTTACTTTTTGGATGTCAAT
>JAGPMK010000083.1 GCA_018052995.1 Syntrophorhabdales bacterium | reverse complement strand
AAGGCGTGCTATTTTATCCAGGCTGTTTTTCTACAAATCCCTTTATGGCAATGCCTACCTCTTCTGGCTTTTCAAGCATGAGCATGTGTCCAGCATCTTCTATGATGATAAGCTCAGAGTTTTTTATACGAGAATTCAGATATTCAGCGTATTTAGGTGGGGTCAGTTTGTCATCTCTGCCACATAAAATAAGCGTTGGAGAAGAGATTACATCAAGCCGGTCCATAATATTGAAACGGTCACAGGCATAAAAATCCCTGTAAACAATCTCTTCAGGGCACTTTGAGGTCTCATGGTAGTGGATTTCCACCAGACCCTCATCTGTTTTATCCGAAAAAGCAAATTTTATAATCTGTTTTAATGTTTCTTCCTTATTGCTTAAAATCCCTTCGAGAATCTGAGGTAAAACCTTAAGTCTGGCGCCTGTCCCTAAAAGGATAAGCCCTTTTATCATCTCTGGATATGCAATTGCAAAGGACATAGCAATTGCACCACCTAATGAGTGTCCCGCCATATAACAACCTTCAAGGTCTGAACCCTTTATGGTATTAAAAATTGCATCCCTGTAACCCTCAATAGAGTCGTAACCGTTACCTGGAGACCTTCCGTGTCCAGGTAGGTCTATGAGCACTACCTCTATAAAAGGGGCAAGGTAATCCCGTAGTCTATACCATATGGGGGTGCTCAATCCTGAACCGTGAACAAAGATGATTTTTTTGCCTTTGCCATATCTTTCTATATGTAAAGCCATACTATTTCCCTCTTATTATTTTTTGTTAGATAATGATAACACAAAACAACACTTATTTGTCACTATAATAAGCCTTCTCATAATCCCACGGTATTGTAATGAGCCCAATAAAATCTATTGACGCTATTAACGCAACAAGGCAACATCTATCTCAGTGTAGGATAAAACAAAAATATTGAAAATTTGGTTCTAATTGTGATTTAAGAATATTGACTAAATTATTTCGAGGTAAAAGATGAAAAATCTCCTTGATGGTATAGAAGAGGTCCTGCTTATGGGGCCCGGGCCTTCATGCGTGCCTCCAGAGGTATATTCAGCGCTGAGCAGAAAAACTCTTGGCCACCTTGATCCTTATTTTCTCAAGATTATGGAAGAATTAAAAGAGATGCTCAGAATAATTATGAACACAAGAAATAATCTCACCATTCCCATCTCTGGGACAGGTTCTGCTGGCATGGAGGCGGCATTTGTTAATCTTATAGAGCCTGGCGATAGGGTATTGATCCTTATAAACGGTGTCTTTGGCATGAGAATGCAGGATGTAGCCACAAGACTTGGCGCAAGGGTTGATGCCCTTGAATTTCCCTGGGGAACGCCTGTTATAACCGATGAGGTGCAGAAAAAGATAAAAAGTGATTCATATAAAATAGTAGCTGTAATCCATGCTGAGACATCAACGGGTGTGAGAAACCCTATAGAAGAGATAGGGAGCATCTTAAAGGGAAAGGAGACAATCTATCTTGTAGACACAGTGACAGGCCTTGGAGGCATAGAGGTTAGGATGGATGATTGGAATATTGATGTGCTATACAGTGGGACACAGAAGTGCCTCTCCTGCCCACCTGGGCTTGCACCCCTTTCTTTCTCTGAAAAAGCAATGGAAAGATTGAACGCAAGAAAAACAAGGGTCCCTAATTGGTATCTTGATCTTACCATGATTGCTAACTATTGGGGACAGAACAGGGTATACCATCACACAGCCCCTGTTAATATGCTTTATGGCCTCTATCAGGCACTTTTACTTATCCTTGAGGAAGGTGCTGAAAATGTTTTTAGAAGGCATATAGAGGCCCATGAAGTTCTGGTAGAGGGGCTTGAGAGATTAGGGCTTAAGATGCTCGTGGAAGAGCCCTGGCGTCTCCCCATGCTTAATGCAGTATGCATCCCTGAGGGGATAGACGAATTATCTATAAGGCAACGACTTAGGAATGAACATAAGATAGAGATCGGCGGGGGGCTTGGCCCTCTCTCTAATAAGATATGGCGTATAGGGTTGATGGGACATACAGCAAGGAAAAATAATGTAGACAGGTTACTTGATTCATTAAAAAAAGTATTATAGAAAACTATACTATGCCCTGCCTATATCCTTTCCAATTGTTTTCCAAAAGAGTTCATCCATATCAGGTAAAAAATGGTTTGCACGGTTTTTGTCGATTGCTATGACCCTTTTGTCATATATATCTTCAAGCTGGGGCAAAAACACCTTAATCTCAGGCGAGCCCTTAATCCTCTCGTTTATAATATTCAGCTGTTCCTGGGCATTATCTATATCATTGTTGTTTATAGGTATACCATAAAGCATATTCAATATCTCCATTAGCCTTACCTTTGCAACGTAGTCTTCCTCCATCACAACATATTGAGGGATGGAAACTATAAAGACAGATGCATCAATGCCTGATTCCGCTGCCAACTTTGTGATAAGATTTATCATTGACGATGGACCCTGGTATATAATTGGTAGTACGTTTACCTTATTAGCCTCCATCATGGCATTGTATCCCATACCATATCCATTAATGAGTAATGGCCTAGTATGGGGAACCGTATCATACATACTCCCTAACAGGATATATCTTTTTGCCTTAATCTTTTTTAGCAATTTTAGAATAGATTCTATAAAAAATTCTGCATTGCTGTGGGGTTCTAAGAGGCGGAGAAGAACAAGGTCATCATAGCCTTCTCTTTTTACAAAATGAGCAGTTGTGTTGGGAATTTTTAGGTCTTTTATGCCCTCTTCATTAATATGTATAACAGGCCTGTATCTTGTAAAATCATAAAAATAGCCTGGCCTTGAAAGCCTTCCGAGCTCTATGGTCTTAAACTGCCTTCCTAATTCATTAAAAACCATACTCCCCGCATTGTTTACATCTATCCATGGTTTAATGATAGCTAATACCAAAGGTTCATTTATGTCGTCAACAATATTACTTATCTGAAAACTATGTATCCTCAAAAATACCTCCTGAGGTCGATTATATCAAATTTATTATGATTCAGGTAGGTTTTTTTTGAGTTTAAGCTGTGAGATGAAGAGAG
>JAGPMK010000082.1 GCA_018052995.1 Syntrophorhabdales bacterium | reverse complement strand
GGTTCGAGACCCTTCACCCACCCCATGTAACTTATTGAAATTATTAGGGTTATTACAAAAACATCCCCATTTTTACGGGCCCAGAGAAAAATAGCAGTAAAAAACAATTTAGAGATTAGTCTCCGAATCTAAGGCCTTTGCATAATCCCAACTTTATGTATTTTCTCCTCCATGAGCATTTTCATTTTATACCCTTTGTATCATAGGTAGTAAGCCTGATTATGTGTTATATGTATCCATATTTAATGCCTCTTCCATCTTAGGATCACTTAAGTTATACCACCGCTGGAGGAGTAAAAGCCTGAACATGGGTAATGTAGGATAGGCAGGACTTCCATCAGCGATTGATAGCCTTTTATATTTTTGGTCAAGGATCCTTTTTATTGGTTTCCAATCTATGAGTTTATCTATTTTATCGAGGAAGATCTTTACGTGTTTTTTTGTTCCATAAAGTAATCTGCAAAACCATAACCAGTGAATTTATCTGACATGGATAGGTCTCCCTGGATTAAATATTTGCTATTATACTATACATATCAAATAGTTACAAGACATTTGAGGGAAAAGACAGGGCAAAGACCTTACTAAGGAGTCCTCCCCATATCCTTTTTATGCTTTACGGGGAATTGTTGCTGAAACAGCCATTATGTTGAAACTCCCATGAAATAGTGATATATTTCACATACCAAATCTTTAAAGCAGGATATCTTGGATAGAGAGATACTTATTAATATAATTGATTTTATCCTAGAGCCTACCTTCGCCATAGATACAACAAGAAGGGTGATTGCATGCAATAGGTCAATAGAGAAAATTTTGGGTGTTAAAAGAGAAGAGATCCTTGGAAAAGACTGTAGAGAATACTCTAATCTGGTCTATGGTGAGAAAAGACCTCTTTTTGTAGAAATAATCTTCGATGATAGTCAGAAGACAGAGAGATTTTTCAAGGATGTTACCAGAAAAGACAGTGTCTTATATGGTAAGACATTTATACCCTCTATTAATAGAGAAAAAGGTGGATATGTAATGGTCATGGCGGCACCTATCAGGGATGAAAAAGGCAATATTATTGGTGCGGTAGAGACAATAAGAGATATTACAGAGAAAAAGGAGACTGAAGAGGCATTAAGAAAAAGCGAGGAAAAATATATAAATATATATGAAAACGCCATTGAAGGTATGTATCAAAGCACCCCTGATGGAAGATACATCAGTGCAAACCCTGCGATGGCTTATATGCTGGGGTATGACAGCCCTGAGGACATGATATGTTCTATTGTAGATATTGAAAGACAGGTTTATGCAATTATTGAAGATAGAAAGAGATTTAAAGTCTCCATGGAAAGGGACGGTTATGTAAGAGATTTTGAAACCCAGCTTTATAGGAAGGATGGTTCTATTATTTGGGTCTCTCTCAATGGTAGGGCAATCAAGGGTTCTTCTGGCAGTCCCCTCTATTATGAAGGTTTTGTAGTAGATATAACCAAAAGAAAGAAGGCAGAGACTAAACTAAAAGAGGAGATAGGTTTTAATAGAGTCCTAATACAGAATTCTCCGGCTTTCTATATTGCCATTTCCCCTGAAGGCAGGGTCCTCTTTATGAACAGGTCATTATTAAAGGCCCTTGGTTATACAGAGAGGGAGGTTATAGGCAGAGACTGCCTTACCAGTTTTTTCCCTGCAGAGGAAAGGGAGTCTCTCTCAAGGGTCTTTAATAAAATTATAAAAAACAGGGAACGGACTGTAAACGAAAACCATATAATAGGAAAGGATGGCACAAAAAGGCTTGTTCAGTGGCACAGCATGCCCATAGTTGATAGAGATGATAAAATTGAATATTTCTTTGGCGTGGGGATAGATATAACAGAGCGTAAAAAGGCTGAAAGACATCTGGAGGAGGAGAGACAGAGGTTTTTCCTTCTTGCAGAGAATGCCCCCTTTGGGCTTGCACTTATTGAAAGCAATGGAAGGTTTACATATATAAATACAAAATTTAAAGAGATGTTCGGTTATGACATGAATGATACGCCTGATGGAAGGACATGGTGCAGAAAGGTATATCCTGACCCAGATTACAGGCGGAGGGTAATTGCCACATGGTTCAATGATGTGGAAAAATTCAAACAGAATCCATCGATGAAAGAAGGGAGGCAATGGACATTTACAGTAACGTGTAAGGATAATACACAAAAGTTTATAAACTTCATACTTGTCCTACTACCAACAGGAAGTTATCTGATGACTTATGAGGACATCACAGAGTTAAAACAACTCCAGTCTCAGCTTCTCCACTCCCAGAAAATGGAGGCGTTGGGTTCTTTTGTAGGTGGTGTGGCCCATGATTTTAACAATATACTAACAGCAGTCATGGGTTTTGCAAGGCTTGCTATGATGAGAATAGAGGAGAAAGAAAGGCTTAGAGCATATATAAACCTAATAATGACTGCCTCTGAAAAGGCATCAAGGCTTATCAAAAAACTGCTTTCTTTTGCAAGGAAACAGGAGACAAATCTAGAAGTAATAGACCTGAATAATATTATAGAGCATAGCAAGGAATTGCTGAAAAGACTCACAAGAGAGGATATAGAACTTGAGTTCTCCCTTTCAGACAGTAAAATTAATGTCATGGCTGACGCTGTTCAGATTGGGCAGGTCCTCATAAACCTTGTGGCAAATGCAAGGGATGCCATGCCTCAAGGGGGTAGATTGAAAATCCAGACAGCCACTACATATCTTGATGAAAAATTTGTAGATGTTTACAGATATGGAAAGCCAGGCCATTATGCCCTTATTACTATATCGGATACAGGAACCGGTATTCCTGAAGAATTAAAAAATAAGATCTTTGAACCGTTTTTTACAACAAAAGAGATTGATAAAGGGACAGGACTTGGGCTGTCCATAGTCTATGGGATAATTAAACAGCATAAAGGCTATATAGATTTAGAAAGTCAACCGGGACATGGAACAACCTTCAGGATTTACATCCCCCTTGCAGAAGAGGGCATAAAGCCATCCAGCAAAAGAGAAAAAACAGAAATAATAGGGGGAAAAGAGACCATATTTCTAGCTGAAGATGATGAAATGGTAAGG
>JAGPMK010000081.1 GCA_018052995.1 Syntrophorhabdales bacterium | reverse complement strand
TAAGGAAGGAGGGATGGGTTATAAAAAACAGCTGAGGCATTATCTATAGAGGCGCTAACCGCCGTCCCCATACCACCTGCCTTTGCATCTTGGCTGTAAATGAGAAATGCGCCTGCATAAAGGGGCATAGGGATAAAATAAAAGACGAGGCAAAGGAGGATTTTATACACGATGGTATGCATGCCACATTATTTCAAATGTATAGAACCTTTGTCAGCAAAAAAGACCTTGCCGGCAAGTGCCTTTGGGCATATACAGGGTCTTACTTCATAAGTTCAAGCATATCCCTTATTGCCCTATCAAGCCCCACAAATACCGCCCGGGCAATGATAGAGTGCCCTATGCTCAGTTCATCTATCTCAGGGATTGAGGCTATTGCCTTTACGTTATGATAATGAAGACCGTGCCCTGCATTGACCCCAAGCCCAAGTTCCTTTCCTTTTTTTGCTGCCTCCATCACCTTTTTAAACTCTTCATCCCTCTCTCTATCATAGATGGTATCGCTGTACCTGCCAGTATGGATCTCTATCATATCTGCACCCAGCTTGTTTGCAGCCAGAACCTGTCTCTCCTCAGGGTCTATAAACATACTCACCTTTATCCCCTTTTCTCTTACCCTCTCAACCACCTTTTTTAGTCTTTCAGAGAGGGAGACCACATCAAGCCCCCCCTCTGTGGTAAGCTCTTCCCTCTTTTCAGGGACAAGGGTTATCATATCTGGCATGACATCCCTTGCAATCCCTACCATCTCATCTGTGGCAGCCATCTCAAGATTGAGTTTTCTCCTCACTACCTCCCTTAATATCCTTAAGTCCCTATCTTTTATGTGTCGTCTATCCTCCCGAAGATGAATTATTATCCCAGATGCACCTGCCATCTCTGCAATCCCTGCTGCATACACCGGGTCCGGAAAGTAAGTTCCCCTCGCCTCCCTTATTGTTGCCACATGATCGATATTCACCATTAATTCTGGCATATTATCCCTCCCTTGTTGTTAAGATTACATCCTCTTTAGAATAACCCTTATTGTGTCCGGTCTTATCCTCCTTACAATCATCCCTTTTGTGTCAAATCCTACGTCAATCTCTTCCACTTCATGTAAAAAATTGCTGTCAATAATTTGCGTCTCTATAGTTTCTCTATTACGAAGAGACTCCTTTGAGCCCTCTACTAATACATACTGGGGAGACCATGATTTGATCCTGTAGATCTCTACCCACTTTTTATCAAGTTTTACAATGGGCTTCATCCTTTTTTCAATAACCCCATCCACATCTACATTGATGTAATCTGGTTTTATTGTCTCTACCTTTATGCCATGGGGAAGGTTAATGTTATCCCGTGAGATATTTAGCACATACCTGCCTTCTTTTATGCTACCAAGATTCAATATTATCTTTATATCCCTCAATCTCATGCCTTTCATAACTGAGACAGGCCCGCTTATGGACAATAATACATGATCAGGCTCAATGTTTTTAACTATGTATTGTTTTGCGACATTTTCAAAGGTTACAGGGATAGACACGGTCATCTTTGTATCCCCTGTATAGGATACGGCAAACCAGAACAGGATGGCAAGGATAAGGGCTAATAGTTTTAGCCTTATATCTTTTAGAAGATATTTAGTAAGAATATTCACTTCCTCGTCCTCAATAACTCTTTTAATGAAGTTTTCAGTGATTCACCGTTTAGCCTTGTATATAGCTCTCCTTTGTAGGCATAGGATATATGACCTCTTTCCTCTGATACTACAATAGCTACTGCATCTGTAATCTCTGATATGCCTATAGCTGCCCTGTGTCGTGTCCCAAATGCCTTATCAATATCCTCTCTCTGGGTGAGGGGAAGGATACAGCCTGCTGCCCTGATTCTGCCTTCTCTGATTATTGTAGCGCCATCATGAAGTGGCGAGCCAGTATGAAATATGCTCAGCAGAAGCTCTGTATTTACCTCAGCGTCGAGCCTTATCCCTATCTCCATGAACTCCTCCAGCCCTACATCCCTTTCTATTACAATAAGCGCCCCTATCTTTCTGGTGCTCATGATAACACATGCATTTACAAGGTTGTCATAAAACATAGTCTCTTCAAGATATGTAATCCTTCTTAAGAAAGGACTCCTACCCAGGGCAAGGAGCATCCTCCTGATATCATCCTGAAATATAACCACCACTATGATTATGAGTGAACCCACAAAATTGCCAAGTATCCAATTAAGGGTAAAGAGTTCAAGTTTTTTTGACAGATAGAATACAAACAGGACCATGATGAGGCCAACGATAAGCTGCATTGCCCTTGTTCCCTTAATGAATATAAGAATCCTGTATATGATGAATGATACCACTAATATATCGAGGATATCCTGCCACCTGAGAGTGTCTATCATGACCTCATCACCGCATCCACAAGTCTTAATACCCTTGACGCCTTTTTTACATCATGGACCCTTATTATATCTGCACCATTCCACAGAGATATTGCTATGCTTGCCAGTGTCCCATCAATCCTTTCATTGAGCTCACAGTCTGTGACTGTTCCTATAAAGGATTTCATTGAGGTACCTATAAGGAGGGGCATCCCCAATTCCTTAAATACCCGGAGCTCTTTTATAATCCTTAGATTATCCTCTACCCTCTTGCCAAACCCTATCCCTGGGTCGAGTATTATTTTTTTATCATCCATACCCCTTGACCTAGCAAATTCTGTTCTTTCTGAGAAATAGCTCTTTATCTCAGATATTACATCATCATAATAAGGATTTTTCTGCATGTTTCGGGGCGTTCCCTTTATGTGCATTATTACAGCGTAGGCGCCAAGCCTGGCTATTGTCTCTGCCATTTTATCATCAAAGCCAAGACCGCTTATGTCATTCACGATCTCAGCCCCGGCATTGCAGGCCTTCTCTGCCACCTCTGATCTGTAGGTATCTATGGATATTACAATATTAGACCTTGACCTAATAGCCTCTATAACAGGAACAACCCTTTTAAGCTCCTCATAGACATCAACAGGCTCTGAAAATGGTCTTGTGGATTCCCCGCCCACATCAATAATATCTGCACCATCTTCAACCATCCTGAGGGCATGCTGCAATGCCTCATCTTTTTTCAGATACCTGCCACCATCAAAAAAGGAGTCAGGCGTTACATTCAAAATCCCCATTATAAGGGGTCT
>JAGPMK010000050.1 GCA_018052995.1 Syntrophorhabdales bacterium | reverse complement strand
ATCAGCAAGACCTTATAATATAAGTGATATTTTTCACTTAACGCATATGGAGGAAAAGATGACAGATACAAATAAAGGCTATAAGGGAAGCGATTATTATATAGCATCTAAACCCCTTATGGAGATAGTAAATGTGGCGATTGCCCTCGGGAAACCCCTTGTCATAAAAGGCGAGCCCGGGACAGGAAAGACACTCCTTGCCCACAGTATTGCCGAGGCACTGAATAAAAAACTCATCATCTGGAATATAAAATCCACAACAAAGGCAAAAGACGGTCTATATGTCTATGATACGGTCCAGAGGTTAAACGATGCAAGATTCAAGGATAAGGACATATCAGATATAAGACAGTATATAAAACTGGGAAAGCTTGGACAGGCATTCAAGGCAGATGAGCAGGTGGTGCTTCTCATTGATGAGATAGATAAGGCAGATGTGGAGTTCCCCAATGACCTCTTAAATGAGCTTGATGAGATGTCCTTTCATATACCTGAGCTCGATGAGGAGGTGGTTGCAAAACACAGACCCATTGTGGTTATCACAAGTAACTCAGAAAAAGAGCTCCCCGATGCATTTTTACGAAGATGTATCTTCTACTATATAGAATTCCCCGATGAGGAGATGATGGAGAGGATTGTGCGGGTCCACTATCCTGATATAGAAAATAAACTCTTAAGGGAGTCCCTTAAGCGGTTTTACTGGATAAGGGAGGTGGATGGATTAAGAAAGAAACCATCCACCAGTGAACTTCTCGACTGGATAAAGGCACTGATGTTGGGTGGTATAGGCCCTGATAAGATATCATCAGAGATACCATTTCTTGGCACGCTTCTTAAGAACGAACAGGATACAGGAAGGTTTGTAAGGTTTTCCAATGCCCAGGGTGGATTTGGTTTTAAAAAGAGGTTTTAGCCTCTAATAAGGCAGTAAAAAGTAGAACGGGGTTGATATGTTCACAGATTTTTTCTTTGTTCTTAAAAAAAAGGGTGTCCCAGTAACCATCACAGAGTGGCTTACCTTTATTGAGGCATTATATAAAGGCTATTTTCAGTCAAGTCTCAATCACCTCTACTATATAGGAAGGTCTTTTCTTGTAAAAAGCGAGGCATACTATGATATGTATGACCTTGCCTTTCAGGAGTTTTTCGGCGGGATAGAGACAAGCACCCTGGAGCTCGATAAGGTTATGGAATGGCTTGAGAATCCCCTCCACAGGCTGCCTAAACTCACCCCTGAGGAGCTTGCAGAGTTCCAGAAAAAGCTCGAGGAATTCAAAAAAGAGCATGATATGGAAGAGCTCATGAGGCAATTCAGGGAGAGGCTCAAGGAACAGAAGGAGAGGCATGATGGTGGCGGCAAGTGGATAGGCACGGGCGGGACATCACCTTTTGGCGCATATGGCTATCACCCTGGAGGGATCAGGGTTGGCGGTGAATCATGGATGCAGTCTGCGGCAAAGGTGGCAGGGGAGAGGAGATTCAGAAACTACAGAAATGACCTGATCCTTGATATCCGTCAGACAAAAATGGCACTAAAAAGATTAAGGGAGCTAAAGCGTGAAGGTGCCCAGGAAGAACTAGATATAGACGAGACCATAGATAAAACAGCTAAAGAGGGTGGGGAGATAGAGCTTGTCTTCAGCAGGTCAAGGGAGAATACTACCCGTTTGATACTTCTTATGGATACAGGTGGCTCTATGCAGCCCTATACAGAACTCTGCGAGAGGCTCTTTTCTGCTGCATCACAGATGGAACATTTTAAGGAATTCAAATATTATTTCTTTCATAATTGTATATATCAGGATGTATATGAGGATATGGCAAACTATAAGAGGGTGCCCACAGAAAAGCTCTTTTCTAATTTTCATAAGGGATACAAGGTGGTCCTTGTAGGGGATGCAAGGATGGCGTACTCAGAACTCTTTGATGTAAACGGCTGTATAGATTATTTTTATTCCAATGATAAACCGGGTATTGAATGGCTTATGCGAATAAAACAGCATTTTCCCCACTCTGTATGGCTAAATCCCACACACAAAAATTTCTGGGGCCACTACACAGTGGATACAATCTCAAAGATCTTTCCCATGTTTGAATTAACTATTGATGGTCTTAAGGATGCCATCAAGGCACTGGTTTCAAAACCAAAACAACCTGCATTAAATTAGTGGATTTTCGATGGATTCCAGGGTATTAAATACTATGTCCTTTAGCCTGTTATCTGGGGCCTCTATCCTTCCCTGTGCGGTCTGTTTATTAAAATTTATATTAATTTTTCCCTTATTTTAAGCTATACTCTCACATGCCCTTGAAGAGGCTTCTATATTTTTTCTATGAAAAAAGGCTTGAAAATGAGATAAGAAAAGGTAGCCTGCCCACCCATGTTGGGCTAATACTTGATGGGAACAGAAGATATGCCAGGGAGATGGGCTACAATGATATTACAAAGGGCCACTGGGAAGGGGCAAAAAAACTTGATGATGTCTTAAACTGGTGCGCTGAGTTTGATATAAAGGTTGTAACCATCTGGGTGCTTTCAACCGATAATACCCAGAGGGATAAAAAAGAGGTGGATGGGCTTTTAAGGGTTATAAAGGACAAGCTAAATGACCTTATAAAAAACCCTGTTATAAGGAATAATCACTTCCGGATAAGGGCGCTCGGTAACATTGATAGTCTTCCTCAAGAATTAAGAGATATTATCAAAAAGGCTGAGGTATCCACAAGGGATTACGAAAGACACTTTTTAAACATAGCAATAGGCTATGGGGGGAGGGAAGAGATAGTAGACGCAGTAAAAAGATTTATAAGAGGTGGAGGATTCAGCTCAGTAAATGAGGTCGCCGAGAGCATCACGCCTGAGGATATAGCAAGGCACCTCTATACAAACGGGATACCTGACCCTGATCTGATAATAAGGACAAGCGGCGAGGTAAGATTGAGTGGCTTTCTTCTATGGCAGAGCGCCTATAGCGAATTTTATTTTTGTGATGCCCTATGGCCTGTCTTTAGAAGGATAGACTTTTTAAGGGCAATAAGAAGCTATCAGCACAGGAACAGGAGGTTTGGTAGATGAATACCTGTGAAAACAGGATAGCCTGTTTAAAAAATACCGAGATCTTTAAATCTTTGAATGATGAAGAATTGCAGATGCTGGCAACCCATTTAAAGGAAAGGGTATATCCAGCTAATACTGCTATTGTAAGAGAGGGTGCCCAGGGTGATTCCATGTTCATAATCAGTAATGGAAGGGTGGAGGTAAGAAAGAAAGAACCATCCCTTGGCATTGACCTCACTATTGCCACCCTGGAGAATGGGGCATGCTTTGGTGAAATGGCACTTCTTACAGGAAACCCAAGAACTGCCACAGTAATGGCTGTCGTCCCCACATCTGTTTTTGTCCTTGATAAGAAGGATTTTGAAAGGCTGTTAATGGAGCATCCCTCCATATCCGTCTCCCTTAACAAGATCGTTGCCGAAAGAATAGAGTCACACAATGCCCAGAAGGGCATGGGCATTGTCTCCCTTGCAAAGCTCAAACTCGATTCAGATGTCCTATCATTAATCCCTGAACAGCTTATCAAAAAATACAGAATCCTGCCCATTGCCTATTCCAATAGCACTCTTTCCCTTGCCATGGTCAACCCAAACGACATCCTTGCCATTGATGAGGTGAGAAAATATATAAAAGGCCTGGCATTAGAGCCCCTTGTTATCTCAGAAGAGGACTTTAGGGCCTTTATGGAAAAAAACTATATCGAGATAATGAAAAAGGGCGAGGAAAAGGTAGAGGTTAATATCGATTCTATCCTCGAATCCATGGACAATGTCCAGTCAGATTTTTTAAAGGATGTGGAGATAGAGGAGAGCAAGGAAGAGGATATAGGCATAACAGACCTCCAGAACGAGGCGCAGGAGGCACCCATTATCAGGCTTACAAACAATATAATTGCCATGGCATTGAAGAAGGGTGCAAGCGATATACACATAGAGCCTATGGAAAAATCCCTGAGGGTTAGGTACAGGATAGATGGCGTCCTCAGGGAGGAGATGGTGCTGCCCAGAAAGGTTATACTGCCCCTTGTAAGCAGGGTAAAGATTATATCAAAGCTTGACATAACAGAACGAAGGCTTCCGCAGGATGGAAGGATCACCATGAAGCTTGGCTCCAAATCCATAGATTTCAGGGTATCCACAATACCTACAAAATTCGGCGAGAAGATATGCACAAGGATACTTGACAAGAGCAACACCGCCATGGGTCTTGATAAACTCATCACCCACAAACCGACCCTTGACCTCGTCAGGGAGATGATAGCCAAACCCTATGGTATAATATATGTCACAGGCCCCACTGGTTCAGGTAAAAGCACAACCCTGTATAGCGCCCTTTCTGAAAAAAACAGCATTGATGTGAACATATCAACTGTTGAAGACCCAATAGAGTATGATCTTGCAGGGATAAATCAGGTTCAGGTGAACGCAGACATTGGTCTTGATTTTGCCCGTGTATTGAGGGCATTTTTACGACAGGACCCTGATATAATCCTCGTGGGCGAGACAAGGGACAAGGAGACGGCAAAGATTGCTGTTGAGGCAGCATTAACAGGACACCTTGTTTTTACCACACTCCACGCAAATGATGCACCAAGCACCTTTATGAGACTCAATGAGATGGGTATTGAGCCCTTTTTGACCTCCACCTCTATTATTGGCATTATAGCCCAGAGGCTTGTTCGAAGGATATGTCCCCAGTGTAAGGAGGGATATAAACCTGAGGATGTAATCCTTAAATACCTCGGCTTAGAGGATGGCGTAGAGCTATACAAGGGAAAAGGCTGCGATGCCTGCGGGCTTTCAGGCTATAAGGGCAGGGTCGGTGTATATGAGGTCCTGATGGTAAATGAGACAGTAAGGCACCTTATCGCAGAGGCCGCTGAGACCCAGATTATCAGACAAGAGGCAATAAACTCTGGCATGAGAACCCTTAAGGATTATTGCCTGATATTATTAAGAGAAGGCCTAACAACAGTAGATGAGGTTCTCAGGACAGTGGCAGTGCAGACTTGAAAAATAACTCCATAGTAAAAACAAGACTGATGTCTTTTGTGCTGAGGGTAATGCTCTACCTCTTTGCAATCGCCCTAATCTCACTAATCTTCTATGTATATCACGAGAGGGGATGGAGGGATATAATTCAGTATTACAGATTTTTCTATGACCCAAAGCGTTTAAAGGTCTTTATAGCATCATTCGGTCCCTTTGCTGCCTGTATCTTTGTCATTATTCAGGCATTGCAGGTTGTTGTTGCACCTATCCCTGGCGAGGTGACAGGCTTTGTTGGTGGTTTTCTTTTTGGCAAGACAACAGGTGCTATTCTATCCACCATAGGTTTAACCATTGGCTCCCTTGCAGCCTTTTATATTACAAGATTATTAGGCGTAAGGATTGTTAACAAGGTGGTGAAAAAAGAGTATATTGATAAATTTAACCACTTTGTTACCCATAAGGGTCTCTATATAACCTTTATCTTTTTTGTAATCCCGGGTTTCCCCAAGGATTCTCTGTGTTATCTCCTCGGTCTTACCCACATCAGGATTATAGATTTTCTTATCATAAATATAATAGGCCGTCTGCCCGGGACATTGATGCTTACATTTCAGGGGGATGCCCTAAGACATGGCAGGTATCTGGCATTCTTCACCCTCCTTACAATAAGCCTTTTTATTATAATAGGCTTCTATGTAACAAGAAATTATCTTACAAGGTATGTTGAACAATTAATTAACAGATTTAAAAAAAGATAATAACAATAAGTATATAGTTTATGAGAGATCCCCTGGCAGGAATCTAAAACCAACCTCAACCGTATCAGAATTAAAGGAAGGTGGGACAGGGGGAAGGGGGTCTATTGACCTTATCGCCCTGAGGATGGACTCATCGTAGAGCCTATCCCCAGATCTTTTTTCAAAATTTATCTCAATTATCCTCCCATCCTTTCTGATCTTTATTGTAACAATACTCTCAAGGTTTTTCTTAGAGGAATATAGACCAGGCAGCCCCCATGCCTCTTTTATCTTCTCCCAAATATCCATTATATATTTCTGGGATATGAGGTCAAGGGGTCTTGAACCACCCTGACCCGATATGGGGAGTCCATATCCCTGGTTGCCTGCCTTTTTATCCCCGCCCCCTGCTGATGCCCTTGGCCTCATCTGGGAGACATCAAGATAGTTTGTCCTCTTCTGGATCTCGCTTATCCTTCTATCAAAACGGCTCAATTCATCTTTTGTAAGGGTTTCGGTCGAATGTGTATGATTATGTTTCTCAGGCACCTTTTGTTTTGATAGGGATACTGCCTTTGTATCCCTTCTTACAGGCACCTGTTTCTTTTTTACAGCCGGGGGCTGGGTTATCTTCTCCTGGGTTGCCTTCTGTGGTGAGGGGGTTGCCTTTGGCTCCTCACCTACAGCAGGAATCCCTTTTCCCTGTCCAGGGGGACCACCTGCCATGTCACCTACAAGGTTTACTGAATATGATGAAGAGAGGTCAATCCTTTTTGTAGATTTTTTATAGGGGATACTGATGGCGGTTATAAAGACAAGGTGAAGGATGGTGGAGAGGATGAGCATCTTATACCATGTCTCTTCCCTCATTAATCCTCCTGGGGCTTTGTCACAATATTTATCTTCTCTATCCCTGCCTCTCTTATAAGACCCATGCAGGTAACAACAAAACCATAGGGGACATCCTTATCTGCCCTTAGGTATATCTCTTTATTTGTTTTGTTGGCAAAAAGAAACTGCACAGCAGGTTTCAGATCCTTAAAATCCAGTTTTTTTTCATTGAGTATTATCTGTCTTTCCTTTGTTATACTCAATATCTGAGGCTCATCCCTGGCAGGAAGGGGTTTTGTGGTTAACTTTGGTATATCTATATTCATACCATGTTGCATCATGGGCGCTGTTATCATAAATATTATAAGAAGGACGAGCATGACATCCACAAGGGGGATTATATTAATCTCCGATAGGGGTGTCTTTGTGTCTCTGGATGCCTTCATCGGTCAATAGTATTTATGATATATGTAGAGGCGTTTTCCATCTTTGAGATGATCCGTTTAAGCCTGCCAAGAAAATAGTTATAGGCAAGGACAGCGGGAATGGCTGTTGCAAGTCCTATGGCAGTGGCGATTAATGCCTCGCTTATACCGGGGGCAACCACAGCAAGGCTCGTTGTGCCCCTTAAACCTATCTCCCTGAACGAGTCCATTATGCCCCAGACTGTCCCAAAAAGACCAATAAAGGGTGCTGTATTTGCTGTTGTGGCAAGAAAGGACAGTTTTCTCTCGAGCCTCTCAGTCTCTTCTGATATGGTTATCTTAAGTATATTATCTATCCGCGAGATAACATCCTGTGTAATACCGGGGTTATCGCTTTTTATTGAGGTTATCTCCTTATATGAGGCTACAAGGAGTCTGTAGAATGCATTATCAGGGTTACCCCTGTAGATATTTGTAAGTTTTTTAAAAGAGCCGACCTCTTTTATCGTCCTTAAGAATCTCTCGCCGTCTTTCTCTGTCCTGCTATATTGTCTGAATTTGAAAAATATTATTGTCCAGGATAAAATAGAAAATATTAGTAGTATCACAACTACTGCCTTGGCGACAGGGCCTGCTGAATACAGCATGCTCAGGACACCACCTGTATATTGGTTAATGACTGACATTCCCATGGTGGAAATATATACAATAAAAAAGGGTTACTTGTAAAGAAAAACCCCCTGGGTGGGTCCCAGGGGGAAGGGGGGTTATTATGAGAAGCTTATGGAGGTGAATTTCAGTTTTATAAGGTCTTTGTGAAATAAATTACAAATTTATAACACAAAAAAATATTTTTTGCAACATTTTTTATTTAAGCATCTATCATATGTATTTTTTAAATAACAAACAACATCTAACAGGTCATAATTGTGAATTATTTAACAAGATTATTTTATTTAAAATCAAAATATTTGTCAAGAATTTTTTTAAAAATTGTCATTTAAAATTCAAAAGTATCTAACCTTTTAGTTTTTATAAATTGTTATATAAAGCCAAGGGATATACATGGTCTAAAACTCTAAAGGAGGATTAGGCCATACCCCAAATACACAAGCGCTTTACTTCAGGACAAGCGAAAGAACTCCTCTCCTTAAGCGAAAGGCAAGATCGAATGACCTTGATGTCCATGTTGATCCGAGAAAACAGACCTGTCCATCGCAGACAGGTTAATCTCCGTATTTATCCTCTTGATGATGGACCCACTGAAATCAGATTCTGGCGTGAGGGTAGGCTAATCGATATCCAGAAAGTCAAAAACTCTGACTTGAAAGGTGTGCGTTTTTAAATTTTAAGGTGTTCACTTTTCAAGTTTAGGTAACAAAATAATATTTGAATGTTGACATTGGTGATTTTTCTTATTATATAAAAAGTGATGCCTGGGTGGCGGAATAGGTAGACGCAAGGGACTTAAAATCCCTCGGTGCTTGTCACTGTACGAGTTCGATTCTCGTCCCAGGCATTTTTGTAAAGAGAGACTTAAACCCCTTCTTTATATTGGGCATTGCTGCAATAAAAGTTAGAATAACCCTCTTACCTTTCCTGTATCTGTATCTATATCAATACGCCTAAATGCGGGGTCTGAGCTTGTCCCTGGCATAAGACTTATTGTGCCTGTGACAGGGCATAGAAATCTGGCACCAGTAAATACAAGGACATCCCTTACAGGCAGTGTCCACCCCCTAGGCACACCCTTCCATTCAGGCTCGTGGGATAGGCTTAGGTGCGTCTTAACCATCACAGTGAAATAGTCCCTCTTTTCAGGGTCTGCCTCAAGCGCCCTTGCCTTGGTCTCAGCCTCTGGTATCCATAATACCTTATCTGCCTTATATATATTTCTTGCTATTGTCTCTACCCTCTCCATTAGTGGTAGATCCGGGTGATAGAGATAGTTGAATTCTGTGTTGCCTCTGCAGGCATCCATAACTGCATCGGCAAGCCCTAGGGCACCATCTCCACCCCTTAGCCAGTGGTCAGACACTGCAACCCTTGCGCCTTCTGCCTCTGCATGTCTTTTTATAAGATTAATCTCTTCCCTGGTATCTGTCTGGAACCTATTTATACAGACTACAGGTTTTACGCCCGACATCTTTACAATATCGATGTGATGTAGGAGATTGGGTATGCCTTTTTCAAGAAGTGCCAGATCTTCTTTTGTGTATTCTGGGGGGATTGGTATACCTGGAGCAACCCTTGGTCCTCCCCCGTGCATCTTTAAAGCCCGTATTGTTGTAGTTATCACAGCTACATCAGGTTTTAAGCCACTTATCCTACATTTTACATTGCAAAATTTCTCAAAACCTATATCTGTGGCAAAACCACTTTCAGTAATATGGTAATCAAAAAGCTTTAATCCTATCTTATCTGCTATTATAGATGACTGGCCGAGTGCTATGTTGGCAAATGGCCCTGCATGGACGAACACAGGCTGACCCTCGATGGTCTGAAGGAGCGTGGGGTTTATGCTCTCCCTCATAAAGGCGCACATAGCGCCTGCTACCTCGAGGTCCTCTGTTGTTATGGGCTCGCCATGCCTATCATGGGCGATGGTTATCCTGCCAATCCTCTCTCTTAAATCCTTTAGATCCTTGGCAATGGAGAGTATTGCCATGAGTTCTGAGCTCACAGCGATATCAAAGCGTGATTGCATGGTAATACCATCCATCCTACCCCCAAGACCTATTATGATACTGCGGAGAGACTGGGCGCAAAAATCCATAACCCAACCCATTTGAACATTTTTGGAATCTATATCAAGGCGTCTCAAGCCCCTTTTTTGTAGCTCAACATCATTGTAGTTTCTCTCATGTTGCATCCTGGATGTAAGGGCAACCATGGCAAGATTATGGGCATTCATTATATTGTATATATCCCCTGTGAGACCGAGGGAGAACTCTGTAAGTGGTATTACCTGTGCATTTCCTCCCCCTCCTGCACTACCTTTTATATTCATGGTAGGACCGCTTGATGGCTGTCTTATGGCACCCCCTGCATTCCTGCCCCTTTTTCCAAGCCCTTCAAGGAGACCCATGGTCGTTGTGGTCTTTCCTTCGCCAAATGGGGTAGGTGTAATCGCTGTAACAACAATATATTTTCCGTTAGGCCTTGATGAGAGCCTTTTCTCTATCTTTTTAAAATCAAGCCTTGCTATCCTTCCATATGGAAGGACCTCATCTTTTTGTAAGCCCATCTCCTCCTGGAGTTGAGATATGGGTTTCATATGTTCTTCAGCGGCCTCTGATATCTGCCAGTCAGCCATCCTTGTTGCATCGTAAGGCATAAAAACTCCTCTTAAGGATTTTTAATTAAAAAGAAAAATCAAAAAAACATGTATTATATATCAAGCCATGAATCAGAATAAAGGTTATAGCCGAGGAGGACCTTTGCGGTTTTAACATAATCCTTTTCTTCATTAGAAAGAGAGCCCATATCTATCTCCTTCTCCTTTCCGTCTATGACCCTATGGATCAGGGATTCGAGCTCGGGTGCTTTATCCCTTGCTATTGCCCTTAGTTCTTCATCAAAGGCATCTGCTATTGCAGAATACATGCCGTATCTTTTTAAGATTATAAGGTATGTCCTGTTCAGTATACCCCTTAAGTGTGTTGGAACACCGTTGGATACATTTGAGATCCCACAGGTTGATTTTGAATTAGGGGCAAGCTCCGCAAGCATCATAGCGAACTCTGTGCAACCCTGGATCTGTATCTGTTGGCTGTTTACAGGAAGGACTATTGGGTCAAGCCATATATCCTCTTCGGGGATACCATAATTTGCCGCCTCGGCTATAATCTGTGCAGCCAATAGCCCCCTTTCATTTGCGTCCCTTGGGATGCCATCTACGCCGAGGGTCAGGCCTATAAAGCCTGCATTGAATCTCTTTGCAAGGGGCATAAGTGCCTCTATCCTTTCAGGTCTTGCAGATATAGAGTTTATAAGCGCCTTGCCTCTGTGGGCCCTCAGGCCTGCCTCCATAGCATCTATGTTGGTTGTATCAAGGCTAAGGGGTAATTCTGTCACCTCCTGCACGGTTTTAACAATCCACTCCATAATCTCAGACCCGTTCTTTCGTGCAGGGCCAAGATTTATGTCAAGCATGTCCATACCTGCCTCTGTCTCGGCAATTGCCAGCCTTCTTATAGGCTCAGGATCTTTTTGCCTGATTGCCTCGCCTATCCTTTTGGACATGACATTTATATTTTCACCTATAAGGAGCATTATTAACCTCTCGAAAAAAAAGAATAGGCATTTAATTTTTCCACATCTTTAGATATGCTGGTATATGGGCTGCCTCTCTAGGGCCTATCATAATCTCCCAACCTGGCAGCTCCTCCTCCATATCCCCTAATATTGTGGCAGCATAACCCGGTATTATTACCTTCCTGTGGGATATCCTCTCTGATATACCACATTTTTTTATAAATCCGCCAACCAGGTCACCTACGAATTTACCTGCAGCCCAGGCAGTCATGACAGAAAGTCCCTCTGTATCCATAACGCAAAGCCAGCTTGGAACCCTTGAATTCTCTATCTCCCCACTTACTATAAAATAGGTTAAGGAGAAATTACAGGTCACAAGGACAGGGGAGTTCTCATCCGGGTTATTGATGGGGTATATACCCTCCTGGGTGGTCATGGGTCTTTGGGGATCCGTATAAATATTGAGCCGCTGGAGAAGCAGTGGGAATATATCCTCTCCCTGAAGGTCGCTAAGCACTATTATACCTGCATACTTTGCCATCAATACAGATGCAAAAAGGGTCTCCTTTGTTATATCATTGGTCATATTACATGGAAACGTGATCGTAGGAAACCCGAGGGGTCTGAATCTATTAAGAAGTGCCGCCCTCCTTATGGTAATCTGGTCTTGAAATGCCTGCTTAATGTTTTGAGGGGATGCATCTATCACCAGGTCTTTTATCCCCATGTCCATAAGCCTTTCTGTAATCTGGGGTATCTCTTCTATGTCAGCGGCACATACAGCTAAAGGGCAGCCGTATTCTTTTGCAAGTCTGCCGAATTCCTCATAGTTTTCTTTTCTTGCCCCATATATGAGGGGTTTTTTTTCTTTTGAGATATCCAGGGCCTCTTTCATAACAGCTGGGTTACCTGATATAAGGATTATACTATAAGGCTCCCTACATGCACTTTGAACAAGACCAATAAAGGATTCCGGGTTACCCTTGTTTTTTAGCGCCACCATTTCAGGTCTAAGTATTGTCCCTATACGCTCATATTGATATGTAGAGAGGGCATTAAACCTTCTCTCCCTCTCTTGCTCATCCATGGTGTCTTCTATCAATATGGCAATGCCTGGTTTATTGAAGAATGTCTTTTCATGTCTAAAAAGGACGGTCTCTCCACCAATCCTTACCTCATAGTCTCCTGTGCCTATGCTTAACTGCCTGATAGGCGGTGCACTGGCATCAGATAGCTGCCCCCTTGCATCTTCTGTTACATGAGGACAGGCATCAAGTTCTGCCTTGCCAGCGGCAAGCGCCATGGCAAAGGCAAGACAGGTAGGATATCTGCAATCTCCGCAGTTTGTTTTTGGAAGTAATTTGAAGATCTGTATTCCTGTAAGCGCCATGGCAATCTCCCTATATCTTTCTTAAGGTATAAAAATAACCAATGCATTCAATGCAATTATGGATTATAAAAGATTACGGTGCATAAAGCAAGCACCCACATCGCCTTTAAAATTATTTTTACGATGCAATGGAAATATCAATAATAGTTAAGTCTATTAATCTTTCAGAACAGACAGACTAAATCTATAAGGTGTATAAAATTTTGATTGCAAAAGTCTTGAAGGGTTGTGTATTTAGATTATCAAAAGAGGGGTTATAGATAAGGCTATAAGAACAAATATGGGCAGAGCCTGTTTTCAGTATTAAAATTACTGCCTCTAAAGATGGGTTTTTCTGGTTTAAAACATAAGGCTGTGCTATTCTATCGTAAGAACAGAAATATTAATTCCCGGGGTGAATATAATGAATATCAGAAGGCCTATGAGTTTTTTATTCATAACATGCATTCTATTAGTATTTATTATAAAACCGATTGATTCCTTTGGGCAACAGGAGATAATAAGACTGTCAAGGGGTCAGACCTTATATGTCCCCGTTTATTCCCAAATCTATTATGGAGACAGGGAGAGGCCCTACTGGCTTGCAGTAACCGTGAGCATTCGTAACACTGATCAGACCTACCCAATTACAATAATAAGGGCGGATTATTATGGCACAAAAGGCGAATTATTAAAACGATATATAGACAGTCCATTGAAACTTAATGCCAATACATCCACACGTTTTGTAGTAAAAGAATCAGAGGATAAAGGTGGTTCAGGGGCTAACTTTATTGTTGTGTGGGTTTCCGAGAATGCCGTAAACCCCCCGATTATAGAGTCTATCATGATAGGAACCCTTTATCAGCGTGGTATATCTTTTACATCAAGGGGTCAGGCAATCCTTGAGCATGGTGCAAAACCTTGATCTTTTGATCACTAATTTATAGCTTTATTGAGTTTGTTGGGTTGTTTTTATTGAGTTGTCCCCCCAAAAATACTCCATATCCATAGTTAGGTTTTATTAATTTCAATAAGTTAAAAAGCGTCCCCAGGGGGCTTTGAACCCCCGTTGCCGGCTTGAAAGGCCAGTGTCCTAGGCCAGGCTAGACGATGGGGACATTAGAATTTGGGCCGTGCAAGACTTGAACTTGCGACTCTCTGCTTAAAAGGCAGATACTCTACCGACCTGAGTTAACGGCCCGCAAGGCTATAAAGATATGAAAAATTTTTGTTATTGTCAAGTTTAATTAAGACAGTTGTCATTTAAGAATTAAAACTGCACCGTTTTTAATGGATTTAAAGTTTAAAGGTGCACACTTTGGTTTGTTTTAACCAATTCTAAAAGCTCACCGTCGGCTTTATGGGAATATGGGTTCTACAAAATGGAATCCAAGTCATTGGGAGAAGTGTGGTAACCTCGCAACACTTCTCCATGCTTTCCACAAAACTTCTTTTGAGGGATATAGTCTAAAACCCTAAAAGGAGGTTTGGCTATGTCCCAACTACACAAACGATTTACTTCAGATGAAGTCAAAAGGCTTCTCGAGCGTTATTTGAAGACCGAAATCGAAAGAACTT
>JAGPMK010000080.1 GCA_018052995.1 Syntrophorhabdales bacterium | reverse complement strand
CAGATAATTTGGGAATACACCCCTTTTCATCAATTTCACATGTTGAACCCTCCGTAAGGTAGGGATTAGGGTAATCCTCCTCAGTTTTTCTGCAAGCCCAGGGTCAATTCTTTGGGACAAATGGCAGACCTTTAGGGTCTCGGGCCTGACGTTACAGACGAGGTCTTTATGTTTACTGGAAAAATACCCTTTAAATGGGTTATAAGAGTGAAAACTAGGGGAGATGGGGGTTATGCAAAGTTCTATTGTGTTTGTAAGGGCGTTGCGCTACAAAAAAGAAATGGCTGAAATGCCTCAAGGAATCCGCTATGAATTTAGATAGGTTAAGAGTAAAGCTTATTGCCATCCTTGTTCTTATATCAACTGTCCCTCTTGTTCTCTTTGCTATTGTAATATATAAAAAGGAAGCCGAATTAGTCCGAAATAGGGCATTATCTCACCTTGAAACTATTGTAGCTCATAACGCCCTCATGATCGACTGGTTCCTGAGGGAACGTATACAGGATCTCAATCTCTTTGCTGCTGTCAAAAATATCGACAAAAAGACCATAGCAACCCACCTTGAGCTCATACAAAGGGAACAAAACATCTACAGGCATCTTTTTATGGCAAACCTTCAAGGGGGCATCCTTTTTGAAAGTGGTTCTTATGATATATTAGGACAAAAACTACTGGGGCAGGAGTTGCTTAAACCCCTGAGGAATGGAATACCTTTTGTTGGGGATGTGAATCTCTCTGCAACTGGCAGTAAACACGATCTCCTCGTTGCGGTGCCAGTAAAATCATCCACAGGTAAAACAATAGCAGTTCTGGGTGCCATAATCGACTTTCAGGGTATTGCACATGTCATGAAAAATATAGGTATCGGGCGCACTGGTGAAGTCTATCTTATGAATAAGAATGGGGTTTTTCTTACTACTACCCGATTAGAAAAAAACAGAGTCGGCGAGCGCATAACACCTGAAAGGTTTGCAGACTATTTCACGCCTATCGGTCCTGATGAATATATGGATTATCGAGGCAAAAAGGTTGTGAGGGTCTTCAAAAAGATCTCTGGACCCGAGTGGTTTCTTATAGGCGAGCAGGATTCCACAGAGGTCTTCGGTGATATCGCCAATCTCCGCAGGATATTTATTGGTTTTGTAGCGCTTCTAATCGTACTCATCACGTTGACGGGTTACTTTATATCTAATAGGACAATCCGTTTGTTAAAGACAGCCTATGAACAAAAAAAGGAACTTGAGATACAGATAATACAGAAGGATAAGCTTGCCTCCATGGGGCTTTTGACAGCCGGTATCGCCCATGAACTGAATACTCCACTTGCAAGTGCCTTGCTCTATACGCAGATGCTTAAAGAGGAGGCAAAGGGCTCCTGTCCCTCCTATATAGAAAGGCTTGGTTTCATAGAGGAGGAGATCAAAAGGGGCAGCAGGATTATCCGTAGCCTTCTCGATTTTTCGAGGCAATCCCAGACGGATTCCCTTACAGCCGATATTAATAACATTCTCAGTAAACTTTTGGATATATCAGAGAAACTCTGTTCCGACAAGAGGATAGAGGTCAGGCGATCCCTGGAAGAAGGCATTCCAATGGTGAAAGGCAATGCCAGCATTCTTCACCAGGTCTTTATGAATATTGTGGCTAACGCGGTTGAGGCTATGGAAAAAGGGGGAACATTGAGTGTGGTCACGAGGTATGTACGGGCTTTGCACAGGGTGACCGTCGAGATCCATGACACAGGCCCAGGTATACCGGAAGAATACCTGCCCGATGTCTTTGATCCCTTCTTTACAAAAAAACCATCCACAGAAGGCACTGGCCTGGGGCTTGCAATAAGTTATTCAATGGTGAGAAAGATGGGCGGAAACATCCGGGTTACAAGCTCCTACCGAAACAAGACCGACAGTCCAACAAAGGCAACTGGCACTACGTTTACCGTGGAGCTCCCCGTCCAGGAAAACGACCAAAAGATTAATGAGGGGTAAAGGAGGGCAATCAACGTGAAGCCAGCACAAATCCTTATTGTGGAAGATGACGCAAAGCTGAGGATGGTCTTGCGGGAGATCATAACCAAAGAGGGACATTATGTGGATTCAGTAGAAACTGGTGAGGCGGCCCTTGCGAAGGCTGGTGGTACAGATTATGATCTCATAATTACAGATCTCAGGCTTCCTGGTATTGATGGAATGGATGTGCTCAAGGCAATTCGCAAGTCGAGACCTGATATCAGCGTTATTATGATAACAGCCTATGCAACCATTGATACTGCGGTGGAGGCAATGCGAGAAGGGGCGGAGGATTATATCGCAAAACCGTTCAATCTCGATGAAATCAGACTTATTGTCAAGAAGGTACTTGAAAGAAAGGCAATTGTTGATGACAATAGGCTTTTGCGCAGTCAATTAAGAAAGAAATATAGCTATGAAAACGTGGTGGGCAACAGCGAGGCCATGATCGATGTTTACAAAACTATAGACCGGGTTAAGGACTCCAAGGCAACCGTTCTTATCTTAGGGGAGACAGGCACCGGTAAGGAGCTTGTGGCGCGTGCTATCCACTATAATAGTATTCGTTCGGAAAAGCCCTTTCTTCCTGTCAACTGTGCCGCCCTGACAGAATCCCTTTTGGAGAGCGAGCTTTTTGGCTATGTGAAGGGTGCCTTTACTGGGGCAGTGAGGGATAAACGAGGGGTCTTTGAGGTAGCTGATGGAGGTACCGTGTTCCTTGATGAGATCGGTGATATAAGCCTTCGACTCCAGCAGGTTCTGCTGCGGGTGCTTGAAAACGGCGAGATCCAGCCAGTCGGTGCGACAACAAGAAAAAAGGTCGATGTCCGTGTTGTTGCAGCGACTAACAGCAATCTCGAGGAAATGATGAAAAAAGGCTCATTCAGGCCAGACCTGTATTACCGCCTAAATGTGATTGTTCTCAAACTGCCTTCTCTTCGAAAAAGAAAAGAGGATATCGCTGCCCTGGCTGGTCATTTTCTCCGGAAATACTGTGCAGATAATAATAAAGCAATCACCGGGATATCAAAGGATGCCCTTCATCTGTTAGAAAGATATGATTGGCCCGGGAATGTGAGGGAGCTCGAAAACGTAATAGAACGCGCCACGCTCCTTGAGACTGCAAACGAGATTACGCCAGGCAGCCTTCCTGAAAACCTGCGGGTTGTCAATGACATAGAATCTATGACCCTCGACGAGGACATGCAGACCCTGGAGGAAATGGGGCGGGCACATATCATTAAGGTGCTTGAAAAGGTCAATGGAAATAGGGTAAAGGCCTCAGAGATCCTCGGTATCAA
>JAGPMK010000049.1 GCA_018052995.1 Syntrophorhabdales bacterium | reverse complement strand
AAAAGAACGCCTATTGCCATGATACATACAAGGGGTCTGAAAACGTAGATGGTGATGAAAAATGCAGAAGGTCGGCATTATGCAAAGGTCTTTAGTCTGTGGATGGTGGTTGCAGGTATGAATGTATCGTATTATCATATATATTTAGAAGTCCCTTATCCTTTATTTGTCGCCCTTTTTCTGAAGATGACAGGTATTATTACTGAATGCTAAGACAAATCTGTCCATATCTGTCTCCAGTAGTGTTATTGATGCAGGGTCAAATTTCATGTCCCAGAAATGTTCATTGCCGATGTTTAGTAGATACATGACAATGACCTTGCATATGACCCTGTGGGTTACTATAAGTATGGATTCATCTCCTGCCTTTCTTAGTCTTTCAAACCCCCTTGAGACACGCTGTCTTACTATCTCAAGGGTCTCGGCGCCATCAATAGAGAGCCTTTCTGGTGACCTTCTCCATAACTCAAACTCATGCGCATAGGTCTTTTTCACCTCTTCAACGCTCAGCCCCTCCCATACGCCAAAGTTTATATCTGTGAATTCATCCATTATCTCAATGCCTATGCCTGTTGCCCTGCTTACAGCATGTGCTGTCTCTAATGCCCTCTCTAAGGGGCTTGAGACAATACAATGGATACCTATGGCCTTAAAAAAGATACCTGCCATCTCAGCCTGGTTCAAACCCTTTTCATTGAGGGGGATGTCCTTTGTCCCCCTGAATATCTCTTCCCTATTCCACTGGGTCTCGCCATGCCTGAGTATGTATAATCTCTTTATCATAATCTCTCCGATGTAAGAATCTAAAAAGGACTATATCATTTTTCTTTTATAAACATCCAAACAGAAAAACTATATACTATGCAAGGGTAATATGTCCATACTCCCTGTTCTGTAGCCTTCAAGGTCAAGGGTGATATAAATAAAACCAAAATGCAAGAGGGCTTGAACTATTTTTTCTCTATTTTCGATTATTTTTGTAGCCTCATCCTTTGCAACCTCTATTCTGGCAATAGAGCCGTGGCACCTTACCCTTATCTGGGTTATGCCAAGTCCTTTTATAAAATCCTCTGAAAGCTCTATCCTTTTAAGAAGATGCGCATCTATGGGTGTGCCATATGGTATCCTTGTAGCAAGACATGGAAAGGCAGGCCTATCATGATTGGGGAGCGAGAGTATCCTTGAGAGTTCCCTTATATCTTTTTTGGTCATTTCAGCAAGGATAAGAGGGCTTACGACTTCCTGCTCAATACATGCCCTTCTCCCTGGTCTTGACTCTTTCATATCATCCTTGTTGGAGCCTTCAGCTACATGGGTAAAACCCCTGCCTATAGCGATATTGCGTGCCTTTTCAAAAAGAAGACCCTTGCAGTAATAGCATCTCTGTCTGTCATTTTTTACAAACTCAGGCCGTAACATTACTGGTATGTCCTCAATTAGGTATTCCGAGCCAATAGTATTCGCTATGGTCTCTGCATCCTTAATCTCTCTTTTTGGGAAGACAGGGGAGGACCCAATAAGGGCAAGGACATTTTCTCTACCAATTGCATCTATGCAAGCTCTAAGGAGCAGGGTGCTGTCAATCCCCCCTGAGAAGGCAACAACAACCCTTTCCATGCCCCTGATTATTCCCTTTAATCTTTTATACTTATCAATCAGTTCCATAGGTTATCATTTAAAGATAACAAAAAACCCTGGATTTAGATCATCCAGGGTTTTGATTGAATCATTTTTTCTTTATGCCACCTATGATTGAAGCCTGTCCAGTGTCTCAAAATATGCCTCAATCCTTGTTCTTATCTGTGTTTCTGAGTAGAATCTCTGGTCACCCATATCACTTTCAAAGACAAGGGCAGGTATACCTGTCCTCTTCACAAGGACATCCTTCAGTGTGGGGACGGCAAATGAAACAGCCTTGCAGCTCCTGTTCATGAACATTATCATGCCGTTCATGGAGTATCTCTTGAAGAGATCCATTGCCATCTCTGCCCTATCCTCAATGGTTGAGTTAGAGAATCTTGAAACATAGTTTTCTGCAAGGGTTAAAAGTGGGTCTTTATTTAGATCAAACTCGAAGCTCCAGGCATGAACATAAAGGGATGTAAGTATTACGCCGCCATAGGAGCCAAGAAGCTTTGCATGGTCACTGAATTTAAACCATACAGGGAGATTCTCCCAATATAGTCGGTATTTTTCCTTTTCCCTGGGCAGAACGCCAATCCCCTTATCAGCCTTTTCCTGGAACTCATCGCAAAGGGTCTGGTAATATTCCACACACTCAGGGGTCCCTCTCCTATAAACAGCTATTGCCATGCCTATAAGGGCATCGAATATGCTTATTGGTGAGGGCTTATACTGTGCCATGTCAAGGAATCTCTTGTATAGGATACTTGACTCAGCAGAGTATTTCATAACCTCTCTCAGCCTATCATAATCAAATTTCTTCTTTGTTATCTCCTCCAGAAAGCCTATAAGTTCTTTTAACTGGAGGACACAATATTTGATGATCTCCTCCCTTGCCTTTTTATCCATTATATACTCAGGCGTGTCAAAGACGAATACGGGTAGATTGCCTCTCCTGGCAAGGACCTGGAACCATTTAGTGAGGGTAAAGCACTGGGCATTACATGCAAGAAAAAGGTCTGGCTCTGGTATTCCTCTCGTTACAGTGATGCCTGTCTCTCTATAGCCAAGGTCACTTCTCGCATAGGCGCATAGATGACTTGTGTAACCGAGGTTTTCAGTCACAGAGCACAGCTGGACACCTTTTTTTGCTGTAAGGTTTGCTACAGCATGGTTTTCAGGATAAATGGGTATGATGTCATGGGCAACAAATATCTCAACAGGTGAGATAGCTGTCGTATATCCAATGAGCTTGCCTAATTCATGGGCACGGAATGCCTCATCCATGTAATCTTCCGTTATCTTTTTGGATAACATCTGGGATTTTGTAAGTTCTCTTTTTGGTTTATCGCTTTTTGGTTTTTCACTCATAGGGAGCCCCCTTTCAAGGATTCAAAAAATGCCTGAAGTCTTGTCCTCAGGTGGGAAAGTGACAGCGTCTGATATTCTGTGTCCAGGGCATGCATAGGTATCCCTTCTTTTCTCATCATATTTTTTAGATCAGGATAATCATATTCCTGAGATTCACAGAATTCTATGTGGATATATACTACTGCCTTAGCATTATTCTCTTTATAGAGCTGTTTTATCTCCTCAAAGTTCCTATATATATTATCATGGATGGGTGAGAAAAAACTCCTCTTCATATGCCTATCAACAAGGGCATCTATAGGATTGTCATTATCTGAGACAATACCATTAATATACCTTGAGCCTGTAACAAGGGTATCAGCAACAATATTCAGCTTAATCTCATCCAGGAGATCGTAGACCTCAGGAGGGTCGCATGTAATGCCGGCAAGGACAATATCCATATATCCGTCACCCTTCTGTGGCGTTAGGTTATCCTTTATCTTTTTCAGGCTCTGATTGAATTCCTCCTTGTCCACCTGCATTGAGAGCTTCACAAGGGAGAAGAATTCTTTGTTTGTAATGGTCGCAGGGTTTTTCTTTTTGATATTATAAATCTCTTTAAGAAGTCTTTTGGTCTCATTGTAGAGGTTTATTGCCCTTTTTAAGTCGTTATCTGTTATGCCCCTCCCTGTCCATTTGCTCATTGATTCTATAAGTCTCTCGATCTCCTCCTTAACCCAGTATCTTGCGCTTGGCCTATCTACCTGACGGGGGGCAAGAAAGCTTTCCACATACTTATCAGGGAAGCTTATCCTCCAGATATCAGATAGATGTTGGGTGGTGTCGCAGACCTGGGGGAGGACAAAACCATCGAAGAGGTCTCCTTCATAGCTGAGGACAAGCTCGAGATTACTTCTCGCAAGAGAACAGGCATTGTCGGGTAGACGACTAGCGGCCTTCTTCAGTGGCTTGTCGGTCCCAACAAGTGTGACTGGCAGAAAGCCAAAGGCATAAATTACCTCTTCTGGCACATCAGGGATTGTGCTACCTACTGCCTTTTTACCCTTTTCCTTTAACCATTTCCTTATGGATGGGAATGGATCCTTCGTATACTCTACAACTTCCTTTAGGCTTAAGTTGTCCCACATAGATCCTCCAGATTTTAAGAAAAATTTCACATATTATAAAAAGCCATTTATTTTTTGTCAAGAATAGAATTTTTTTTGAATCAATACCTTTTATTTTTTATCAGGCACTTTTTTTTGAGGGGATTAGATAGAATTTCAAAAATAGGCCCACGCATAACATGATGATACTCAGTACCTGACCCATAGTCAATATACCGGATATGTATCCCAGATGTGCATCAGGTTCGCGAAAAAGTTCACAGAATATCCTGAAGATGCCATAAAGCATCAGAAACATGGCAAAGACATCACCATCTTGTTTTTTCTTGTCCTTATAGAACCATAGGATAATAAAAAGACACATGCCTTCAAGAGATGCCTCATACAACTGGGAGGGATGTCTTGGCAGGGGCCCGGCATTGGGGAATACCATAGCCCACGGGAGATCCGATGGTTTTCCGTATAGCTCTCCGTTTATAAAGTTTCCAATCCTTCCAAATCCCAGACCAATAGGGCAGGTGGGTATTACAAGGTCAGCCACCTTAAAAAAATCCATTTTCCTTTTTTTTATTATCAGATAGCCTGCTATAAAGGTTCCGATCAATCCACCGTGGAATGATAGACCCCCATGCCACAGGATAAATATCTCAAGGGGATTTTGGATGTAGAATCTAAGATTATAAAAGATTATATAGCCGAGCCTTGCCCCTACAATCAGACCAATTATTAGATAAAAAAACAGGTCATCGATAAAGTCTTTTTTAATATCCTGGGTTTTGTATTTGATTTGATATAGGACAAGCAGATAAGATGCCGTAAAACCAAGGATATACATAAGCCCATACCATCTAAGGGATAACGGACCAATCGAGAATATAACAGGGTCAATATTAGGAAATTGCATTTATAACCCTTTTGTCTTGATTCGTGTTAATAACATCCCTTATTTGTCTCCATAGGCTATCCGAGTCTTTAAATACAGTCCCTTTTAGCCCATAGGTCCTTGCCTTCTCTACATAGGCTGCTGTATCATCTATGTAGAATACCTCTTTACCAGAGACCTCAATCCTATTGAATATCTCATCATATATCCTTTTTTTTGGTTTTTTTGCATGGACCTCATAGGACAGTATCCATTCATCAAAGGCATGAACTATAGGATAATTATCCTTAATATATGTGAAATGGAGTTCATTCGTGTTGCTTAATATAAAAAGTGGATACCCCATTTTTTTCAGCTCAAGGATTATCCTGTTGACATCATGGTCCTCCTTGAAGATAGGCGACCATATATTTTTAAAATCCTCAAAATCCATCTCAAGACTATAGCGTCTTTTTACTACCTCAAAAAACTCCATTGAGGTCATATAGCCCTCTTCATAAGGGTTTATAAGGCCATTATCTTGGTCAAAGAGGTATTCAAACATCTCCTCAGGTTGAAACAATTCTTTTTGTGATGACCATTCAAGCAGTCTTGTAGGTATGTGCCTGTGGTCAAAAGGCAATATCACGTTCCCTAAATCAAACACAAAGAGCTTGATCATAAATAAACACCTTTATGGGGTTTAGGGGCTCGTAGATATTATAGGGGTCACATAGGTGCTGCCAGCCGCATATATGGAGGAATCTCCTTTCCTTGTGATACCTTGTCAACAATAATATCCTGTCTCTCATATGGATATCCCTGATACGCATCTCCTCTGTATACTGGAATGCCATTATACCTTTTTCAAAATAGAGCCTTGCCAGGGTCTTCGCTGATGCTGCTTTTTCGTCTTTATCATCTAAATTCAAAAGAGACCTTATATTATCAATATCAAAAAGACTATCGGTTTCCTTGAGTTTTATAAGAGAGAAGATATCAAGATCAATAAGATAGATAGCCCCTCCATGCCTCTTGATATATGCCTGGGCAGCCTTATATTCATAAGGTATTGATACAAATGCTACCATGTCTTTTATATGGCGATTTAACAGGGCTTTTTTATCTACACCTATCTTTTTTATATTTTCTTCAAGCCTCTTTTTATAAAAATTGCCCATTCTTTCCCTGAAAGCCAGCCCATAATTGGATAGCTCTAACGTTATAATGTCGGGTCTCTTTTTTTCAAGATATTCTAACAATATATTCTCACACTGACCGTCTCTGTGGATTATGCCAAGCATATAAAATGTAATATCTTTATCTAACATAAAAAAGCAAATTAAATTAACATATCTTTTTGCTGTTGTGTGAATAAAAATCTTTTATGAGGGCTTTGCATATGTCCTTATGCACTGAGGCTATGCCCAGGCCCTCAATAGTTATGCTATTAGATTATTTCAGTAGAGACCATAGAAGGGTTTGGCAACGGGTTTTTTATGTTATAGAAAAGGCAGGGACAAACCCTGCCTTTTTTTAAGCTTTTTTAATCAGGTAGCGTTAACCCTCGCCATGATACTTAAATGATATATTCACCCTTGCCCTGTATGCAGTCACCTTGCCATTCTCGAGAGTCATATCGAGCTTAACAATCTCTGCAACTCTTAGATCTTTCAGTGTCATAGAGGCTGTTTCAACTGCTGTTTTTGCCGCATCTTCCCACGATTTTGTGCTTGTTCCCACAATCTCAATTATTTTGTAAACACTGTCTGGCATTTTACCCTCCTTTTTATTTTTTTACTTACGAATCTGTTAGGTATCGCCTTTCACCTCCCCTCAAGATTTCTTTGATGTCTCTGACAAGCAGTATATGAAAAACCTCCTATTCACTATTGGTTAGCATTGTAATTATAATTTGTCAAGGGCGATTGATAAAATTGTCATTTGAAATCAGAATAAAGATGAACGGTTGTATACATTTTTTAAAAATTTCTTGAAAATTACCGATAGATGTTTGTATATTAACGGTAGATACGAGCAGCCGATTTTCAATGGAAGGAAGTGAGATTCTTCCGCTGTCCCGCAACTGTGATGGGTGTTAAGATTGGGCTGGGTTTAAAGCCAGCCACTGTTCCGCATACACGGAATGGGAAGGCATCCCAATTATGCCCTAAGCCAGGAAACTTTGGGTCGGATAAACTGCACGCAATCCTTACGAGGCATAGGGAGGTGCAATATGAAACCAGAGACATCCTGAAACATCCTATTTTTCCTAAATATCAACCGTAAAATCAAAGAAACAAGATTAGATGGAGGAAGATAGAGATGTCTATTTATTTAAGAATATTTATATTATTGTTGATTGTCTTGAATCCCTGGCTTATCTTTGCCCAGCAGGGCCCGTATAAACTTGATGATATAGTTGTTACTGCATCAAGGATAGCTACCCCCCTTGCCGAGACACAGGCTAATATATCTGTAATAACAAAAGAGGATATTGAAGAGATGGGCGCAACAACAATCACAGATATATTCAAAAATGAGCCTGGTGTGTTCACAACAAACCTTTTGAATAATCCTAAGATGGCACAGGTGGATATCCGTGGCTTCGGAGAAACAGCCCAGTCAAATGTGTTATTTCTTATAGATGGCAGGAGGATAAACGGTATTGATTTAACAGGGGCTGATCTGTCGCAGATCCCGGTTGATATGATTGAGAGGGTTGAGATATATAGAGGCCCTGCAACCACCATCTTTGGTGACAATGCAGTAGCCGGTGCAATAAATATCATAATGAAAAAAGGTGAAGGCAAACCAAAGGTACATGGTTCGATAATAACAGGGAGTTATGGCCTTGTTGCACCAAGATTAAGTGTATCAGGGAGGCAGGATAAGTTCAGCTATTATGCCCTCACATCATCCTATGATACGGATGGATACCGGCATAACAATAACCTTCGTTCAAAAGATATGTTCGGTAATTTTTCCCTTGATGTCTTTAAAGGATTATCCCTGCATCTCCAGACAGGATTCCATAAAGACTCGTATGGGCTGCCTGGAGCCCTTTCCTTTACTGAATTGAAGACAGGGCAATACGACAGGAAGGACTCAAAGACACCAGATGATTCCTCAGACACAGAGGATAATTTTGTAGATTTTGGCGCTGATATAAAGCCTGCTGATGGTATAACCTTTTCTCTCAATGGCTCATACAGGATAAGGCATAATACCGCTGCCTATTCATTGACCAACTGGTATACCATGAGGAGGTTGAAGACCTATGGATTTACACCTAAGATTAGCATTATAAAAGAATTAGGGGGCATTAAGAATACGCTTGTGACAGGCTTTGATTATTACAGGAACCCCACAAGGGGCACGGATTTTTCTCCTGGGCTTTGGGCTACCGACTATGTGACAGAGATAACAAGGACTGATTATGCCTTTTATGTAAACGAGGAGTTTTTACCTGTGGAGAATCTTATCATAGGTCTTGGCTACAGGATTCAGAAATCCTTCTGGGATATAGAATATGTGGATAGACTCGGTTTTCTGCCGTCGATTGATAGGACAGTGAACGATAAAAAGGATGCATTTCGGTTATCAGCTAACTATCTCCTTGGAAAGAGTGGAAATATATTTCTCACATATGCAAAAGGTTTCAGGATGCCGGCTACAGATGAGCTATTCAATGTGTTTGCCTTTCCACCTGTTAATGACAAGCTGAAGACGCAGATAGCCAGGGAGTTAGATGTAGGGGTGAGATATAATTTTACAGAGTGGATTGGGGGAAGCCTTACCTTTTTTCATACAAAGATAGATGATGAGATATATTATAATCCCTACACATTCGCTAACAGCAACTATGATAAAACAAAAAGACAGGGTATAGAAACTGCCCTATATATTAATCCATTCAAATATCTGAACATAAGTATACTCTATTCTTACACAGACGCGAGGTTTGATGGAGGGGATTTTGACAGAAACATTGTTCCCCTTGTCCCAAGGGATAAATTTTCAATAAAAACCACCTATCATTGGATGGGTTTTACAACAAATCTCACCCTCAACTACACGGGCAGCCGTTATATGATATCGGATCAGCAGAACAGAATGCCCAAACTTTCAGGTGTCGTAACTGCGGATATGAATCTTAAATATGGTTACAAGGGGTTTGAGGGGATGTTTGGGATAAAGAATCTCACAGGTAAAAGATACAGCGAATATGGGGTAGTGAGTTATCCATTTGGCCAGCCTCCAAGGGCAAACTATTATCCTTCACCTGAGAGGCAATTCTTCTTTGGTGTAGCATATAACTATTGATTTATACACGCTTTTGGGTGGATAAATAAAAAAGATAATCAGAGGGGATGATATAGCCTTCAGCGGGATTTCGGGATCTAACGTAATATGAGCAACCAAAACACAAGGGCAAGGATTATCCTGTAGATACCGAAGCTGATAAATGTGTGGTGTTTTATGAAATTCAAAAGGAATTTTACGCTGAGCAGGGCAAAGATAAAGGAGAAGATAAAGCCAGCAGATAGGAAGTTTATCTGTGACACAGAGAATGTATTGATATTCTTTGCAAGATCAAGCACAGTGGCTGCCAGCATGGTGGGAATGGCAAGGAGAAAGGAGAACTCAACAATTGTCTTTCTCTTCAATCCAAGTATAAGACCCCCGATTATTGTGGCAGCAGAGCGGGATACCCCCGGGACCATGGCTATAGACTGGAAAAGACCTATGAGTAAGAGGGTGCTGTAGGGGATTAAACCTATATCCTCTATAGCATCTTTTTTTTCTCTATGGAGGAGCTCGAAGACTATAAGACAGATGCCACCTATAAAAATAGACCATAGAACAACCTGCTCACTCTTCATAAGAAACTGTTTTATGATTTTATAAAAAATAAGGCCGAGGACCGCTGTGGGGATGAAGGCTACTATAACCCTTTTAAAAACATTGAGATCTAAAAGTAGCGTTTTCCAGTAAAGAACTATAACAGAGAGGATGGCGCCAAATTGGATGACAATCTCAAAGCTCTTTAGAAATTCTGTCTGGGTTAGACCCATGGCACGGGCTGTGAGTATGAGATGTCCTGTTGAGGATATGGGGAGGAATTCTGTTATGCCTTCAACTATACCGAATATGAGCGCCTGAATGAAATCCATTATTTTGAGCCTACAGGATAAAACATTGCGCCCAGCAGGATTCGAACCTGCAGCCTTTGGATTCGTAGTCCAACGCTCTTTCCAGTTGAGCTATGGGCGCCTATTGTGGACTTCATAATAACACATTTTAGTCTTTATTGAAAAGGATTAATAAGGATAGCCGATACAAAAAAAGAGGGCTATGAGAGATAGCCCTCTTTAAAGATTGCAAAAACCTCTATTAAGTTTTTTTGGGCGGCCTTAATAATAATAAGGCTAATATTATCCCGAGGATAGCCATAGCTGCAGTAGGATAGAATGCCTTTGCATAGCTTCCGAATGCATCCTTTGCACTGCCTGATATAATACCCCCTATGATTGCACCAAGTCCATAGGCACTGAAAACAACGCCATATTTCTGGGCGTATCCTTCAAGCCCGAAAAATCCTGCTGTGGTGGCAGGGCCTATGGCGAGCCATCCACCAAGGCAAAGCCAGAAACCACTAAATGCCACTGCATAGAGTCCCACCGAGCCTTTTTCTGCCATAAGCATCATAATCGATGCTATAAGAATTATTATAAATGATATAATCGCTGACCACCTTGGCGTAATCTTGTCTGTTAATGCCCCAAAGATCGGTCTGCCTATACCGTTAAAGATAGCAAAAATCATAACCAATGTTGCTGCTGTACTAGGATCAAGGCCTATTATCTCACGACCTACAGGTGCAGAGATCCCTATTACCATAAGTCCTGCGGTGGCGCCAAGTGTATAGCATAGCCATAATCCATAAAAACTCCCTGTCTTAAGCATCTGTGCTGTGGTAAATGATACCCTTGTCCCTGTTGTTGTTGCGGGGGGTGTCCAGCCTTTGGGTTTAAATCCAGCTGGCGGAAACTTCATGGGCAGCGATAGAACCACTGTAACAATTAAAAATACGACCCCCAATATTCCGAATGCAGCAAGGGGTCCATAAGATTGGATGAGTGCCCTTGCAAGAGGTGCGGTCACAAAGGCAGAGGCGCCAAATCCAAGAAGGGAAAGCCCCACAGCAAGACCTTTTTTATCGGGGAACCATTTTGTTGCCACAGATACTGGCCCGCCATATACAATGCCAACACCTGCACCACCGATCACCCCATAGGTCATCACAACCATGGTTATACTCGATGCAAAATAGGTAAGAATCCAGCCTATCCCGACTATTATACCACCTACTATCATAACCTTACGGGGTCCCATTTTATCTATGAATCTCCCAGCTATAAAGGTAAAAAGGGCAAACATGGCAAGAAAGATCATGTAAGGAAGACCACCCTGGGTTGCGCCAATCTTGAAGAGTTCCTCAAGAGGCTTCTTAAAGACGCTGTAGGCATACACAGCGCCAAGACACATATTAACTATCATGCCCAGCACAACAAAAATCCATCTGCCTGCTTCTGCAGACATACCAAACACCTTGGTATCATTAGACATTTGGTTTACCTCCTTATGATAATTGAATCTAAAATCTAAAAGCTTATTTTAAAATGAATTCTGGTGAAAATTATTATATACACAATGATGTTGTCAAGTTTTTTTATCCACAAAGATTTTAAACCATGAATGAAAAATCATCCAGTCTTTTCGCCAGGGCAATACGAGAGGGTTTTACAGGTAAAGAGTTGTTGTTTATTTAAGAAAATAACTGGCTAAAAGACATTGATATCATTTTATTATTTACCAAAGAAAAGATTAAATATCTGATTTTTAAGGTTAGCGTATAAAATTTATTTTTAGAAAATAAGTATTTTTGAAACCTTCAAATATAAAAATTACTTGACATAAAACAGCAAAATCGTTTAATATACCGAAGTTTTTCGCCGTCTTTAATTGGCAATAACATATCCCTTTAAAAATATTAAGGGATTATTTTTTTTGGAGGTAGTGATGCCTACTATTAATCAATTGGTCAGGCAAGGGAGAGAAATTGTCAAAAAGAAGAGTTCCTCGCCGGCACTTACAAATTGTCCCCAAAAAAGAGGGGTATGCGTCAGGGTTTATACCACAACACCAAAAAAACCCAACTCAGCTCTCCGTAAGGTTGCCCGCGTGAGATTAACTAATGGCATAGAGGTTACAACCTATGTGCCTGGCATTGGTCACAATCTGCAGGAGCACTCTGTAGTTCTTATAAGGGGTGGCAGGGTGAAAGACCTGCCTGGTGTCAGATATCATATAATCAGAGGCTCCCTTGACACAAGCGGTGTGGCAAACAGGAAGAAGAGTAGATCAAAATACGGTGCCAAGAGACCAAAACAGTAAGGAGTATTAAGGATGCCAAGAAAAGGACATATATCAAAGAGAGAAAAGCTTCCTGACTCAAAATATAACGACCTTCTGGTTTCCCGTTTGATAAACTGTATTATGTGGGATGGAAAAAAGACCACAGCAAGGAAGATAGTATACGGTGCATTTGATCTTATAGAGGGTAGGCAGAAGGAAGATCCCCTTAAGATTTTTCATAAGGCAATGGATAATATAAAGCCTGAACTTGAGGTTAAGGCAAGAAGGGTTGGCGGTGCCACATATCAGGTTCCTGTAGAGGTAAGGCTTAACCGAAAACTTTCCCTTTCTATAAGATGGCTTATAAGATATTCAAGGGAGAGATCAGAAAAGACCATGATAGAAAGGCTTGCCGGCGAGATTCTGGACGCATATAACAACAAGGGCGGCGCAGTTAAAAAGAGAGAGGATACACATAAGATGGCAGAGGCAAACAAGGCATTTGCCCACTATAGGTGGTAAGAGCAGAATGATTAAAAGTATTAGAAATGTAGGAATAATGGCCCATATAGATGCAGGCAAGACAACTGCCACTGAGCGTATACTTTTTTATACAGGTGTTAATAACAGGATAGGCGAGGTAGATGATGGTGCTGCTACTATGGACTGGATGGAAGAGGAAAAAGAAAGGGGTATAACCATCACCGCAGCTGCCACAACCTGTTTCTGGAGAGATCACAGAATAAATATAATAGATACACCTGGTCATATTGATTTCACCCTTGAGGTTGGGAGGTCCCTCAGGGTTCTTGATGGTGCTGTTGCCCTTTTTTCAGCAGTTGAGGGAGTAGAACCCCAGTCAGAGACAGTATGGAGACAGGCAGATAGATATAGTGTGCCAAGGATAGCATTTGTTAATAAGATGGATAGACCAGGTGCAGATTTCAAGAGATGTATTGGGATGATGGAGGATATGCTGAAGGCGAATCCTCTGGTGTTGCAGGTGCCTATTAAAAATGGTGATGATTTTATAGGGTGTGTGGATGTAATAAGGGGAGTAACTATTACATACAATAAAGACAGATTAGGTATTACATATTCTATGGATAACGGTGTCCCTGAAGGTCTAAAAGAGGATTACAATAATTATAGAGACAGGCTATTCGAGATCCTTTCAGAGGTAGATGATGAATTTATGGAGAGGTATCTTGAAGGTGTCCCTATAGATGAATATGAGATTAAAAAGATTATAAGAAAAGGTACCCTGAAGGGCTCTATACTCCCTGTTCTTTGTGGTTCTGCTTTTAAGAATAAGGGTATACAGCCACTCCTTGATGCAATCGTGGATTATCTACCGTCACCTGCAGATATTTCACCTTATAAATTTTGGACATCAGAGGGACAGGAGTGTTTTCTCGAGGGTAAAAAGGGCGAGCCATTTAGTGGGCTTGTATTTAAGATAATGAACGACCCCTTTGTAGGGCATCTTAGCTATATAAGGGTATATTCTGGTTCGCTCAATGCAGGCGATTCTGTTTTAAATACCTCTAAGGATAAAATAGAGAGAATCGGAAGGATCCTGAGACTCCATGCAAATAAAAGAGAAGAGATAAGGCATGTGGAATCAGGGGACATCTGTGCGGTAGTGGGTTTAAAAGGGGTTTCCACAGGTGATACCCTCTGTCAGCCAGGTAATGATATTATGTATGAGAATATAGAGGTTCCGCTGCCTGTTCTTTCATGTGCAATTGCACCAAAGAAAAAGGATGACCTTAAAAAGATGTGGCTTGTATTTAACAGATATACAGTTGAAGACCCTTCTCTGAATGTAAGACTCGATAGCGAGACAGGCGAGGTGATACTTTCAGGTATGGGAGAGTTGCATCTTGATATAGTAATGAATAGGGCAAAAAGAGAACATAATATTGAGATGGTTTCATCCCCACCGCAGGTTGCCTATAGGGAGACAATAACAAAGGTTACACAGGCTGTAGGTAAATATATAAAGCAGTCTGGTGGTAAGGGTCAGTATGGACATGTTGTGATAAAGATAAGCCCATCAGAGGGAACAGGGTTTATATTTGAAAATAAGATCATTGGCGGCGCAATACCTAAGGAATATATATCCAGTGTAGAGGCTGGTATAAGAGAGGCATTAGATAAAGGCATACTCCTTGGTTATCCTGTTATAGATATAAAGGTTGAGCTCCTTGACGGTTCCTACCATGAGGTGGATTCATCGGAGCTTGCATTTAAACTAGCAGGGTCTATTGCCCTAAAGGAAGGCATGAGGAGGTCTAACCCCATACTTCTTGAGCCTGTTATGAAGGTGGACGTAAATATTCCCAATGAATTTTTAGGTTCTGTTGTGGGAGACCTTTCATCAAGAAGAGGCAGAATTGCCGAGATAGGTGATAGAAACGGATATAAAGTTATCTCTGCCTTCATTCCCCTTGAGGAGATGTTTGGATACACGACAAATCTGCGCTCTATAACCCAGGGGAGAGGAAGCCATACTATGGAATTCTTTCACTACGCACCAGTTCCCCAGAACATTTTCGATAATCTAAATAAAAACAGAGAAAAAATACAAACGGAGGTCCTCTATGGCTAAGAAAAAGTTTGAAAGAACCAAACCCCATGTGAACATAGGCACCATAGGACACATCGACCATGGTAAGACAACACTCACAAGTGCAATAACAAGATGTCTTGCCA
>JAGPMK010000079.1 GCA_018052995.1 Syntrophorhabdales bacterium | reverse complement strand
AAAAAGGCAGAGACAGGCATACTCATTGATTAGACGCACATCCATTATACATTATCCTGTAAGTATTGTCCTTGATAGGGATGTCATGGAGAGGATAGAACCAGAGATCGAAAGGATAGAAAGCCAAGGAGAGGGGGCCTTTGACAGACACATCTGGGAGCTTATGTCCTATCAGCTACCTCAACCCCAAACAGATAACTGGCGATAGCAATATCTTTTGATTTTAGGGTTTGAATTTTAGGGTGTTGCACGGTTCTATCTACGAGGATAGGCTGCAATTACCACAACCACTGTCTCTTCGTCTCTTGTATTGTGAAGGCTGTGGGGTTCACCGGCAGGTATCCATATGGCATCCCACCCACTGACCTCCTGCCTGTCTTCCCCCACCTGCATTATACCGCCACCCTTTACGATAAGATATATCTCCTCTACCTCATCTATGTGTTCTTCTATGGAATTGCCAGGGGGGATTATGGCATAGGCAAGAAACTCTATGCTCTTTAAGAAATGGCTGGTCATCACCATCCTTGCCACGGCACCATAATGGGCTATATAGGTGGTCTTTAATACCTCCGGGTCATTAAAATTTCTTACAATCATACATCCTCGTTTATAGAATAATTTTCTATCTTTTTTAAACCTATCAAAGGATAGGCAGGTATGTCTCTATCTCGTATTTTGAAACATGGGTCCTGAATCTGTCCCATTCTATCTTTTTATTATCTATAAGCTTTTCAAAGACATGATCGCCAAGGGTATCTCTTATGAGCTCGCTCTTCTCTGCCCATTCTATGGCCTCATAAAGGCTTCCCGGCAAAGAATCAATGTTTAATTCTCTCCTCTTCTCATTGGACATCTCATAGACATCCTCCTCAATGGCATCAGGGAGAGGGTATCTGTTTTTTATGCCCTCCAGACCTGCCCTCAACATCCCTGCAAAGGCAAGATAAGGGTTGCATGCCGGATCAGGGCTTCTGTATTCTGCCCTTGTTGCCTTCTCCTTTCCTGGCTTATACAATGGAACCCTTACAAGGGTTGACCTGTTTCTCCTTGCCCAGGCAATATAAACAGGCGCCTCATAGCCAGGGACAAGCCTTTTATATGAATTAACCCACTGACTCGTAAGAAGAGTTATCTCCTTTGCATGCCTTAAAAGTCCTGCTATATACCATTTAGCAATGTCGGAGAGGAAATACTTGTCGCTAGGGTCATAAAATGCATTTCTGTCGTCCTGGAATAATGATTGATGAACATGCATGCCGCTGCCATTTACCCCGAATATGGGTTTGGGCATGAATGTGGCGTATACACCATATTGTTTTGCAACCTCCTTTACAACTATTCTATAGGTTATAGTATTGTCTGCCATCCTCAGGGCCTCAGCATACCGCAGGTCTATCTCATGCTGTGAGGGTGCCACCTCATGGTGGCTATATTCCACCTTGATACCCATCTGCTCAAGCATGAGTATAGTGTCTCGCCTTAGATCTGTTGCCTCATCAAGGGTTGTGACATCAAAATAACCACCATTATCAAGTGTCTCTGTGCCTTTGTCTGTTTTAAAATAAAAATACTCTAGCTCAGGACCCACATAAAAGCTAAACCCCATGTCCTGGGCTATCTTCAGATTCCTTCTCAGCACATACCTCGGATCCCCTTTATAGGGTGTCCCGTCAGGTTCGTAGATGTCACAGAACATCTTGGCGACCACAGCGCTTTCGGCAGGCCTGAAGGGCAGTATTGTAAAGGTTGCAGGGTCGGGTCTTGCAAGCATATCGCTCTCATCTATCCTGGCAAAGCCCTGGATGGAAGAACCGTCAAAACCCATGCCCTCATTGAGAGCACTCTCAAGCTCATCTATTGTTATGCTAACGCTTTTTGCAAAGCCGAGAATGTCGGTAAACCAGAGCTTAACAAACTTAACATCCTTGTCATGAACAATCCTTAATATATCTTCTTTTGTCATTAAGGTCTCTCCTTCATTATTTTGAAAGCCGTAGATATTTCTTCTCTCTGAGGGAAGAGGACATATCCTTTATAATATCATCCAATAACTTGCCTGCAGGCTCTGCCTCCTGTTCACCCCCTATTCCATATTTCGACTTTTCACCTACATGCTTTGCCTTTGACTGTTTCAGTATCTCCCCTGACCAGAGGACCTCCCCCGTCTCTACCTTTATCATCTTTGCAGTAAGATATACCTCTGAATTTAAAATAAAGCCCCTCGAGTCCTTATTCTCAGAGTATGTATAGAGCGTACCGGTAAGTATGGTGTCTGCCCCAAGCTGTCTTAGTTGCTCCTTTGTACTCTCATCCACTATACCTGAATCGGAATGCTGAAAGTTTGCCTCCTGAAAAATCTTCTGCAGCTCTGCCCTCTCAACCAGTTTATATGGTGTGTTTATAAATGCTGCAGTAAATTTATCCACAAGAAGGTCGCTGGTTACATTTACACCGGGCGCCCTGTTAAAATTTAGTATGGCTATCCTGTTTATCTTCTTTTTATCAAAATCCTGTGCAAAATTTATCTTATGTATAACAGCCCCAGAGCATGCAAAAAGCATCAGAGAGAGCATGCATACCATTAATTTTTTCATATTATACCTCCAAGCATAGGATACATAAACCTATAGTTATTAAAGATGTTTGTCAAGATATAATAAGAGGAGACAGAACCGCCTGAGTTTAAGGCAAACATTCTTGCGTTCTCAAGGGCTGTTGTATTGTCTACCAAAACAATTATCTCGTTGTTTACCTCTAATGCCTTTTTGTTAAAATTGCAGGCTGTGGGCATACAAGACCCCCTGTATCTACTGCCTCTGCCTATTGCCCTACTAAAAATCATCAGCCCTTACCTGATGCTATTCTCTCTATTGCCTCTATGGCCTTTTTTATCTCACCCTCTGTGGTGAAGATACCAAAACTAAACCGCACGGTGCCCTCTGGAAAGCTACCCATTGTCTGGGCGGCATCCACACAGCATACAATCCCTTTTTCCCTGGCTATCATTGCTATATCCGATATGGGCATGATAGTGCCTGTGACATTGGATGCATGGGCTGTGATGATAAGCCTGGTATTCTTTCTTGTTGCCCCTGTGATGTCTGCTGGGTCAAGCTGCCCATAAGGGGAGCATGGGATAACCGTTAGCCCTACACCCCGTGCCCCCAGGGCATGAAGTGGTCTCATAACTGAATTATGTTCCATGCCTGATGTTATCACATGGTCCCCTGGTCTTAGAAACCCATGAAGTATTGTGTTGATCCCCTCTGTGGCATTTTTTGTGAATATTATGGAGTCTGGCTCCTCGGCGTTTATTATTGATGCAATAGTCTCCCGGGCCTGAAATATAATACGGGCAGCCTCTATAGAGAGCCTGTGGCCTGACCTGCCTGGGTTTGCCCCTATAGTTGCATTAAAATCCACCATTGCCTTTATCATAACATC
>JAGPMK010000078.1 GCA_018052995.1 Syntrophorhabdales bacterium | reverse complement strand
TCAGGTCATCAGGGAGGGAAAGCGCATCAACCCTTTGCCCCTCAATAAGGCAAACCATTGATGCCCAGATGAGATCACCTATGAGGGCATCATGTGAGAGGGCACCACAGTATCCGAGGGAGATAACAGCATCAGGTCTCTCTACCTGGAGTAGGCGAAGGAAGACGCGCATGGCATTATCGTATCCCATGCCAGTTTCGGCAACAGTAAGCGTATGTGAAGGGTGGTGGACGGAAAATGCCTTGAAGGGTAGGCCATCTATCTTCTCTCCCCTGCCTATCATACGCACTGCCTTCCTGATCTCTCTTGGAAATGCAGACAAAAGGAGTAGTTTCATAGCGACCTATTATATCATCTTAGACGGCTTATTGTCACATCTTTGCAAAAGGCGATGACTATTCTTTATATAATTCTTTTAATACTCATTATCTTAGGAGGCCTCTATGCTATCTTCTCCCTTGTCTGTGTCCTCGGCTTTTTTGCAAACCCAGGCCCATGCAAAAACCATTGTCTTAATAACCTAAAATTCCCTGGTGTGTCTATCCTAAAGCCCCTAAAAGGGCTCGACCCATGGTGTGCTGAAAACATAGCCAGCTTCTGTAACCAGGATTATCCCTGCTATGAAGTGCTTTTTGGCTTCAGGGACCCTGATGACCCTGCCATCCCCATTGTCAGGGCAGTCGCAGACTTAAGCCCCTGCGATACCCACGTTGTTGTAAGTAGTTTGGGCACAGGGACAAATCAAAAAGTCCTGAACCTTAAGGCACTGGCAGAGAAGGCCTATTATTCGATGCTTGCCCTGAGCGATAGCGATATGGTAGTGGATAGGTATTATCTGAAGCACATCGTGGCAGAATTTCTAAGTAACGACAAGACAGGGATAGTCACCTCGCTTTATAAGATATCAAGCCCCACTTCACTAGGAAGTGCCCTTGAATCCCTGACCATAGCCGTTGACTTTATACCCTCTGTCCTTGTAGCCAGACGTTTAGAAGGCGTTACCTTCGGTCTTGGTGCCTCTATCCTTATCTCGAAAGATGCACTTAAGGAGATTGGCGGTTTTGACGCTATTGCAGACCATCTTGCTGATGATTATCAAATAGGGTTTAGACTCTCGAGAAAGGGCTACAAAAATATCATTAGTCGCTATGTAATCGAGAACCGTGTAGGACCTATGGGCATCACAAACTATCTAGGTCACCAGTTGAGATGGGCACGAACCTACAGGACATCAAGGCCTTTGGGCTTTTTGGGATATGGGATTACCCATATCTTTATCTTCAGCCTCCTATTTTTTTGTGTCAAACCCACGGTTGCCTCCGCGCTTATAATAGGACTCGTCCTTGGCCTCAGATATCTTCTTGCAATAGTTATTTACCGAAAGGTGATTAAGACAAGAGGGTGGCTTAAGTCGCTTTTTCTACTTCCCTTTAAAGACATCTTTAGCTTTTTTATCTGGTTATGGAGCTTCATAGGTTCAAGGGTCTCCTGGAGAGGGACATCTTATCGGGTGATAGCAGGTGGCAGAATGATAAAGGTTTAAGGCAAGGGGGGTAATCGCGTTTGATAGGTTAAAAACAACTCACTACTTTAAATTAAAGACAGCAGGTTGAGAATTAAAAAGAGAGGTGTTTGGATAAAATCGGATTTAGTGTTTGGACAGATCAGGATATTTACTTTAATGTATAATCCGAGATTTAGAGCCTGTTATGTTCATTATAAGCATGACACATGGAACAGTTAATTATTGTTGATAAGAACGACAGGAAGATAGGTTATAAAGAAAAGGATGAATGTCATCTCATCCCGGTAGAGTTACATCGTGCCTTCTCCATATTCATCTTCAATTCAAAGGGTAAGATGCTTATACAAAAGAGGGCAAGGTCAAAAAAGACATGGCCTGGTCACTGGACAAATGCGTGCTGTTCTCATCCACGAAAAGGGGAGACACTTAAAGAAGCCACTAAAAGACGTCTCGAGGAAGAACTGGGCTTTGCATGTCCTCTTAAACATCTATTTTCTTTCCGTTACAGGGCTAATTATGATTCCATATATGGTGAGCATGAAATTGATCATGTATTTGTAGGGATATACGATGGTGAGGTAGTACCTAATAGCGAAGAGGTAGAAATGCACACCTTTATCAACATCGATGCACTCCTTGAGGATATCAAAAATTCACCCCACAAATTCACCCCGTGGTTTAAACAGGCACTCCCTGAGGTTTTAGCCTTTGACATTAAAACCATAAAATTATCCTGCAATAATAAAGATAGAGGCTCATAGTGAGGGGAGTCGAGTGGGGTAATCTTTCCCTAAATACCTCTATACCACTTTCTCTTTTATTATAAGATTGTGTCTTGTCTCCCCTCCCCCTCCCCATTTGTGGTTCAGTGAGAACCATTTTACTTGTCACCTTTATATTATATTTATCCATCAATCAATGCATCCCATATAAAGTATATATACACAAAAGGGTTAAGAAACCAGGGGATAGACAAAAAGCAAGACATATTGCCTGATTTGAGAACAGACAGGGGATCACACAATACATCCCTTGTGACAAAGGAGTTCTTTGATATAATAGGTGCCGAGCTATAATTTGCCAGGGTAAGAAGACCCACGGACAATGCTTTTACCGAAAGGTTCTTCGGTACTGCCAAACAGGAGGAGATATAGGCAGCTACCCTGATGAATAATAGGCGACTATACGGACTATTACAACAACAGACGACCTCATCAGAGCCTATGGAACTTTACCCCTGCATATGTCCATGAGGTAAATAATAATACCTTAATCCTTCAGAGGCTTAAAGAGCTTAAAGAGAGATCCAAAGAGGCAAGGAGGTTATACTGGGAGGGGTCAAGGTGAAGAATATAACATCGTCGTCGTATACAAAAGTGTTCGCACAAAATTTTTTGGTTTTGTCTAATTGAAAAAAACTTGACATATTACAGGCACGAATATATAGGATTTAAATAGTCCTTATTATCCTCTTGCCTTTTTGCCTTTTTTATCGAGCAGCTCCCTCACTTTTCGCAAAAGAACATCATACACAATGGGCTTGCGAATTATATCAGCCTTATTTTTGTCAATACCTTTCTGCTCAATAATATCAAAGGTATATCCACTTGTGAACAAAACAGGCATCTCGGGGTCTATTTTTCTTATATTATCATAGACCTCTTTTCCGTTTTTCTTTGGCATAATCACATCAAGAATAACAAGGTCTATCTTATCTTTGTGGAAATTGAATTTTATAAGTGTGTCTTCCCCGTCCACAGCTTCTATTACCTTATATCCCTGTTCCTCTAGTACATCCCTTTCAAAAATCCTTACCATTTCATCATCTTCAGCTAGAAATATGGTCTCTTTTCCCCCTATTATTTCTGTTTTTTCTCTTTTGCTGGATGGCTTTATGCCCTCTTCTGCAAGGGGGATGTAAATCCTGAAGGTTGTT
>JAGPMK010000077.1 GCA_018052995.1 Syntrophorhabdales bacterium | reverse complement strand
TTATTGCAGGATTCTTTGGCGCAACAAGACATGGCTATAGCCTCCAATTGCTGTTAGAGAAGATCAGGGCTCTTAAAGAGGGGAAAAAAGACGATTCCCCCCCTACAAAGGCCTTATCTAAAGAGATGGATGAACTATTGAGCCATTTTTCAGAGATGGCAGAGACGATCCGTTTAAGAGAGGAGTCCCTCCAGGCTGAAAAAGAAAGATTCCTGGCATTGTCAGAAAACGCACCCTTTGGGATGATGGTTACCGACCAGGATGGAGGCATTAAATATATCAATCCAAAATTTATAGAATTATTTGGGTATGACTTAACGGATATCCCTGATGGAAGAACCTGGTTCAGAAAGGCATATCCTGATCCCACATACCGCCATGATGTGATTAAAATATGGGTCAATGATCTAGAAGGTTTCAAACCAAAAGAAAAGAGGCCCCGTATCTTCACAGTCACCTGTAAGGATGGAACAGAAAAGACCATAAATTTTATCGCTGTTCAGTTAGAGACTGGTGAGAATCTGATAGTTTGTGAGGATATCACGGAACGTAAGCGGGCTGAGGAGGCATTAAAACAGGAAAAGGAAAGATTTTCCACCCTTGTAGAGTCTATCCCCTTTGGTATAACCCTACTTGATAGGAATGGAGACTTCTCATATATCAATAAAAGGTTTAAGGAGCTATTTGGATATGACATCTCAGACATTCCTAATGGCAGGACATGGTTTAGAAAGGCATACCCTGAACACGATTACAGGCGAGAGGTTATAGAAACATGGGTTAAGGATACCAAAAATGCCCTCCCTGGGATTGGGAAATCTAGAGTCTTTACTGTTACATGCAAGGATGGAACAAAAAAGATAACCGAAATTACTACTGTGTTTCTGGAGGAGGATAAAATAATTGTAGTATATGAGGATATAACAGAACATAAACGGACAGAAGAGCAGCTGCTACAGGCTCAGAAGATGGAGGCGATAGGCAGACTCGCAGGGGGTATTGCCCATGACTTCAACAATATGCTTACCGTAATATTGGGTCACACACAGCTTGCCCTATTAGACCTTGATAGTTCACACCCCCATTACCATAGATTTAAAGAGATTCAGAAGGCAGCTGGGCGTTCAGCGGAGCTTACCCGAAATCTTCTTGCCTTTGCAAGAAAACAGACAATAGTGCCAAGGGTAATTAACCTCAATGCAACTATAGAGGATATGTTCAAGATGATAAAGAGGCTTATAGGTGAAAATATTGAACTTCTCTGGATACCTGGCGATAACATCTGGCAGGTAAAGATGGATCCTGCTCAGCTAAATCAGATTGTAATAAATATTGTAATAAATGCAAAGGATGCAATCCAGGGATTCGGCACAATCACCATAGAAACAGATAATATAATATTTGATGAGACCTACTGTAAAGGCCATTTAGGCTTTACCCCAGGTGAGTATGTAATGCTTGCAATAAGTGACAATGGAACTGGTATGGAAAAGGAGGTTTTTGAGCACCTATTTGAACCCTTTTTTACCACAAAGGCAGTTGGCAAAGGCTCAGGCCTTGGACTTTCAACAGTATATGGTATTGTAAAGCAGAATAATGGGTTCATAAATGTATATAGTGAACCAAATAAGGGTTCAACATTTAAGATCTATATCCCACGATTTATAGGTGATATAGAAGAGAGCAGGATTGAGGAAGATAAGCCAATAATGGAAAGTAAGGGTGAAACAATCCTTGTTGTTGAGGATGAGAAAGAGGTGCTCGAGCTCTGCACGCTCATGCTTACAGAGCTGGGCTACAAAGTGCTATCAGCCACAAGACCACAGGATGCCATTAAAGAGGCAAGAGATTATGACGGGGAGATTCACCTTCTTGTTACCGATGTGGTCATGCCTGGGATGAATGGACGGGAATTGGCAGAGCAACTGAAAACCTTAAGACCCTCTATCAGGACCCTTTTTATGTCAGGATATACAACCAATGCAATCGTCCATAATGGTATTCTTAAGGATAATGTTGATTATATACAAAAACCCTTCTCCATTAAAACCCTTTCGATAAAGGTTAGGGAGGTGCTTGACCTGTGATGGATGAATATCTCTATATACCTGTTACTGCTGCAGTCATCGAGAAAGGCGGAAAGGTGCTTGTGGCAAAGCGAAAAAAGGCCTATATGGGCTATCTCTGGGAGTTCCCGGGTGGGAAACAGGAAGATGGGGAAACCCTTGAAGAATGTCTCAAAAGGGAGATTAAAGAAGAGCTTGGCATTGACATAGAGGTTGGCGCCCGCCTATGCTCTATCAAACATGTTCTCAACTGTCAGTCAGCAATCGAGCTCCATGCATTCAGGGCTATTCCCCTTTCTACTGAATTTGATTTAAAGGACCATGAGGAGATAAGCTGGGTGGATGTGGAGGACATTCAAGCCTATAGTCTTCCCGAGCCAGACAGGTTGATTGCCAGAGCATTAAAAGAAGGTCTTTCTGTGACTTAAAAATGATGATCTACCTGAATTTTCTCATGCGAGATAGGGCTTTCCATATAAATCAAGAAATATAGATTTATTCAATGGTCTCCAGGGTGTGGGCTTTGGTGTCTATTCCCTGCCTTGGACCCTGAACGGTCTGATATTCGTGGATGTACATCTCATCGATAATCCGCATAAAGAGATCGTTATAGGGGTCAACAATATTGGTAGTAGAGGCGAAAGCGGGAGATACCTAATCCAATTAATCCATAAGGGGCTTTGATTATTTTGAGGTGGCTATGGCTATCTTTCGGATAAGAGTCTCGACATTCATTATTAACTAAAAATTAACGTATTTTTAATATAGACTTAAAAAATATTCTATAAAATCCATGAAAAATTATATAAGGAGGTATGGATGAAGAAATATCTGGTAATGTTACTTGTATTTTTTATGTCAATACCGCTTGTTTCTTATGCAGGTAGCGTAACAAGTAGGTATGATGTGACCATTGGTGGTTTTGTGAAATTTGATGTGGTTTACACCGACCAAGATAATACACATAACTACAGGACACCATCCCGTGAGAGTAGAGGCTATGGTAGAGAAACCCTTAACGATGAGTATGATGCAGTCACATGGGCAGGCGGCGAGACAAGGCTTAATCTGTCTATCAAGGGTCCCGATGGATGGGGCGCAAAGACAAGTGCCTTCATAGAAGGTGACTTCAGGGGCGGTTCAGGCGGAGGCCAGGGTGCGACAAGCTATGGTTATTTCACACTAAGGCATGCATTTATGACCCTGGACTGGGGTCAGACAAAACTCCTTGTCGGTCACACATGGCAGGCATGGGGATTACTGTCCACGTTTAATGTTCTTGGCGCATCTGAAAACCATTTCATGAGGGGTAATGTAAGGGTTCCCCAGATAAGACTCACCCAGAGCTTCACAAAGGAGCTCAGCATGGTGGTTGGACTTGCCTCACCTGAGAACACATTCGGCAATACCCAGCCAAGTGACAGAAGCAGGGCACTATACCCT
>JAGPMK010000076.1 GCA_018052995.1 Syntrophorhabdales bacterium | reverse complement strand
CCAGAGATATCTGATTGCCATAAGGGATAATACTGTAATGAAAAGAGAAAACATTACCACTGAAATCAATAAGCCTGTAGAGGTGTTTAGTGCATAGTGTGACCTGGCGTAGATAAACCCTGGGACACAACCTGCACCTATAACAAGCATGGTGGATGCAAAAAGCCACAGAAATATCTTTCCTATTCTGTCTAAGGATTGCGATCTAAGTGTGGAGTTAATGAACAATGCTACAAACATGGAGGCAGGTGTAAGAATAGGCATCAGATAGAGCGTCCGTTTGGTTGAGGCAACACTTAAAAAGACAAATCCTGCAATAAACCAGCATTTTACAAAGAACAAACCTTTTCCCGATGATGTATCAGACTGTTTCCCTTTTGAAAAGGCGTGGATGAAGGTAGGGACAAGCAGGATACTCCAGGGGAGAAAGCATGCAGGGAACTCAACGAGATAATAATAAAAGGGCTGGTGATGCCCTGATGCCTCTCCCGAAAGACTTCCCGCAAGGCTGGCAGGGAGGAATCGTTGCAGATGGTTGTGGACGAAAAAGACCTTCAGATATTCTACCCCTCCCTGTTGCCATAGGCCAATAAACCATGGGAGGGTCATTACAAAAAAGATAATAATCCCGAGCCATAGCCGCATCTTAAGGATCTCTTTTATGTTTTTGTCTGCCACAAGGAATGAGAGGATACCAAGCCCTGGGATAACAATACCTATAAACCCTTTTGTGTAAAAGGCGAGGCTGGCAGAGACATACAAGAGAGCATAATAGAATAGTTTTTTTCTCTTGTCTTCAGTTAGATAGCCTGCTACAAAAAAGCCCATAGCGCAGATAATAAAAAAGGTAAGGGCACTGTCTACTATGACACTATGGGCAACCTTGAAATACTCACCTCCAGTTGCTAGTATGAGCGCAGAGAGCAAGGCAACCTTTGGCCCAAATAGGAGGTTTCCAATGAAAAAGGTTACGATAACACCTGCCAGACCAAATAAGGCCGATGGTATCCTGACTACTCTGTCTGATACACCAAAGATTTTGAACGTGAGTGCCAGAATACCGTAATATAGTGGTGGCTCTTCAAGAAAGGGTCTCTGGTTGAGGGTAGGGACTATCCAGTTCCCTGTGAGAGCCATCTCCCTGCCAATCTCCGCAACCCTTGGTTCATCTGGTGACCAGAGGCCATGATTTGTAAGACCCAGAGAGAAGAGTGGTATCGCTATCAATAAAAAAAGAATCAGGTATTTTAGGGTTTGATTTCTTCCTGAAAATATCATTTTATAATCCTTCAGGCACATCTTTTTATATGAAAGATAAACTATAGAGACTAACCGGAATATTACTGAAGAATTACCAATTTTTAATAAAAGGTATACCTTCTATTGAGATTCTATTTCTACTTAAATTAGAGTGCCTGTATTTTTATGCAAGATCACAATATATATCAAGAAAAGAGGGCTAAAAATTTTCAAAAGTATTGTCTATAGATCCTCTAATCTGCTAAACTTCTGCACATCCATGGCGGAAACGACAAACATTAGGCAGGAAAAAGGCAATGGGATATGGAGGCAGGCATTTTGTAACCGAAACATTGCAGTTATGGCTCTCCTTGGTTTTTCTTCTGGATTACCACTACCCCTTACATCAGGGACACTTCAGGCATGGCTTACAGTTGCAGGGGTAGACCTGAGGGTTATAGGCATATTCTCCCTTGTATCCATACCCTATACCATAAAATTTGTCTGGTCGCCATTGATGGACAGATTTGTTCCGCCATGGCTTGGGAGACGCAGGGGATGGATGCTGCCCATCCAGTTAGTCCTTATGGCAACCATCGGGACAATAGGTTTTATGTCGCCAGAATGTGCACCATCATTACTTGCCTTGATGGCTTTTTTTGTGGCATTTACATCTGCATCCCAGGATATTGTAGTGGATGCCTATAGAACTGATATACTCTCTGACAGGGAAAGGGGGATAGGGGCTGCCACATTTATTATGGGGTATCGTATTGCCATGCTTGTAGCAGGGGCATTGGCATTGATCCTATCCCAATCAATAGGCTGGCAGAAGACCTATCTTTTTATGGCAATCCTTATGTTAGTTGGGATAATAGGGGCATCTGTGGGGCAAGAGCCTGATGCCCAGATAAAGCCCCCTAAAAACATGGAAGAGGCGATATGGGGCCCCCTAAGGGATTTTTTCACAAGAAAAAATGCCATAATAATACTACTACTCATAATACTCTATAAGCTTGGTGATGCATATGCCGGGGCGCTAACCACAGCATTTCTTATAAGGGGTGTCCATTTCTCTCCTGCTGAGGTGGGCACAATAAATAAGGGGATGGGTCTTATTGCAACTATTTTAGGTGCCATGACCGGGGGTGCCCTAATGGTGAGGCTAAGACTATACACATCGCTTATGTTTTTTGGTATCCTGCAGATGGTCTCAAACCTATCCTTTATGGCACTTGCCTTGACCGGCAAAAACTATCCTGTTATGGTGACTGCCATTGCATTTGAAAATATAGCAGGCGGTATGGGTTCTGCAGCATTTCTTGCCTTTGTAATGGCTATATGCAACAAGCGCTACAGCGCCACACAATTTGCACTTCTTTCATCACTTGCTGCATTGGGGAGGGTCTTTGTATCGCCTACATCAGGTTATGTGGTTGCAGCAACAGGATGGGCTGTATTCTTTTTCTTCACAGCCATCATTGCGCTTCCTGGGCTCGTATTTCTGTGGATACTCAGGGACACTATAAACAACATTGAATATAATCAACATACCTAATCAGAGAAACTGAAATCACCCAACCGCCTTTCAAATGTAAAATTACCTGGTTTTGTAAGTAGCTCGTTTACTACAGTGTTAAAGCCACCGCTAAATGCCACAAAAGGCATTGATACTATCAAACCTGCTGTCCCTAGGGCACAGGCAGCTATACCAAGGGGACGCATTATAATAAGATCTGCCAACATGAGGGCACCGCTTGGGTTATTTTTACTACCCCCTACAGGCTCTGTGTCCTGCACAGATTGGCTATATAGCGGCTGGCATAATAAAACTGACAAAAGACAGAAAAATAAGGCAAATGAAATAATTTTTTTCATCTTATATACCCCACTTTTTTATTAAGTAGATATCTTGCAAAGTCTATTATACTAACCCAATCATGTCAATCTATCTTTTTATTCTGCCATCTATTAACTTTATAATTGACTTTAAAAAGTTTTAATGATAAAAAAAGGAAACATTTCAGGAGGGTAGCGTTTGAAAAAGAATAAATCTGCAATAAAGAGAACAAGACAGGCAGAGGAGAGACGCCTGAGAAATTCTCATTTCAAAACAACCATGAAGACATATATAAAGAAGGCAATAACCTCTATGGGGGGCAAGGACACCAGTCGACTTGAAGAAGACCTTAAAAATGCAATATCTTATATTGATAAAACAGCCTCAAAAGGTGTAATACACAAGAAAACTGCCTCGAGAAAGGTCTCGAGGCTTACAAAAAAGGCCAATAAAATCCTCGGGACTAAAAGCCATCAACAA
>JAGPMK010000048.1:9785-16289 GCA_018052995.1 Syntrophorhabdales bacterium | reverse complement strand
AAGGGTCTTATGGTAGGCGCGACGGGTATTGAACCCGTGACCTCTACCGCGTCAAGGTAGCGCTCTCCCACTGAGCTACGCGCCTATTATTTAATGTGATTTTATAACAATAAGGGTTTTCCTTTGTCAAGATAAACTTTTTGCCTATTTTCCATGATAAGACTAATTTTTTATTGATTTTATATGCCTTTTGATTTTATATTGCATATGAAAAATATCACAAACTAAATGAGATATAAAAACACATTACAGGAGGCACGCGATGGAAGAGATTGGTAGGCAGATTTTCTGGAATGTCGGCGGAGGGGCGAGATGGATCACCTATGCCCTCATGGTGATCACATTCATCGCACTCATATACGGTATAAAGAAGAGATATGCCATGTGGAAGATAGGAAAACCCACTACTTTTAACTTCAAGGACAGGCTTGGTGAGAGGATAGGCTATTTCATTGCAAACGGCATTTTTCATAAATCCATCCTTAGAGAGGCTTATCCTGGGTGGATGCACTTTTTCATATTCTGGGGGTTTCTCATACTCGCCATAGCAACTGCCCTTGTTGCAATCCAAGATGATGTAATAAGGCTGATCTTCGGCGTAGAGTTCATAAAAGGCGATTTTTATCTTGTCTTCTCATTTCTAACAGACCTCGCAGGTGCTATTGCCATTATAGGTATACTTATGGCTATGTACCGTAGGTATATCGCTAAGCCCACAAGGCTTGATAATAAACCTGATGACCTGGTCGTGCTTCTCTGGATCCTTGCTGTTCTTGTGACGGGGTTTTTGGTTGAGGGGGCGAGGATTGCAGGCGATCCTAAACCCTATGAGGCCTGGAGCTTCATAGGCTGGTTTACATCATCCATCTTTCCTGTTGCTGAAGTAGGCAAGACATATATGCCCCATGCCGTCATGTGGTATATCCATATGTTCCTCTCCTTTGGCCTGATTGTATATATTGCATATTCAAAATTGCTTCATATAATCACATCATCCCTGAATATGATGTTCAGGGGCGTAGAGGACAGTCCGAGAGGGGCAATAGCACCCATTGAGGACTTTGAGAACGCAGAGGAGTTCGGCATAAACTCTATAGATGGTTTTACATGGAGACAGATATTTGACCTCGACGCATGCACAAGATGCGGCAGATGTCAGGAGCTGTGCCCAGCATATAACAGCGAAAAGCCATTATCTCCAAAACAATTTATCCAGGACCTCAAGGCAGAGTGGGAAAGGGCAGCCCAGGGTAAAAAGAATGAGGACGGTATTATTGATAATGTAATACAGGAAGAGACATTATGGTCCTGTACTGCATGTCTTGCCTGTCAGGTAAACTGTCCTGTATCCATTCCAACCTTTGATAAGAATATAGAGATGAGAAGGTATCTGACCCTGACCTTAAGCAAGACCACATCTGAGACAAGGCTTTTATTCAAGAACCTCCAACAGAAGGTAGACCCATATGGAATGGGCAAGCGACAGAGAACAGAGTGGTTGGAAGGACTTGACGTCAAGATGATTGGCGAGGAGGAGGTGGAATATCTTTACTGGGTGGGCTGTGTTGCCTCACTCGATGACAGAAATAGAAAGGTGGCAAAGGCATTCTCAAAGATACTGACCACTGCCGGTGTCTCCTTTGGTATCCTTGGGCAGGAGGAGACATGCTGTGGTGACCCTGCAAGAAGATGCGGTAATGAGGACCTATATCTTGGCATTGCCCAGGGTAATGTGGAACTCCTCAATGAAATGGGCATCAAGAAGATAATAACCACATGCCCTCACTGCTACCATACACTAAAGAATGAGTATCCCCAGGTAGGCGGAAACTTTGAGGTATATCATCAGTCAGAATTCATTTGGAAACTAATAAATGAGGGCAAGCTCAGGATAAATCCAGCTATTGAAGGAACCATTACATTTCATGACCCATGTTATCTTGGCAGGGTGAACCGTATATTCGACGAGCCCAGAAGTGTAGTTGCCAGGGTAAAGCAGGGTAGCTATGTGGAGATGGGTAGAAATCATGACAGGAGTTTCTGCTGTGGTGGCGGTGGCGGTAGAATCTGGATGGAGGAACACCATAAAAGGATAAATCATCTCCGTATAGACGAGGCCATTGCCATATCGGCTAATACTGTAGTGACTGCGTGTCCCTACTGTCTTATCATGATGGAGGATGCCATAAAGGATAAGGAGAAGATAGAGACCATGAAGGCACTTGATCTATCAGAGATTGTGGTGAAGGGTATATAATCTGATTTTTTTAAGATATTGAGACTATAAAAGGATGGGCATTGCCCATCCTTTTATATTTTAAGAGTGCATTACTCTTCGAGTGTAATTGCCTCTACAGGGCATTCCTCAGTGCATGCACCGCATTCTGTGCAGAGCTCAGGATCAACCTTTGCTGTGTCTTCCACAGTAATAGCGTCAGCAGGACAAACCTCTGAACATGCACCACATCCTGTGCAGGCTTCTTCATCGACTTTTGCAGGCATAATCTTCCTCCTTATTTAAAATTTTTTAGATTTCCTAAACGAATATAGCAAGAAAGTCAACAAAAAAATTCATCCATATTCTAAATAATTATTTTTCTTGTCTTTTTTAGATGTTTTTGGTAGAAAATAAAACTTAATTTTAAGGAGGTAGATAATGCAAAAGAGATATCTATTAGCACCAGGACCAACAGCAATACCACCCGAGGTCCTTTTAAAGATGGCAGAGCCAATTATACACCATAGAAACCCTATGTTTGAAGAGGTAATGGAAGAGGTAAGACAGAACCTAAAATACCTATTTGGGACAAAAAATGAGGTGCTTATATTTGCCTCCTCAGGAACAGGGGCAATGGAAGGGGCGGTCACAAACATGCTCTCCCCTGGCGATAAGGCAATATGTATAAGAAGTGGAAAATTCGGAGAGAGATGGGCAAATATATGCAAGGCATATAATGTAGAATCTGTAAATATCGATCTTCCCTGGGGCGATGAGCTTGACCCTGCTGTGATAGAAAAGACATTAAAAGGACAGTCTGGAATAAAGGCAGTGTATATGCAGGCAACAGAGACCTCTACGGGCGCAAGATTCCCCGTTAAGGAGATCGCATCCATAGTCAGGAATTATCCCGATACTATTCTTGTAGTTGATGGGATAACAGGGATTGGCGTCTTTGAATTGCCACAGGATGAATGGGGTATTGATGTCCTTGTAGGGGGTTCCCAGAAGGCACTTATGCTTCCCCCGGGCCTTGCCTTTGCCGGTGTGAGTGACAAGGCGTGGGGGTTTAATAAGAATTCAAAGATACCAAAATTTTATTTCAACTGGCAGAAGGAGCTCACAAATATTCAAAAGAATCAGACCAACTTTACACCAGCCATCTCCCTTATAATAGGTCTTCGCGAATCACTAAGAATGATAAAAGAAGAGGGACTTGAGAACATATATAAGAAATTCGATGTCCTTGCCATGGCAACAAGAGAGGCAGCAAAGGCATTAGGTCTTAAGGTATTTGCAAAAAACCCAAGCCCGGCTGTGACAGCTATCATTGCCCCAGAAGGCATAGATGGTCAGGCAATATATAAGACCATGTGGAAAAAATACGGCGTTACAGGTGCAGGCGGACAGGACCAGTTAAAGGGCAGGATATTTAGGATTGCAACCCTTGGTTATGCGGATAAATACGATGTTATAACAGCTGTGGCAGCCCTTGAGTTTACCCTGAGGGACCTTGGATATAAATTCCAGATGGGCACAGGCGTAGCAAAGGCAATAGACTGCCTGAAAGATATATAGTATTCAGAGACCGTTGTAGGTGAAAGGTTAAAAGGACTTAAACAACAAAAGGAGACAAGAGATGAAGATCCTCATTGCAGACCAGCTATCTGATAAGGCTATTGATATCCTTAAATCCAACAATCTTGAGGCTGATGTTAGGACAGGTCTAACAGGTGAGCAGTTAAAAGGGATTATAGGAGATTACGATGCCCTTATAGTCAGAAGTGCAACAAAGGCAACACGGGATATAATAGAAAGCGGCAAAAATCTGAAGGTTATAGGAAGGGCAGGCATAGGCGTTGATAATGTAGATGTGGCAGCGGCAACAGAAAAAGGCATTATTGTCATGAATACACCACAGGGTAATGCCCTTGCAGCAGCAGAGCACTCCATTGCCCTTATGTTTGCAGCAGCAAGAAAAATTGCCATTGCAGACAGGACCATGAAGCAGGGAAAGTGGGAAAAGAAGGCGCTCATGGGCATAGAGATATATGATAAGACCCTGGGTGTAATAGGCATTGGAAATATAGGCAGCCTTGTGGCAGAAAAGGCATTAGCCCTGGGCATGAGGGTTCTTGCCTATGATATATATGTATCTAAAGAATTTGCTGAGAGCAAAGGCATTGAACTTGTTGATCTTGATACGCTTCTCAGGGAGAGTGATTTTATTGCAATCCATGTGCCCCTGGTAAAGGATACGCGGAATCTGATAAATAAAGATACCATAGCAAAGATGAAAAAAGGCGTTATAATCATCAATGTGGCAAGGGGTCCTATAGTAAACGAGAGGGACCTTCTTGAGGCACTGGAGAGTGGTCATGTTGCCTGCGCTGCCCTTGATGTCTTTGAACAGGAACCCCCACCCCCTGATAACCCCCTTGTCCTGTCAGATAAGACAGTATGCACCCCTCACCTTGGCGCATCCACTAAAGAGGCTCAGGACAAGGTGGCAATAGATATTGCAAACCAGATTGTGGATTATTTTAAAAACGGGGTAATAAAAAATAGTGTCAATGCCCCATCCCTAACCCTCGAGATGGCAAAAAAGATTGCACCATTTTTGAAGCTGTCAGAGGGGCTTGCCACTATCTTAGCGTGTATTACAGATTTTCCTATAAAATCTATCGAGATGCAGTATATGGGAGAGGTATCAGAGGCAGACACAAAGATACTGACGCAGGGGATAATAAAAAATATTCTTACCCAGCACCTTGAGGGTGTAAACTATGTGAATGCACCCATTATTGCTAAGAACAGGGATATAAAGCTAAAAGAGGTAAAGATCAAGGAGTCCGAGGATTTCACATCCCTGATAAGGATTGTAGTAAGGGGTGAGAAGAATCAGAATACAGTAGAGGGGACATTATTTGGCAAGAAAGAGCCCAGGCTCATAAAGGTTAACAATATATATCTTGAGGCGGACCTGAAGGGTCATATGCTCCTTATCTACAACTATGATAAACCAGGTGTTATTGCAAGCATAGGAAATGTATTCTTTATAAGGGGTATAAATATAGGCGGCATGCACTTTGGCAGGGAAAGCATAGGTGGGCTTGCCATATCATTGCTTGACCTCGACAAAGAGGCAGAGGATAATGTGATAAGAGAGATACAGTCCCTGCCTAATGTGATAGGCGTAAAGAAGATAGACCTCGGACAATAGTTCAAAAGAAGCGGGTATTCTGTAAGTGCGCCCGCACAAGCCCCATAACAGGAAAAAAATGTTCAGGGAGGCATTTTGGGCCAATGACCCATGGTGTAATCTTTGATTTTGACGGAACCCTCACAGAACTTACCCTTGACTTCAAATTATTAAAAGATGAGATACTAAAGATTGCCGAGAGGTTTGTAGATAAAAAGACCCTCAATAATCTGGATGGTTTTTACATAATAGAGATGATATATGAGCTTGAAAGACTTATTGGTGAAAATGGTATGGTATTTTCACAGGAGGCATTCAGGAGGCTTGAAGAGCTTGAGGTTGAGGCCGCATCAGGCAAAGGGCTGTTTCCCTATACGCGGGATGTTCTTATGGGGTTGAAGAAAAGAGGCGTTAAGATCGGTATTATCACCAGGAGTTGCATTGCTGTCCTCAACTTGGTGTTTCCTGATATGACTGAATATATCCATGGCATATCCACAAGGGAACATACAAGGTATGTAAAGCCTGATCCCCGTCATGTGCAACATGTCCTTAGGGTTATCTCAGTAAAACCAGAAAATGCTATGCTTGTGGGTGACCACCCTACTGATGTCACCGCAGGCCTACAGGCAGGCCTTACGGCAGTTGGCGTCCTTTCAGGGAGGACCGACAAACGGTCCTTTAAGGATGCCGGTGCTGACTTTATAGTGACTGATATAAGGGGCATATTGCCCATAATAGATATGCAGGTTGGTTGATACTATGTTTCATCCCTGGTGCATATACATTGCTCATAATGTTTTATGGGGTCTGAGGCCTCTTTGTTTATAAAACAGGAGGGGTCTTCTGCAAGATAATCACCTGATAAGGCGTATGCCCTGCCCCTGCAGCCACCGCAGATGCCTCTGTATTTACATTCACCACAGGCACCTTTTAATGTATTCTCTCTGTTTCTTAGGTTTTGGAATATATCTGCATTATGCCAGATGTTTATAAAGGCATCCTCCCTCACATTTCCTGCGCTTATCTCCACAAAGGGGCATGGCCATACATCGCCATTTGCCTTTATGTATACAAAGCCCCT
>JAGPMK010000048.1:0-9685 GCA_018052995.1 Syntrophorhabdales bacterium | reverse complement strand
AACTCATCTATAAATTTTTTGGCCTCTTTTGTTGTAAGCTCATCCTCAGCAGGTCTACCAGACTGGGCATGGCAGTGGATACACCTCAGATTACAGGCACCGGTTACCTCCCAGGCAGGATGTGCAGGAAAGCCGATGCAGCCCATCCCAACAGCGCCTGCCGCCACAGGGAGAGACTTGATGCTGTGCCTTAAAAACCATTTATCAAAGCCTTTCCACCTAACAAGGTGTCTGAAATACAGGACGCTTGTAAGTTGCTTGAGTATTAGTTTAGGTGGCCAGAATATGCTTTTTAGCCTGATATTGTTTATATCGTAACTCCTTTTAGATTTTTAAAATATATAGCCTAATACATAGGCAAGGGTTGTTGCGAGATTTGTAGTAAGGGTAAGTCCGCATATGAGTTCAAGGGTTCTCCTGTTTTCATATTTTTTTAAAGATACCATAGTTATCAGAAAGACCTTAATCATAAACACAGGGATGTAGAAAAGAAGTGCGATTTCAGGAACGCCTTTATAGATGGATAGAACAAAGAATACTGATGATGCCACTGTCATAAAAATATACAGATACGATGCCTTTATCTTACCGTATCTTACAGCTATATTGCTTTTTTTTGCTATCACATCAGCAGGATAGTCCGGGAACTCATTTATTAGTATAACATTGAAGATGGTGCATGCGATAGGGATAGAGACCCAATGGATGAGGTGGTTTAATGCCCCAATCTGAAGATAGAATGATACTGCCACAGGCAGCCAGCCATAACAGAGACCTATGAGGATCTCGCCTACACCCCTTGTTACCCATCTTATGGGCATCATGGAGTAGAAAAAACCTGATATAATACCAACTATGCCTAATGGTATTGTCCATACACCGGTTTTATAATAGAATTGTATTATAAGACCCACAATAACAGTAAGACCAAGGGATATATAACTTGCTATCTTCGCATAGGACCGAGGCAGCATGCCCTGGGCTATAACCTGGGTCCCGCCAGCAAATGCACTTTTTCCATGGATAAAGGATAACCTGTCCTCCTTGATGTCAGAATATTCACCACTGTAATAGGTGCTTAGCATGATAAGGATGACAGCCAATGTGCTCCAAAGAAATAGTGAGAGATTGAATGTATTATGCATCCTGTATGCTATTATAGCACCTAAAAAAAAAGGAAGGACACCTACCGTGTGAAAGGGTGGCCTTGACATCTTTATAAAGCTTAGAATTATATTATTGATTGGTATGTTTGTATCCGCCACTCCCATATAGGTCATAAAAATAACATCGCCTTAGTGGGTTGTCAAGATTGAATAACAGGGTTTTTTAAAAGATTATTTTTTCTTCTGTGCCTCACCAATCATGGGAACAAACCTTACCCCACATATATCCTTCATAGTGATCCGGCCTTTTTCTTTCCGGACAAGGGTCAGGCTCTGCAGAAAAGGGGTGCTGCCAAGGGGGATTACAAGCCTGCCACCATCTTTTAACTGTTCAAGGAGTGGTGGTGGGATATGCCTTGCCGCTGCAGTGACGATGATGGCATCAAAGGGTGCATAATCCTTCCAGCCCACATAGCCATCCCCGTGTCTGACCTTAATGTTATCATAGCCGAGTTCTTTCAATCTCCTTGATGCCATATCATATATGTTTTTATTGACCTCTATGGTATAGACCTCTTTTGCAATCTCTGCAAGAACCGCTGCCTGGTATCCTGAACCAGTGCCTATCTCAAGGACCTTTTCATCACCCTTAAGACCGAGCGCCTCTGTCATAAGCGCCACTATAAAGGGCTGCGAGATAGTCTGACCCTCACCGATAGGCAGAGGGTGGTCATCGTATGCCTTATCCATGAGTGATGGCTCAACAAAGAGGTGTCTTTTTACCTTGAGCATGGCATTTATGACCCTTCTATCCCTTATGCCCCTTGCCTCAATATCGTATTTTACCATCTCCTCTCTCTTTTTTTCGTATATGTCAGAGGAGAAGACATCTGGAGATATAGACATAAAAAATATGAGGGCGACTGCAGATATAAGGGTCAGCCGATTGTGAATCATACAATAAAATACCATATCTTCAGGGAGTTAAAAAGTTTTTTTGAAAACGAGCCACCATAGTGGTAAAATAAAGCCCCTGATATGGAAAGGACGATAGAGGAATTAAACAGGCTACCCCTTAATAATAGGTCCAGAGAGATGTTAATTGAGGCAGGCGAGGAGCCTATTTCATCATGTCTATACTGTGTCCAACTTGCCATCTGGGGTATTACAAAAAAAGGAATAGATGCAGAAGAGGGGGTAAAGGAGTTTATCAGGGCTATGCCTGGCTGGAGAGAGACAAGGCTTGTAAACTTTTTTATGTTGCCCTTTGAAGATAATAAATCAGATTTTAACTGGGAGGGCACATCTACGCCTGAAGAGCTTGCAGAAGCGATTATAAACCATATTGAATATAAGGTGGTAACCCATTTTCCCTTTTATCTCAGCGCTGAATAACGCAAGATAATCATCGGGATCCATAAAAATATGACAGCAGTTGGTAATCTCTATCGTCTCAATCTCTTCAGGGCAAGTTCAAAGGCATAGTCATAAAGGTGCATACCCTTGCTTATTGCTGTTATTGTGCCATCCTCCATCCCTATCTCCTGGCACATATACTCCTTTAAAAGCTGAATAGCAGCAAGATTAGATGGAAAACCTGCCCACAGGTCCCAGCTTCGGAAATAGAGGACAAAATGAAGCCTACCTGACATGACTCGGGTATCAATTAGTCTGAGGCATGGGGGGTCTTCAAGGGCTATATCTTGAGGCATTCCTATCTCCATAATAGCCTGATTAGTGCCATATTTGCCCTGTTTATATATATTTATGACCTCCATGACAGGGTTAATGCCTATTGGGCATTCCTTTCCGTCAATTACAACCTTGGGGTTTGTTAGCCTTTCCCCATATGTATAAAGTTCATTATCCTCTTTTTTATCTGTCATAAGGTATTGGAGATATTCCTCTACATATTCCATACTTGTCGGTGCAGGGACACCAAGCTCCTGTGGTATATCGGGGATAATAGGTCTGGTCCCCGGGTATTTTATGTGAACCATTATAAGATCAAATTCTTTTCTTTTGTGTCCCTCAAAGGAGCCTTTTTCTATTCTATATTCGTGGATTCCATCTGAGCCATCAAACATCCTGTAGATGCACTGAAACCAGGCATCAGGCAGGTCTCTTGCCTCAATATAAACAGGTTTCATCTGTCCCCCATTGTAATTTTGTCATTAAGTTTATCAAAAAAATTGAAAAACAGCACTAAAAAGTATTAGATTATCATAGTGGGCAATGAAACAACGCATTAAAGACTAATCTTATAAGGCTCAGGGATTAAATGGCTCACAGAGTCTATTGAGCATTTAGGTTAACAGGAGGTTATTGCATGTTTGTCAAACAGATGGAGGTAGGAGGTTTTGCTGTATTTGCCTATATAGTTGGTTGTAAGATTACCAAGGAGGCGCTTGTCATAGACCCGGCTGCTGACTGCGAGAGGATCTACAGCGAGGCAACAGAGAGGGGTTATAATATTAGATATATTGTTAATACCCATTCCCATGTTGACCATATCATAGGAAATAGAAGGATGAAGGAGCTCACGGGTGCCGAGATTGTAATCCATGAAAATGAGGCATACAGTCTTGTGAACCAGTCTACTTATATGCTGAGCATGTTCGGGGGTGAGCCATCACCACCGGCTGATGTTACAGTTCGGGAGGGAGATTATATAACAATAGGAAAGACATCCCTCAGGGTAATCCACACGCCAGGTCATTCACCAGGGAGCATCTCCTTGTATCATAATGGGATCGTATTCACCGGGGATACATTGTTTGTGGGTGGTGTGGGGAGAACCGACCTTGAAGGAGGTTCATGGGAGACCCTTGTATCATCCATACACAAAAAATTGTTCACATTGCCAGATGAGACGATAGTTGCGCCTGGTCACAACTACGGGGATTCTGCTAAAAGCACAATAGGAAGGGAGAAGGTGTATAATCCATATGTTGGTCAGAGAGCAGGTTATTAAATATAGGATCCTTAAGGCCATTCTACTTTCAATTATAGCGATTTTTTTTATTGCTGCATGTCAGACTGCCCCAGAGGTGGTGAAAAAGAAGGAACCAAGGGTTGCCCTTGTCCTCGGTGGAGGCTCTGCCAAAGGATTTGCCCATGTTGGTGTTATAAGGGTGCTTGAACAAGAGAGGATACCAATCCATATGATAGTGGGGACGAGTGTTGGCAGCCTGATCGGTGGGCTCTATGCAGCCAATCCTGACAGCTTTCAGCTTGAATACACGGCCTTTAAGGTTGAAAAAAATGATATCATCGATATGCTTACCATCCCCAAGATGGGTCTTGGGCAGGGTGCAAGACTTGAGGAATTTGTCTCAAAGAACATAAAGGTAAAAAGGGTTGAGGATACAAAGATACCATTCTATCCTATTGCAACCGACCTAAACACCGGAGAGACCGTTATTCTGGAAAAAGGTGCCATCTCAAAGGCAATAAGGGCATCAGCGGCAATACCAGGGATATTTACACCGGTAATATATGACAACAGGATGCTTGTTGATGGTGGTGTCTCGAATAATGTAGCCTGTGATGTGGCAAGAGATATAAAGGGGGCGGATATAGTTATAGCAGTCAACCTCCAGAAGGACATAAGGAACTATGATATAAACTCTGTAGTGGATGTAATGGGTCAATCCATTAATATTATGATGCGCGAGACAAACAAGCCAAAACTTAAATATGCCGATGTTGTCATAGAGCCTGATATAAAGGGTGTATCCCTCTTTGATTTTACAAAAAAGAAGGAGCTCATAGAGGCAGGCATAAAGGCGACAAGGGATGCCCTACCGAGGATAAAAGAGCTTTTGGGCAGATATCAATAGTCCAATAGGGTAAGGACCTAACAACCTAATAATTAATATGCTATTTTTCCTAAAAAAATTGATAGCCCATTCTATTATCCCCCCAGGTATCATCATTATACTTTTGATTTTATCTGGTATATTGCTGAGAAAGAGGCTCAGACTTTTTGTTTTTCTCCTTGCCATTGCCATATATTCAATAAGTATTGAGCCCGTGAAGGATCTCTTCATGATCCCCCTTGAGGATGCCTATAGGGTGCCTTCTATAGAAAATATAAAAACCTGTGATGCCTATGTGGTTCTTGGAGGTGGGATAAACGAGAATGCACCAGATCTCAGCGGGGAAGGACAACTATCAAATGACTCTCTCCCAAGGGTGGTGGAGGCATATAGGCTTTATATCCGCCATAAGAGACCTATCATTATCTCAGGGGGAAGGGTTTATGGAAAAAAGGCAGAGGCAGAGATTGCAAAAAGGTTTCTCATGTCTGTTGGCGTGGATGAGACGTATATCATAACAGAGGATAAGAGCAGGGATACCAAAGAAAATGCAATATTTGTCAAGGGGATTGCAGAGAAAAAAGGGATAAAAAAGGTTGTTCTTATAACAAGTGCCTTTCATATGAAGAGGTCTGTTGGGCTTTTCAAAAAATACTATCCTCAGGTCCTTCCATATCCTACTGGATATAGAACCTCACGATCAGCCTACACTGTCATGAGCTATATGCCAAATGCAGAGAATATTACCTCTATTGCCTATTCAATAAAGGAATATCTGGGGATAGTCTTCTATAGATTTATACCCATAGGCCTTTAAAAGGGGGGACAAAGATATTTAGATGGCATAGCAGCAAATAGGGATTATTAAACCTAATCTTTAGTGTCGTGTCACCATAATGGGTTGATAAAGCAATTTAAATCCTTAACCTGAATGGCAGGACATCATCTATCCTGTCTTTTCCCATAAGAGACATAAGAAGCCTGTCAATGCCTATAGAGACACCTGTATATCCCCCTTGTATTGAGTCTATTGCCTCCATAAATTCTCTGTCTTCATGGAATATATCCTTTCCTAACCTTTTTCTCCTCTGATTCTCTTTTTTGAATCTCTCCCTTAGCACCCTTGAGTCCATAAGCTCTGTATACCCATTGGCTATCTCCAACCCATCAATATACATCTCGAATCTCTCAACCTTGTTTTTTCCCTTTGGTTTTGCCATGCTTGATATGGAAGAGGGCCAGTCTATAATAAAGTATGGGCTATCATCTTTGATGGCAGGCTCTATCTCCTGAATAAAGATCTTAAAGAATATATCATTCCAGGTATCTTTTTTATCTATAACTACAATGCTTTTAAGCCTCGCCTGTTTTATAAGCTGTGACCTGGTAAGCATAAAAGGGTTTATGCCAGTCTTTTTAACAAACAAATCCTCCAGGTCATATATCCTGTATTCTCTGTTTATAAACCTATCTTTTTCAATAGCAAGATCCCCTGCAACAAGCCTTATCAGATCACCCACCTCTTGGATTAGATCCATGTATGACCCCTCCCTATACCACTCGAGCATAGTGAATTCTATACTGTGGACAGTATCTATATCCTCGACCCTATAGACCTTGCATATCTGAAAGATTCTTTTGAGATTATACCTTAATAGCTTTTTCATGCCTATTTCAGGTGAGGTGTGGAGATAGAATGGCCCAATACTACCCATATAGACCCTTAATGGATCAATGTAGGGGTCGGGTGCGCATGTGGGGACAAGGTTAGGGGTCTCCACCTCTATGTAATTGTTTACATAGAAGAAGTCCCTGACAGATCTAAGCAATCTATCTCTTGCCAGAATATATTCTTTTACCTCTCTATCCATGCCATAAATGATTGATTTTTATATTTCAAAAAAGTATACTTTGTCAAATGGAGAGATGACCGAGTATGGCCGAAGGTGCTCGCCTGCTAAGCGAGTGTCCCGTTTAAAGCGGGACCTAGGGTTCAAATCCCTATCTCTCCGTTTTTATCCATTCTATTATTGTCTATTACAGTTCATTAAGGTTTTGATTTTTCATACCAGCATTGGGTCTTTAGGTAATTATTTGTCTATGGTTTAGGGGTATGTTTAACATGAAGGTAACTCGAGGCTATGGGCTATTAGAGGGTTTACTGGCGAAGAAACGTGCCTTAATGGCAAATAACCTTATCTCGCCTCATCTCAGGCATGGGCGCATCCTTGATATTGGTTGTGGCTCATTTCCTTATTTTCTCAAATACACAGAATTTGCCGAGAAATATGGTATTGATAAGACCGTCAGCGATACGACCATTGAAGGGTTCAGGGAGGAGGATATAATTCTCTCAAATGATGATATTGAAAAAGAGGGAAGGATACCCTTTGATGATGGCTATTTTGATGTGGTTACCATGCTTGCTGTCATTGAACATATAGAACCAGAAAGGCTTGATGGTATTATTGGCGAGGTGCGTAGAATTCTTAAATCAGGTGGTCTTTTGATTATTACAACACCCGCCTCATGGACCGATGGCCTTTTGCGATTCATGGCAGGGCTTCACCTTGTAAGCCGAATCGAGATAGACGAGCATAAGGCAACCTATACCCCTTCGAATATCATCTTCATGCTCGAGCACGCAGGGTTTGTAAAAGACCGCATTAGAACAGGATACTTTGAATTATTTATGAATATCTGGACAGTGGCCTATAGAGTTTAAGGAGAGCCCCATTATCTCCAATTTTCCACTTCGTAAGTGGAAAATGTGGAACCGCATCAACTCGGACTGGCAATTCCGCTGCGCTCCTTTGCCAGCCGGTTATGCGGAGTGTTCGGCAGATGAAGGAACATGCGAGGGTATCCATCCATAGTCTGGGTATTGCTGGCGATCACAGGCCTCGTTGTTGCATTGGGGTTGATCCCGCGTGTTCGGCGCCAGTGGCGCTGGGGACGCACGCACACGAGTGTTCCCATGTCCGCGTTCGGGGTTGTGGTCGCGGTCGCAACGGTGGGCATGCTCACCGCGGCAGCATTCGGGGTTTTGCCGTTCTTAGCCATCTTTCTGGCGATTCCGCTGCTGCTGGTCGGTGCGCTTTACGACTCATGGCGTGACGGACGCACAAAACGAAGGAACATGAAGAGGTAAGACCGGATGTGCGGTCTGTTCTACACATGGCACGGATGGATTGCCCTGGCGGTGATGCTGGCAGCGGGCTTCGGGACGCTCTATAGGTGGCGCTACCTTTTGGAGCAATGGATGATTGGGCTGGGTGCTGCGGCGGTTCTTCTCTTGGGGGTCAGCGCGGGTCATCTGGTATCTCATTATGAGGGTACAGTGCAAGGTGCGGGAATGATGAGACAGGTATCGAGCGGACGCATGGTTACGCGAGTTCCTGCGATAGTATAGATCTCCCCTAATGGCGATAAACACACGACACAAGTGACGCGGCGGTTGATGGAAGCCGCATCCCCCGGGCAAACGGTCCGCAAGAGGTTCGGTCGTTGGTACCCCGATCTCTTGCCTGAGAAGGCGGTGGATTCGCGGTAAAGAGAATGAACGAAAGTGGACGGCGGGGACGTCCTTCAATTATTCAATAACTCCTCCATTATCTTAAGCCCCTTCTTTTCCGCTGTCTTCTTCCCCCTCATCACTGCGTAGCTGATTGCAGAGAACGCCATGCCGACACTTTCCCCGAATCATAATTTGATTGAGCACACCTGCCTCATCAAGTCGTGCTTGTCATGGCATAATAACCGGAATAGCTAAAGGTGAGCAACAATGTCAATTGAAATATTGAAGGACGTCCCTCAGTCCGTCAGCTTCTATCGCTCCATTTTTGGGATTGATCCAAAGAGAATGTGAGGCTCCTTCTTTCTTCAGGTAGCAACCCGCGATTCTCAACCTACGCTCCAGGTCCCGCCGTTTCATCCTATCATCACCTTATCCTGTATAACGTCATCAGGCAACCCCCTAAGAATATCAGCCTTGCGATCCTCCAAGATCAACTCAATAGCCTGCCGTAGATTAGCCTTGGCTTCTTCTATCGTCTCGTCCTGTCCATTGGCACCAGGCACCTTGGGACAGATAGCCCAGAAGCCTCCCTCAGGTGCAGCCTCTATTATTGCTGTGAATTCTGCCTTCATTATCATCTCCTATCTTTTTTTGTTGGTCTAACGCCAAAAATCAGCCGCCGCTGTAAGCGGTCGGCTGGATTTGATTTTTAGACCATTTAAATTCCAAGTATTTTTGCAACAAATTGAGTTCGTGCATAGAAAGCCCTGCTGGTGCTTCCGTGACCTGCTCCCTTGGTTCTCGGCTGAACCAATACACCCATTTTGCCGGTGAGATATTCAAATCCTCTCGTCACGATACAGCTCCTCGTTTCCTCGTAATCTTTTTTGACTTGCTCATAGATGGATTTGTCGTTAAGGTCAAATGCCGAGACACGAACCAGGATTGACCTGTCCTCATTCTGGGACTCAAAGAGGCGAGCGCATACAACCGCCTTTTTGAGTTTCGCAAGCAAATGGCTTTGTTCAAAAGGTGCATTAGCTACATTGTAAGGATCAATCATAGTAATGGCCATTGTCTCTTTGACTACGATATTACCGTTTGCAAGTCTTTTGAGAGGAACTATCTTGAGCTCCCATGAGCCAAAATTTGGCGATTGTGCCGAATTTATCGGAAGCCCCAAATACCGTTCAAGAACATGCCCTGCCCAACCCTTATTCTTTTTGTTGCCTTTCCAAACA
>JAGPMK010000047.1 GCA_018052995.1 Syntrophorhabdales bacterium | reverse complement strand
GGCACTGCGCTTTTTGCTGCTGAAGTATTATATAGCAAAACAGACTTTGAATTTGAGGCAATCATTCCCTGCATACTTTCTTCCATTATAGGCTATACGGTTTTCACCCTGCATGATGGAACAGGAACTATATTCCAAATCCCTATAATTGCCCTAGCTACACCCATTCAATTACCTTTTTACGCTATACTCGGTATTCTCTGTGCATGTGTTGGTTATATTTACGTTAAGGTTTTCTATGGTGCAAGAGACAGGTTTTTCAAACCTTTAAAGATACCGACATCATTAAAACCAGCCTTGGGTGGTTTAATGCTTGGGGTGGTAACATTTTTTCTCCCAGAGGTGCTCGGCGGCGGTTACAAGTGGATCCAGTCTGTAATTGATGGGCAGCTTGCCCTTGGGCTTATGGGGACACTCATTTTCGGAAAGATTATTGCTACTTCTTTTACAATAAGTTCAGGAGGCAGTGGTGGTGTATTTGTCCCATCCCTTTTTATAGGTTCCATGCTGGGCGTTTTTATGGAAATATATGTGCCAAATTTTTTCCCATATATTCGATAAGCCCGCAGCGTTTGTTCTTGTAGGGATGGGTGACTTTTTTACAGGTATTGCAAAGACCCCAATTGCAGCTCTTATTATGGTGGCAGAGATGACAGGAGGATATAGCCTTATTCTACCTATGATGATCGTATCCTCTATATCCTTTCTTTTACTCGGAAGAATCTCCCTTTACGAAAAACAGGCGTCCATGAGGATTGATTCACCAGCTCATATCGGTGATTATTCCTTTGACATTTTAAAAAACCTTTCAGTAAAAGATGCCATAGCAAACAACAGAAAGGTGGATACCATCCCTTGAAGATATGCATTTTAAAGAGATTCTTAAAAATATAACAGATTCACATCAACAAGATTTTCCTGGAGTAGATAAAAATGGTAATCTTGCAGGGATTATCTCTATGACTGATCTTCGCGTTGCCATGGCAGAAGATTCCCTTCATCAGCTTTTGGTTGCAAAGGATCTGGCAGTTACAGGTGTTATGACAGTAACCCCTGAGGACTCTCTTAATATGGCATTACAGATTATGGCATCATTGGATGTGAGAGAGCTTCCTGTTGTAAGTAAGGATGAACCGAAAAAAATTGTCTCAATAATAGGCAGAAAGGATATTGTCCGTGTCTATCAGGAAAAAACCGAAAAAAAATCCATAACACCAATGTGATTTTTAAAATTTCATTAAATTTTATAAAAAGATGGCAGCTTTAAATATAAATCTACCATCTTTTTTCTTTTTCATTGTGTTGATTTTGTATTACAATACATCTATAATTCCAATCTAATCAGGAGAAGGCATGGAGACCATAAAGGAGATAAATATTAAAGATACCTTGATCAGGATCATAAAAGGTGATCTAACAGAGAGCAATGCTGATGCAATTGTGAATGCGGCAAATTCATTTCTACAACATGGAGGTGGTGTGGCTGGGGCTATTGTCCGCAAGGGGGGCAGCGGTATTCAGGAGGAAAGTAACCGTATTGGCTTTTGCCCTGTTGGTTCTGCTGTGATCACATCAGGCGGGAGGCTGAAGGCAAGGTATGTCATCCATGCTGTTGGACCGAGATGGGGCGAGGGTGATGAGGAGAAGAAATTAAGGGATGCAATACGGAATACACTATCTTTAGCTGATGAGAAGGGTTTTAAATCCATCTCCCTGCCCGCTATAAGCGCTGGAATCTTCGGTTTTCCAAAGGATAGCTGCGCAGAGATAATAACAGGAGAGATAGTAGCATTCATAAACACAAAAGAGACTACCCTGAAAGAAATAAACCTTTTTTTGATTGATGAAGAGATAATAGGGTATTTCAAGAATGAACTGGATAAACATAAGGGCTAATGAAAAGGATTGAGTCAATTTTTGTTATACGCAGGGGTATGATAGGATGGATGACAAAGAAAGATTACTTAGAATTTTAAAGGAATTATCATACGAAGAGGGTGAATTTATTTTAAAGAGTGGCAAGAAAAGTTCGTTTTATATCGATGCCAGGGAAACAACCCTGAATCCAGAGGGTATGCATCTGACAGGGAGTATTATGTATAAGATGGTTAGGGGGATAACAGACGTTGAGGCAGTGGGAGGGGTAAGTGTAGGCGCTGACCCCTTGGTGTGCTCTGTAGTGTTATATGCCTACAACAAAAATGATAGACTTTCTGGTTTTTTTATAAGGAAAGAGCCTAAGGGTCATGGGAGGAATCTATGGATTGAGGGTGCAAAAAACCTAAAACAGAGTATGAATGTTGTTATACTTGAGGATGTGGTTACTACTGGTGGTTCTTCTATTCGGGCTATAGAGATTACTGAACAGGCAGGATATCATGTAAAGGGATTGATAGCCATTCTTGACAGGCTTGAAGGTGGGAGAGAGGCAATAGAATCAAAGGGATATACCTTTATGCCTATTTTTAATATCAACGATCTAAGACAATATAGATTTTAGATACTTTTTTAACACATGGGACTTATTAATATATCCAGCGATAAGATGAAGCTTCTTATGGTAGGCGGCAAGGGCGGGGTTGGTAAAACAACCTGTGCATCCTCCATAGCCTTGAAGTTTGCAAGAGATGGTAAAAGGGTTCTTCTCATCTCAAGCGACCCTACCCCATCCCTTTCTGATATCTTTGAGGTAAAAATAGGGGATAAAGAAACAAGAATTACTGAGGAATTCAATCTTTATGGTCTTGAGATATCATCTGATATAGTCCTTAAAAGATGGAAGGAGAGGTTCGGTCCTGAGATATATGAGGTTATATCCTCCTTCGCCAAGATTGATTATGATTTTGTTGATTATATAGGGACTGCGCCTGGCATAGAAGAGGAATATATGCTCAATTTCATCATTGAGCTTGTTGAAGACGATAAATATGATTTGGTTGTCTGGGATACTGCACCTGCTGGCCACACTCTGAGGCTACTACAGCTTCCCCATCTTTTTTTAAAACACATGGAGGCAGCGACCAAATTCTATATGAGCATGTATGACTATTTTGAGAGGTTTAAGGGTGCTGTAAAGCTAAAAAGTTCAAAAAGAACATTGCTTGAAATTATAAGCAGCTGGGAATCTTTATCAGAAAAGATTGTGCAATTTATAAGAGACAGGGATAATACAAAGTATATCATTGTTACTATTCCAGAGGCACTTGGCGTCAGGCTTACTGATAGGATAATAGAGGAATTCAGCCAAAATGACCTGCATGTGGAAAATATAATCATCAACCATGTGGTAAAAGAGGTGGATTGTGAATTTCATAAAAGACGGAAGAAAATGCAAGAATATTATATAGATACAATGCAGAGACGATATAGGGATATAAACATGGTGATATTACACTTAGAGTCTGACGAGATAAAAGGTATAGAAAAGATAAAAAAGACAGGGGATAAGTTGTTTACGGAGATATGAGAAAAATAAAGATAACAGGCGGTTCAATGAAAGGTAGGTATGTTATAGCTGAGGATGATATAAATGCAAGGCATACATCATCAAAGGTGAGGGAATCTATCTTTAGTGTCCTAGGAGATGTCGAGGGTAGAAGGGTGATAGATCTTTTTGCCGGTTCTGGTATATTGGCGTTTGAATCATTAAGTAGGGGTGCATGCAAGGCAGCAATGGTTGAGATAGATTGTAGGATGACAAAAAAAATAGAGGAGAATGCATTCAACCTCCGTGTGAATGAGATATGCAATGTCATAAATATGGATGTCTCAGGTGCAATTCCTTTTCTCTGTAAGGAAGGGGATGTTTTTGATATAATCTTTCTAGACCCGCCTTATGAAAAAGGTTTTATAAAGGATACTATAAAACTCTTGGAGAAAAATATTATATTTGACAACGAAACCGTTTTTGTTGTTGAGTCTTCTAAGAGAGAGATGATAGATAATAATATTTTAGGGACATGGCATATTTGGAGGCAAAAAAAGTATGGTGATACAGTGGTTACAATCTTTAAGAGCTAGTTTCTTTTGAAGATTAAAATTCATTTAGGGAGTAAAAATCTATGAGACAGAAAATTGCTGTTTATCCTGGTTCTTTTGATCCTATTACAAATGGTCATCTAGATATCCTTACGAGAGGGCTTGAACTTGTTGACACCGTTATAGTTGCTGTTGCCTATAATATTGAGAAAAGAGCCCTTTTTTCCGTAGAGGAGCGCAAGGAGATGATAAGTGAGTCTGTAAATGGAAATAAGAATGTGATGGTGGATAGTTTTGAAGGACTTCTTGTAGACTATGTAAAAAAGGTGAACGCAAGGTTTGTTATAAGGGGTTTAAGGGCAATGAGTGATTTTGAATATGAGTTTCAGATGGCATCTATGAATAGAAATCTTAATCAAGACATGGATACCATATTCATGATGACAAGTAAGGATTATTTTTTTATAAGTTCAAGAACTATCAAGGAGGTGGCAGGATTCAGAGGCTGTGTTGCAGATTTTGTGCCCCCGGTGGTGGAAAAGAGACTAAAAGAGAAATTTTCGATTAGATGAAAAGACTGGCATCAATTTTTCTATTCTGTTTTTTTTGTTTTTTTATTTTAAATCCCCTTTGGGCTAAGGAGGAAAAAAATCATAATCCTAATAAAAAGGCAGATAGGGCAGGTTCGATTAATATAATAACAATAAATGGCGCAATTAATCCCCCAATTGCCGGCTTTATATCTGAATCTATATCAAAAAGCGAGAAAGAAAATGCAGAGGCATTAATATGCCTACTTGACACTCCAGGAGGTCTTGATACATCTATGAGGGAGATAGTAAAGGCTATTATGGACTCCCATATCCCTGTTATTGTCTATGTATCACCCCCTGGCGCAAGGGCTGCCTCTGCAGGCAGTATCATATTGCTTTCTGCACATATAGCTGCGATGGCACCAGGAACAAATGTTGGTGCAGCACATCCTGTTTCTATTGGTAAGGATAAGGCAGACAAGGTTATGATGTCAAAGGTTGTAAAGGATGCAGAGGCATACGCACGAAGTATTGCCATGAAAAGAGGTAAAAATGCAGATTGGGCAGCAAAGGCAGTAAAAGAGAGTGCCTCCATCACTGCAAAGGATGCCCTGGATAAGAATGTGATAGATATTGTTGCAGAGGACATTGAAAGATTGATCGATGGTATAGATGGAAGGGTTGTTGAGACAAAAAAAGGCAAGATAACACTTAATCTTAAAGGCAAGAAAAAAAACATAATTGAAATGCCTTTTAAATATAGATTCTTATCATATATAAGCGATCCTAATGTAGCCTATATATTAATGATGATAGGATTATACGGTATATTATTTGAGATATACAGCCCAGGTGCTATATTTCCAGGTGTAATAGGCGGCATATCTATTATCCTTGCACTGTATGCATTTTCAACTATCCCAATCAGTTATGCAGGGATATTCCTCATACTGCTTGGCATAGTATTTTTTATACTTGAGCTCAAGATTATAAGCCACGGTGTATTAGGGCTGGCTGGCATCATATCCCTTGTTATAGGTTCTATTATGCTTGTAGACCTTCCACACAGTATATTCTCTATATCATGGAAAAGCATACTCACTGTGGTCATACTTTCTGGTATATTTTTCTTTGGTGTGTTATCATATGCCATAAAGGCTCAACTCTCAAAGGTCAAAACAGGGACTGAAGGTCTAATCGGCGAGGAAGGAGAGGCAAGGACTGATATAAATGGCAAAGGTAAGGTATTCCTTCATGGTGAATTGTGGAATGCGAAAAGTAATGAACCAATAAGAAGTGGGGAAAGGGTTGTGGTAGAAAAGGTGGAAGGACTTCTGCTCATAGTAAAGAAAAAGGGAGGTTAAAATGATACCCATTGTATTTGTAATCGTAATTGTTATTTTTTTTCTTGCAAGCGCTATAAAGATCCTTAATGAATATGAGAGGGGTGTTATATTTAGACTTGGTAGGGTTCTTGGCAATCCCAAGGGCCCTGGTCTTATTATCCTTATCCCTATAATAGATAGGATGGTAAAGGTGAGCCTGAGGACCGTGGTTCTTGATGTGCCATCCCAGGACGTGATTACAAAGGATAACGTATCCATAAAGGTCAATGCTGTTGTGTATTTTCGGGTGGTTGATGCCCTGAAGGCAATTGTAGAGATAGAAAATTATTTATACGCCACAAGTCAGCTTTCCCAAACAACATTAAGAAGTGTTCTGGGTCAGGCTGAGCTCGATGAGCTTCTATCACACCGAGAGAAGATAAATGACAGGTTACAGGATATACTGGATACGCATACAGAACCATGGGGTATAAAGGTAGCAAATGTAGAGGTTAAGAATGTTGACCTGCCTCAGGAGATGCAACGTGCCCTTGCAAGACAGGCGGAGGCAGAAAGGGAGAGAAGGGCAAAGATTATTGGCGCTGAAGGTGAATACCAGGCAGCGACAAAGCTCGCAGAGGCATCAGAGATACTCTCCCAGAACCCTATGGCATTACAATTACGTTATCTGCAGACCCTGATAGAGATATCTACTGAGAAGAATTCAACTATTATTTTTCCAATACCCATAGATCTGATAAAGGTGTTTACAGATAAGATAAAAGGAGATGTTCAAAGATAAAACAAACTAATTCAGAAAAGGATTACTATAAGATGAAAAGGCTTATTGTTATCGCACTTGCATTAATTTTTTGTGCATCCTTTGCCCATGCCAGGGCAGCAGTCCATGGGACTCCGCACAAAAAAAATCAGCAAGCATCTGCCCAGAAAAAGGTAGCACCATATAAGGCATTTATAGTCACAGAGGCAACAACTGGCAAGATGCTGGAGGGTGAAAATATCCATGAAAAGAGACCCCTTGCCAGTATCACCAAGCTAATGCTCACCTATGTGGTGATAGATAAGCTAAACAAGAAAGAGATAAACCTTACAGATAAGATTACTGTATCAAAAGAGGCATCAAAGATAGGCGGTAGCCAGGTCTATCTAAAAGAGGGGGAGGTCTTTACATTGGAGGATATGATGAAGGCTGTTCTTATTGCCTCAGGTAATGATGCAGCCTATACTGTTGCAGAGTTTGTGGCAGGCAGTAAGGATGAGTTTGTGGGGCTTATGAATGAAAAGGCAAAGGCACTAGGGATGAACGATACCGAATTTTATTCAGTCAATGGCCTTCCGCCATCAAAAGGTGAAAAAGAGGATGTAAGCTCATGCCACGACCTGGCCATCCTTGCAAGGGAATTACTTAAATATCCTAAGATAATTGAGTGGACATCTACTTCCAGAGAAGAGTTCAGAAATGGAAGGTTTATAATGAACAATCATAATAAACTTCTTGCCAAAATGCCTGGTATAGTGGATGGATTAAAGACAGGATATTACAGAGAGGCTGGTTTTAACATAGTAGCCACAGGGCAGAAGAATGGCCTAAGATTTATAGTTGTTGTTCTTGGAAGTCCTTCTGCAAAGATAAGGGATGAGATTGCTATTGAAAAGTTTAAAAGGGCTTTCTCTCAATACAGAATCATAAATCTTGTAAAAAAAGGTGAGGTTATAGACAAGGACATCTTTCTAATAGACGGTAAATATAGAAAGATTAAGGGTGTAGCAAATGCAAGTTTTTCCTACCCTGTGACTAATGACAAAAAAGATTTAATAAAGAAGGAGATTGATGTCCAGGAAAAGGTAAAAGGTGAGGTCAGGGAAGGGCAGAAGCTTGGCGAGGTCATTATCAGGCTCGATAATAATGTTATTGCAAGGGTAGACATTGTCTCTCCTGTTTATGTTCCAAAGGCAAATCTGTTTACAAGATTTATAAGAAGACTGGGATTAAATATCTAATATGGAAAAAGAATTCTCTAAATTAAATGGCAAGGAGATAATAGTCGGTATAACAGGTGGTATAGCAGCATACAAGACCGCAGAGCTGGTGAGAGAGCTGTCTAAAAAGGGTGCCAATGTCCATGTGGTCATGACAAAAAACGCAATGGAGTTTGTAACGCCCCTAACATTTCAAACAATATCCGGAAACCCGGTTGTCAATCAGATGTTTGAATTATTTTATGGCTCAAAGATAGGACATATTGCTTTATCAGATATAGCAGACCAGATGGTTATTGTTCCAGCAACTGCGAATATAATAGGAAAGATTGCCAATGGCATAGCAGATGACTTTTTAACAACAATGGTTATGGCAACTACTGTACCCATACTGTTTGTACCCTCCATGAATACAAAGATGTGGGAGAGCAAGGCTGTTCAAGGGAATATTGAGAAATTAAAGGAGAATGGTTTTGAGATTATGGAGCCAGGAACAGGGGACCTTGCATGCGGGACCCATGGGAAGGGCAGACTTCCAACTATATCCGAGATACTAGAGAAGATGGAGGACATATTCACAAAGAAGGACTTCACAGGAGAAAAAATACTGGTTACAGCAGGCCCTACTATGGAATTTATTGACCCGGTAAGATGTATAACCAATAGGGCATCCGGTAAGATGGGATATGCTATAGCAAAGATAGCGCGGAGAAGGGGAGCAGAGGTTATCCTTATAACAGGCAAGACATACCTCGAGCCGCCAAGAAATGATATAAAGATTACTTATGTAACTACAGCAAGTGAGATGCGGGATGAGGTCTTGAAACATTATAAGGAATGCTCTGTTATTATTAAGACCGCAGCTGTTGCTGACTTCAGATGCAGGGCAGAGAACTGTCAAAAGATAAAAAAGCAGGAAGACCAGGATATTATCATATTAGAGCTTGAAAAAAATCCAGATATCATTGGTGAACTGGGAAGTATTAAGGGAGACCGTATACTTGTCGGGTTTGCCGCTGAGACAGAGAAGCTTATAGAACATGCCTATGACAAACTGAAAAGAAAGAATCTAGATCTGATTATTGCAAATGATGTCTCAAAACCTGGTATTGGTTTTGGTTCTGATAAAAATGAGGTTATAATAATAGATAAAACAGGTTATGGAAGACATATACCTGAGAAGAGTAAGGATGAGATAGCCGATACAATCCTGGATTCTGTTAAAAGGGTTCTTAAGAGAAGAAAAAAAGAAAAGAAAGACATTAAGGTGAAATGATATAGGTAGGATATATCCATTAATCATATGAGGTTATCAGGTATTAGAAATAAATTGAAAACCGAAAGAGTCTTTATTATTTTTCTCTGTCTCTTTATTTTTTTTAACATCCCTGTTTCATATGGCCTTGAAAAAGAGGACAGGATAGCAGATGTTATAGAGGCCTCTGGTATGGCGATAGTAAACATAAGAACAGAGGAGCTTGTAAAATTTGATTCAGATGAGGAAAAAATACCTATAGTTAAACGATTCATGAATGTCGATGAGGAAGAAGAGGTCAACGAGAATTACGGCTCTGGTGTTGTTATAAATCCCAATGGAATAATAGCGACTAATGAACATCTTATATCAAAGGCAATAAATATAACGGTAAAATTTTTAAACGGCAAGGAATATAATGCCCATGTCCTTGCTAGTGACCCGGAATATGATATTGCCCTTTTAAAGGTCACAGATAAAAAAAGCTTTCCCTACCTGAAGGTCAACAGAAAAAAACCAATTAGGGTAGGAGAGAGGGCAATAGTTGTCGGTAATCCATATGGTCTTTCTAACACCGTTACCGCAGGCGTGGTAAGCGCCTTGGGGAGAAATCTCAGGATAGAGAATAAGGTCTATGTGAATCTTATCCAGACTGATGCTGCCATCAATCCTGGCAATAGTGGCGGTGTGCTTATGGATATAAATGGCAATCCTTTAGGTATTGTAACAGCTATCTTTAGCGAGGGGAAGGGTATAGGCTTTGCTATTCCCATAGAAGATGTTATGGACATGCTTTCTGAATTTCTTGATGTAGGATTCAAAAGACCAATCTTTGGGCTTTTTATTGAGAAGAAAAAGGGTGAAGGCGAAACCTTTTTCTTTGTTAACAAGATAATACCTAATAGCCCTGCAGAGAGATTTGGGATAAAGGCAGGGGACAGGATAGTCGAGATAAACAATAACAAGATAAAAGAGGGTATAAAATTTTATAAAACCCTCAGAACACTAGCAAGGCACGATATGGTACAGTTTAAGATAGTCAGAGGTCAGGATTCATTTTTTGTCAATACGGATTTAAAGGATATACTTGAATACAGACCATCGCCAATTGACGAGGCCTTATTTGATATAAGGGTATCAGATATAAAGGGCTATCCAAAACTTAAATATAAGATAAAACAGAGAGATGGTGTAGTGATTACTAAGGTCTACAAAAGTGGTCTTGCATACAAAAGTGGTCTAAGAGAAGGTGATGTTATCGTAAAAATCAATAATTTTTTAATCTCGAACAAAGAAGATTTTGATACCTATATGATGGAGGGCTTGAAAAGAAATTATATTCTCTATCAGGTGAAAAGAAAGGAAAATATATTCTACCTGCCTGTAAAACTTAATGCATTGCTTTAGGGGGTTGATATGGATGAAACATTAAATTTTTCTACCTTTATACTTTCTCTTTCAACATCAGTTCTTGTGAATCTCGGTGAGCTGCCTGACCCTATCTCAAATGAAAAAAAGGTTGACCTGAGACTAGCAAAACATTCTATTGATGTTATAGAGATGCTAAAAGAGAAGACTAAGGGTAATCTCACAGAGGATGAGGAAAGGTTAATGACCAATGTTTTGTATGAGTTGATGATAAAATATGTTGATGCTGCAAAAAAAGGATAATATTTTATTTTCTATACAATTGGTTTATAATATAATTAAACTTTCAAGGCATAAAAATGAAGGCCATAAGAGAACCAGCAGTAAGTGGATCGTTTTACCCGGGTCATCCCATAATCCTAAAAAGGGATATTGAGGAATATATAAGGCAGGCAGATCTAGAGGCCATAAAGGGTGATATAAAGGGTATTATCTCTCCTCATGCAGGGTATATGTATTCTGGTCCTGTAGCTGCCTATGGCTATAAGGCTATTTCTGATTCAGTCTATGATACAGTTATAATCATTGCACCAAGTCATAGATGCTATATAGAGGGGGCATCTGTTATGGACAAAGGAGGATACAGGACACCCCTCGGTATAGTGGAGATAGACAAAGAGACAGCCGGTGCAATTTTAAAAAAGGATAAAATTATATCAAATGACCTTGAACCCCATAGAAAAGAACACTCCCTTGAGGTTCAATTACCCTTTTTGCAGGTTGTGTTAGGTGAATTTAAATTAGTACCTATAATAATGATAGGCAGCGACATTGAGACATGTGAGATCTTATCTTTGCTTATCTATGATGTCATCAAGGATAGTTCGAAGAGGTTTCTTGTTGTAGGTAGCACTGATCTTTCTCACTATTATTCATATAAAAATGCCGTAGAAATGGATAGTGTTGTTGTAAGGCATATAGATAATTTTGATATACAGGGGCTGATAAAGGACCTCGAAAAGGGTAGATATGAGGCATGCGGGGCAGCTCCAATGATTGCTACCATGATACTATCGAAGATGCTTGGTGCTGACAGTTCAAGGGTTTTACGATATGCAAACTCAGGGGATGTAACAGGTGATAAAAGCGCTGTGGTTGGTTATATATCAGGTGTTTTTTTTAAAAGTTTCCAATAGGGATAGCTGATGGCTTTAACACAGAAGGATAAGGATTTTTTAAAAAAACTGGCAAGGGATGCCATTGAGGCAAGGCTTTTTAACAAGAGGCTTGAGGAGCGGGAGATTCCAGAGAATCTTAAACAATACCAGGGTGCATTCGTAACAATAAAGAAAAAAGGCGAGTTGCGAGGTTGCATAGGATATATAAAGGGTTATCTACCACTATATGAAACTGTGGAACAGGTGGCTGTACAGGCGGCATTTCATGACCCGAGGTTTGATGCCCTTTCAAAAGAAGAGTTCAAGGATATAGATATTGAGATATCGGTTCTATCCCCACTAAAGAAGATAGAAAATATAGAGGAGATAGAAGTAGGCACTCATGGTATCTATATAGAAAAAGGTTTTCACTCAGGTCTTCTGCTGCCCCAGGTAGCCACTGAAAATGCATGGGACCGAAAGACCTTCCTTGAACATTCATGTTATAAGGCAGGTCTCCACAAGGATGCATATAAGGAAAAGGATACCAATATCTATATTTTTTCGGCAGAGGTATTCTGATAATATAAAGGCGTTTTGTATGATAGAAAAAAATATGCCCATTGAGGATATTATAAAAAGGTATCCTGAGACACAGAGGATATTTGAATATTATGGTATGGGCTGCGCTGGATGCAAGGCAGCCCTTTTTGAAAGTATAGAACAGGGTGCCTCAATACATGGTATTGAGCCGGATGCCCTGATAAACGCCCTCAATAATCTCATAAAAAAACAGTGAGTCATAACCAATATTTCATGCACTATTTCATGTAAAATAAATCCTGAAAAGGTGAGAACATGTTCAATAAAACTCTAAGTGATGTCAAGGGGCTAATCCGTGTTTCAGGTGGTGAGGAACCGCCATCATTGCTTGTTAAGAATGCTGACATACTTGATATATTTACCTGCAGACCCTTTAGGGGAGATATATGGATATACAAAAAATGGATAGCCTTTGTAGGGGAGAAAGAGGCAAGGATAGATAATAATACTATAGTAGTAGATGGAGATGGTTTTATTGCTGTTCCTGGTTATTTCGATGCCCATGGACACGCAGACCTGTTTTATAATCCCGCCTCTTTTGGTGACCATGTTGTAACAACAGGGACCACAACAGTCTTTTCTGATGCCCATGATATGATAAACGCAATAGGTATAGGTGGTTTTGAGGAGATATTAAGGCAAGCCGAAGGGTTTGCGCTGAAATATATATGGGGTGTTCCAGCAACATATCCCCCCTATCCTGAGATTGAAGGGGGTGAATTCTATTCTGTATATGATATCTGGCGACTCTTTTCCACATATGAAGAGTGTGTCTCCATAAGCGAGCTTTCACCATATATAAGGATTTTACAAAATGAAGATAGCATACTTGAGAAGATGCTCATCGCAAGGTCACTGGGAAAAAATATAGAGGGTCATACCCTTGGTGCATCCTTTGACAGACTCAATGTGCTCGTTGCTGCTGGCATCACATCATGCCATGAATCGATAAGGGAAAGGGACCTGATAAATAGGGTCAGGCTTGGGCTCTACACCATGATAAGGCATAGCTCCATAAGGAGTGATTTTGAACGATTGTGCCCTGTTGCAAAGGACATGCCCATTGATACTGTTATACTTGTTACAGACGGTGTATTTGCCAGTGATCTTTTGGGTAAAGGTTATATGGATTTTGTCATAAAAGAGGCTATCCGATATGGGATAGAGCCTGCACACGCCATAAGGATGGCAACCCTTAATCCCGCAAGATATTTCAGGCTCGATTATCATTTAGGCAGCATTGCACCAGGAAGGGTTGCGGATATCCTCTTACTTGAGGATCTAAAAAATCCAACCCCCGTAAAGGTAATTGAGCGGGGTAGGTTGGTTGTTGAAGATGGTGTTTTAGTTAGAGAACCAACAAGATTCCCTTTGATTGGAACTAATTATAATCCTTATAGATTCACCAATGTAGCAAAAGACGAATTTTCCGTGAAATGGAATAGGGCAGATACAATCCCTGTTATAGATATTATAGATAGGACCGTTACGAGAAGGATTGATATAGCACCTTCAATAGATAATGATTATATTGTTGCTGATAGAAAAAGGGACATAATGAAGATATGCTACACAAGGAGAGAGAGGAAAAAATGGGGCAAGGGGTTTGTCAGGGGTATAGGGGCAGATTTAGGCGGTATTGCCACCACTGTTGCCCATGAGACGCACGGGCTTCTTGTCATGGGATTCGATGATTACGATATGGCAATTGCAGCAAATAAGGTCCTTGATATAGGTGGCGGGGTTGTGTTGGTTGATAAGGGCAATGTCCTTGATGCCCTTTCCTTACCCAATGGCGCTATCATGTCTGATTTAACTATAGAGGAGCTGGCATCAAGGCTTATCAGTATAAATAGGTTTATCAAGGAAAAGGGTAGTAGGCTTGATGACCCAGTATGGACACTTGGCTTTCTTACCTTTACCTCGATCGTTGAATTGAGGATAACAGTATCAGGTGTCTATGATGTGAGAAAAGGAGAGATAATTTATTGAAAAAGAAAGGTTTTTTTTACTATCTTGTAGCACTTCTTATAGTATCGGTGATCTTTTTTTGTGTTGGATATACGATATATATATTCAATGATATCCCCTCTGTCAGGGTCCTTAAAGACCTTAAAAATAAGCCTATATCAACTATATATGGCAATAATGGTCAGGTGGTATATCTTATTGTCCCTGATAACAGGATATTTGTATCATATAACAGGATACCAAAGCATGTCAGGGATGCATTTATTGCCGCAGAGGATGCAGATTTTTTCAAACACGGTGCAGTTGACTTTATTGGTATTTCACGGGCACTTGTTAAGAATATAATGTATGGAAGAGTGGTTCAGGGTGGTAGCACTATAACTCAGCAGGTTATAAAGACCCTTATCCTTGGACCAGAGAAAAGCATCTCAAGAAAGATAAGAGAGGCAATCCTTGGCTACAAACTTGAAAATTATCTTACAAAAAAGGAGATATTAAACCTTTATCTCAATAATATCTATATGGGACATGGTGTTTATGGTGTTGAGGCAGCATCCCAGGTCTATTTTGGCAAACATATTCAGGAGATAACAAGGGCAGAGGGTGCTATGCTTGCAGGGCTTGTTCAGGCACCCTCAAGATACACACCAAAAAGATACCCTGCCAATGCAAGGACAAGATTTGAATATGTGGTGAGGCAGATGTATGAAAAGGGTTTCATAGACAGCAAAAAAAGAGATGAGATGTTGAGCGCACAAATAAATATTAAAGAAGACAACGGTGTCTTTACAGATGACTATTTTAAAGATTATATCTATCAGTATGTAGAGGGAAAACATGGTAAGGGGATTTTCTCAAGAAAAGGGCTTAAAATATATGCCACTGTTGATCCGACCTTACAAAAACTGGCAGAGGATTCAATAAAGAAAGGGCTTGGTGTCTATGAGCAGAGAAAAGGTGACTACTCAGTTCTATATAGTCTTGAAAAAAAGAAATGGGATGGATTCATAAAAAATTATGAAAAAAACCTCAAGTTTATTAAGCTTGTTAAAGACAAAACCTATAATCTCCTTGTATCAGAAAGGATTAAAGAAGGATATAACGTGTATATAGGCAGGGAAAAGGGTGTGCTCTTGATGGATACATTTCCTTTTGCCCCTGGTGATGTGGTAAAAGGTATCTATATTGGTATAGATAAGAAAAAGATTCATCAGTTCCATCCTGTGAAGACATTGAATGTGGAAGGTGCTTTGATATCCTTAGAGGCCGATACAGGCTATGTCCTTGCCATGGTTGGCGGAAGGGATTTTGAGAGGAGTCCCTATAATAGGGCAGTATTTGCAAGGCTTCAGTCCGGCAGTGCATTTAAGCCTTTTATATATCTCACGGCACTTAAGAAGGGTTATGATTTAGACACGGTAATACCTGATGAGCCTAAATCATATTCTGCAGGTGGAGGTAAATCCTGGACACCGAGGAATTATGATGGGCGATATGATGGCTATATAACCATAAAAGATGCAGTGGCTTATTCAAAAAATGCCGCAACAGTTCAACTCCTTGAGACAATCGGCATAGCCACAGTCAAGGAGACCGTTAAGGACCTGGGCATAGAGGCTGACCTCCCTGATAATCTATCTATAGCCCTTGGCTCATCAAACCTATCCCTTCTCGACCTGGTTAAGGGGTTTTCAGCATTTGCCAACGGGGGATACAGGATAAAACCTATATTTGTCAAAAGGATAGAAGATATGGAGGGAAATATCCTTGAAGAGAATAGTATAGAAAAGCAAAGGGTTTTAGATGAAGAGATAGCCTATAAGATGAACAGGCTGTTACAGGGACCTATTGAATACGGAACTGCAAAGGGGGCTTCAAGAATAGGTTACCCTATTGCAGGTAAGACAGGGACAACGAGCAATTATTATGATGCATTGTTTATTGGTTATTCACCCCATATCGTCACAGGGGTATGGGTGGGGTTTGATACAAGGACATCTCTTGGCAAGGGAGAAAGTGGTGCAAGGTTATGTCTGCCCATATGGATGTCATTTATGGGTTCAGCCGTGAGACGCTATCCCCCTGATGATTTTGGCTTCATCCATGAGACACAACCTCAAGGGTTTTAATGATTCCTAATGAATTGGAATAAACCATAATAGACTCAATGAGCTAGGTCATTGTTCAAAAGAATATATTCTTTTCCCCAGATTAAGTGAATAATTTCACAAATTAAACTTTTTATCTTTTTATGTTGAAATTAAATATATCTTTGTAATAAATATATTCGCATTTATGAGGTGATAATGGGTTTAGTATGTTCATTATTTCACATAACTAATTAATGGACGTTTTTTATTTAAAATTTTGTGATTTTTTGATAACCTAAAAAATTAATTTTAACAGGGGGCTCCAATGGCTAAACCAATGGAACAATACAAATGGCATGAACTCAATGTAGGCTGCGTCATAGATGAGGTAGGCAATGCCAGGGAATACAAGACAGGTGACTGGAGGTCCCAGAAGCCTATA
>JAGPMK010000004.1:48011-63281 GCA_018052995.1 Syntrophorhabdales bacterium | reverse complement strand
GAAAAATAGAGACACATAGAGACATATAATTCACTGAAAAGCATTTATATTCAAGGGATTTGTTTACTCATATAGACACATAAAAACTATAGAAGAATAATGAAAAATGGAGCTGAAGGGGATTGAACCCTCGACCCCTTGACTGCCAGTCAAGTACTCTCCCATCTGAGCTACAGCCCCACTTGACCTTTTATATATCAACATATATTTTTTTTGTCAAACAATAATTGGGTGTTAGATAAAAAAGTTACGCAATAGGTTTTTGCAGGACTCTTCTTGCGTAGCCAGATATTTACCCTGATGTGCTCTAAAAAAACTTTTCTTCAATTATCTTGATTTTACCGACATTCTTTTGTTAGATTTTGGCATGAATCCTGCTAAGAAAATCAGGCTTTATATACAGGAGCCCCTGTTTGAGGAGTTCAAGAAAGATACCTGTTATCTGTGCCACAAGAGGATTAAAGGAAAGGATGGCCTTAAGGTGGGCGAAAGCCTTTACAGGCATAAAAAATGCAATCCCATCCACTATGAGTTCCAAAAGACCTAACCAGGTCTTCCCGCTGACCTGTAAAGCAGGCTTTTAAAACCAAAGGCAATTATAAAGAAGATAAAATTTATCAGCACAGTTGTGGCACCAGCAGGAAAATCAAATAAAAATGACAATACTATACCTGATATCACAGAGAGGATGCCTGTCAGGGAAGAGACAAAAAGGGTCATCCTAAAACTCCTTGCAATCTGGAGGGCAGTTACAGGTGGTAGTATGAGAAGGGCAGTTACAAGGAGGATACCCACTGCCTTCATGGCAAGGACAACTGTTAGCCCTGCCATAAGATAAAGGATTGTGTTTATCGTGCGGACATTTATACCTGAAATCCTCGCTGAGTCCTCATCAAAGGTTATATAGAGAAGCTCATGATATAAAACACGAATCAAGATTACAAGACATATAGACATAAGAATCGATATGATAACCTCTTCTTTATTTATGGCAAGGATATTACCAAAGAGATAGCTAAATAGGTCAATATTCAATCCCCCTGCAATACTTGAGATAAATACCCCTGATGCCACACCAAGGGAAGAGACAATCCCTATGGTGGCATCGCTGAACAGGCGGGTCTTTTCCTTCAGCTTCATGATTCCTAGGGCGCTAAGCATCACCACGGGAATGGCTACATAAAGGGGATACGCCTTGAATAGCATACCCAGGGCAACACCACCGAAGGCTACATGGCTTAGACCATCCCCAATATAGGATAGATTTCTCAAAACCAGAAATACACCAAGGGCAGAGCACAGTATGGCGATAAACACCCCTGCAATAAGGGCCCTCTGGATAAAACCATGGCTTAAAAGATCAAGGATTTCCACTAAGTTAAGCTACCTTTATTTATTATTTAAATATAAACCCCTTGCATGCAATTTAATCCCCTAATGTTTTACCGCAAGGTCTGCGCTGTCATGTCTATGACATATTATATGCTGGGAGTATTCCCCGAAATAATCTGTCATCTCCTGGGATCCACAGAAAGACTCAAAGCTGCCATAAAAAACCAACCTCTTATCCAGATAGAGCATGGAGGTTGCATACCTGCCTATCATGCCAATATCATGGGTTATCATAATGATAGTGAGATTCTTTTCAGCGTTTGATGATCTAAGGAGGTCAAGAAATCTCTCCCGTGTTTCAGGGTCTAATGCAGTTGTTGGTTCGTCAAGTATAAGAAGCTCAGGGTCATTAACCATTGCCTTGGCTATCAAGACCCTCTGTAGCTGTCCGCCTGACAGCTCCCCTATAAATTTATCTCTTAAATGGAGTATGCCCAGTGTATCAAGATGCCTATCAATCATTATTAGATCTGACCTACTAATCCTTTTGGGTGATTTTTTTCTTGCCAGTAAACCAAGGCTGACTATCTCCTTTACCTTTGCGGGAAAATGGCTTTCTGATATGGATATCCTCTGAGGAAGATAGCCTATGCGATACCATTCATTGAATAAAAAGGGTGGATAGCCAAAGATTAAGACATCTCCTCTTTGTGGTTTTACAAAACCAAGTATCAATCTTATCAGCGTTGTCTTGCCTGAACCATTGGGTCCAACAATGCCGAGAAATGAGCCTCTTTTTAAGTCAAAGGATACATCCGTAAGGACCTCTATGGCATTATATCTAAAATGCAGATTCTTTACTGAGATGATGTTATCTACTGACATTCGAGACCTACACTGAGGTTTTTAAGGTTTCCCTCCATAAGGGAGATAAATGATACACCCCTTTCCATCTCATCCTTTGTTATGTTGTGACACCCATGAAGCATAAGAATCTTTGCGCCTGTCTCTCTTGCCAGAAGGTCTGCAACCCTTGGCATAATGAGCTCTTCAAAGTAAACATATTTGATATTATTATCCTCTATTATTTTTTTCAGATATGCCACGTGTCTTGGTGTCGGTTCAGAGTTCGGTGAGCCTGTATAGGCTGATAGATAGCTTAAATTATATCTCCTGGCAAGATAACCAAAGGCAAAATGGCCTCCGTGAACTATAACCCTTTTTTTGCAAGATGCAAGGGTGGTTTTATATCTTTCGTCAAGCTCGCCTATCTTAGCCTTATATGCCTGGGCATTTTTTTCATAATAGTCCCTATTTGCAGGGTCTTTTTTTATAAGCCCTGCAAGTATATTATCTACCATCAACTGGGCATTGGATAGATCAAGCCATATATGGGGGTCAACATCTATACCTGCCTGCTCCTCATGCCTGTTATGCCTATAACCCTCCCTGTGCCTATGTTCATCCGGCTTATGGGTCAAGAGATTTACGCCGATGCTTGAATCCAGAACTAAAAGACCCTTATTATCAACCCCCTTAATAATATCTTCTGCCCATGGCTCCATGAATCTTCCTGTATATATAAATATATCCGCTGAATTGATCTTTAGGATATCGCTTGCCCTTGGCTCAAAGCTGTGTGGCTCTACCCCAGGTGGCAGAATAAGGCTGATATCTGCCTTAGCGCCTGTTATATTTTTTGTAAAGTCATAGAGTGGAAAGAGTGTTGTTACTATTTTTAATTTATTAATAGTTAGGTTACTGTTTTTATCGCCACAGCTGATAATAACAACATTCATTAAAAGGTAAATAAGGACAAATGTAATAAATCTTAATATCTGGTTTCTCATAATGATACGGTCTGTCTTGCCAGACAATTTTTACAGAATCCGTAAACCTGCAACATGTGAGAGACCATGTGTCCTTTCAAGATGTTTTCCACCTCTTTTTTCAACTCCTCAATACCACAAAAACTTATATCCTCTACCCTCCTGCATAAGACACAGACAAAATGGTGATGGTGCTCCCTGTTGCCACAGTAATAATAATACAGCTTTCTGTCAGGATGGATAATCTTTATGATTACGCCCTCATTGGCAAGGTCTTCGAGGTTTCGGTATACTGTAGGCAGGCCGATATTTTTAAATCTGTCTTTTAGTCTTGACCTTATCTCATCAGGGCTCATATAGGTATGCTCCCCTGCAAGCATTTCCATAATAGCAAGCCTTTTTGGCGTTACCTTTAATTTCAGTGATTTTAATATGCTATAGAATTCATTACCCATCTTTTCATTCTAAATAGAAATGATTTTCATAAAAATATAGACCCTGTTTTTCTATTTTGTCAATTAAAATATTATGTTTTGTGTTCTTTAGTATTCTATTTTTAAATCTTTTTCTTTTGTAACCCAGCTGGGTGTCTACCAAAGAGATTAGGTTCAATTATGGCAAAGGTGGCAATGAGCCCCAATGATGACATCCATCCCTATATTTAGCTTAAAAATTTAGGCCTTTATGATCTTGATTTTATTGAGATTCATCTCGCCGAGTCCCCTTTTATAGGCTGTTACTGTTGTGGATAAATCCTCGGGCCTGAGATTAAAGAGTGTGGTGGCATAGGCATCCGCTGCAACTATGTCTTTTGATGCTATGATCTTATTAAGAATCTTTACATCCTTTAGGCTTCCACCCTGGGGACCATGTTTTGTAAGAATTCTTGTGGCATCAATAATCACAAGATGGCTTTTGACAAATGAGTTGATATCAGCCAGTGCCTCCTCTATCTCCCTGTGGATATATCCCCTATTGCCTCCCATTATACCCATCATATTCTTAAGACCAAATGTCAGTCCTGTTAAACCATGGTGCTTTGCTATAGGACAGTTTATAAAGACATTGGCTTTTAGGACATCATCATATATCTCCCAGTTTTTTAGAAATATCCCATTTATTTTTACATCCCTAAATCGCTCGTTCTCTGTGTATTTAAGCTCTACAGCCTTCATACCTTTTAGGGCCTCGGCAATGCCGCTGTTTTCATAGCATCTCCTGGGATCATTACATGGGTTATCAAATACCTTCACAAGCCTTGCCCCGGCCTTTAAGCACTCTTCTACTATAGCCCTTACAACGATGGGGTGGGTATTGGCTGCATATTCAGGTTTTCTGTCCCATCCGATATTAGGTTTTACAACTACCACATCACCTTTCTTTACAAATCTACCCATACTGCCTAAGGCAGATATAGCAGTCCTTGTAATCTCACCATAATCTTTCCCCTCTGATACTGCAACAACAGATGGCTCAAAGGCAAACACATCATGGGGGATCTTACCTAATATGGCAGTGGATAAAATAAGCTTTAAAAACTCTCTTCTATGCATTTGATTAAGTGTAATGTTTATATTAGATTTGTCAATATCTAAATCGAGGGCTGCCATCTAAACTGAGAAAATAACATCTTATTTAAAAGCCCTCGTTGTTTTAAAAGAGATGTTCTAGCGGATAATCCTTGTTATCTCATCAGGTTCATCTCTCAAGGGTTGTGATTGTATGTAAATCTTACCCTTTTAGATTTACTGAGATATATATACCACGCTATTGCGTAACACATGGTGATAAGACTATTTAATACATGATTGCCACCTATCTTTTTGTATATATCCTCAGATACACCGAATATATCAGGTAAGAAAATGGCTACAGCAGAATAGACAAAGATGGATTTAAAATACTTTTTCGCAATCGAGACAGCATTGGCGGTTAACCTCCATAGACATAAACCGGCATAGATGCTGAAGATTATCAACCCTATGGTAAGTATGCCGCTTACAAGGATCAGATTGAACAGGTTTTTGTGGGTTTCAAAAAAAGGCTTGGCTAGATTGCTCGCAGCAAAGAGATTTAAAAGCATAGACACTGGGTCAAGTATAGTAAGGGTTATACAGAGTAAGAGCAGCCATCCCTTTATACCCTTATATAGATATGCATCCCTGCTATTCTCATCCATCTGTTTTTTCTATTGCTTTTTTTGCATCCTCAAGTATCTTCATAACATCATCGAGCAAATCAGGCGAAAAGGTAATACCTTTTTTAGTGGGTAGCCATTCACCGTCATCATTTTCAAAGTATGTTCGTATATCAATATATCTTTTTCCCTTAAACTCCTTCAGGGCAAAGATAATCTTATCCCTTCCCTTGTTTATCTCTCCTATCTCCATCTGTCCTCCTGTTTTATTATTTTCTAAATATAATATATCTTCAGGATGACTTTTTGAAGATTTTTCTTTCAAATCCTGCCTTTCTTATGTTTTTATATCATAGATGCTGAGATGGTGGCTTAATGAACATGAAAAATCTCTTATAACAAGCTATGCATTCAGCTATTTTGCCCTTGAGGGGCTTGACATGAAAAGTGCCATCAAAAAGGCTGTCAAGGTTATTCGTCCTGATAGGGTCAGGGAGAATGGCTCTCTTAAGATATCAAGGTCTACATATCGAGAGATAAATCTACGGGTAAAGGGCTTTTATAAATAGAGACCATCACCTGGTTTAACATAGGACCTAAAAAGGCTTTATCTTTTTTTGTTTAAGCGCCATATTTCTCTCATTGTATTCCTTTTTGTCAGTGATGTCCTCGTAGACATTGATAAAAGGGGGTATATCTATCTCTACCTTGCCGCCAGATGTCTCAACAGGTTCTACCTTCAAGATAGTTATGCCCTGATTATGGCCGGCATATCTGTCTATCTCAAAATATTGATTGTTCCAAAAGAAACATATACGCTCTTTTACTATTTTATTGGTTTTGGGGTCTAAGAGTTTTGCAAGGTTATTATACTCCTGTTCAGTGATGAGCTCCTCCTCCTTTACCAGGGTCTTTCTTGAGAGAAAATACAGGGACGTCCCATCCTGTCCCCTTTTCTTTATATTTATCTGCTCATTTTTTTCCTTTGAACGGATATACTGCTTTTCTATGTGAATGGTTTGGTGCACAGGTAGGCCCTTGTGGTCAATATCCCTTATAAGATATCTTTTGGCAATCGGTAGTGGCACAGGCATACCAATTATGCTCGATATGGCAGAAAAGGCCCTGGCTATCTTATTTTCAAAATTCGTTGTGTTGTCTATTATCTTAAGGTAGGGATGACCAAGCCAGCCTTCCCTTATCTCCATGTCAATCCTCACCGCCTCTTCAGGTGTCTCAATCCGTGCAGGGTTATTCTCGCCTGTGTAAAACTCGATTGCCCCGTCTGCTGCTGTTACCAGATGTATTACGCCTGTATATCTGGCTCTTAACTCTATCTCACTTATTCTTTTCTTTTTTAGTATATTTTTAAAATCTTTCTCAGGCATGAATGCCCTTATATCCATAATACCCCTGTCAAGGAGTATAATCTTTTTCTTTTCAGGAAATACCCTTATTACAGTGTTTTTGTATATCTCCTCAAAGGCAAGCTGCATATCGAAGATCGCCTCTTCATACACAATAACCTGATGCGATTTATCCATTTTTCTGCGATCTATACCGCTGTTAGTAATAAGCGTAGCTGTTTCAGGGACAACAAAGACCATGAAACCATGGTCTGAGAGTTTTTCAGTAAGATAGGCAAGGGAGGAACTCTTACCTGAACATGGACCACCAGTGAGGACAATCATGAAAACAGGTTCTATAAGACGTGGACTTGTCTTCATCTTAATGGTGAGATTATCACAATCTGCACCTTAATTCCAGCCCTGATATGGCTTACATCGTTACAGACCAGCTATCCTCAACCCCTATCCAGTCTTTATATTTTTCCTCACCCCCTCGGACACCCCAGTCAGAGTCAATGGTCAGCCTTGAGCTTATCCCTCCCCTGGGGTTGCATATCATAACAATCCTTATGCGGTCAGGGTCATAGACCTCCTTGAGATGGTCGTAGATTATATTTATTAATCTCTCATAGGAGACAACAATATCGCGGAGTTGGTATACATACTGTTTCAGGGATTTCAATTCAATCAGCTTTTTTTTGGGGTAAAACGTAATATAGACAACTGCAAAATCAGGTTGCCTACTCATGCCTAGAAATGTAAACTCAGGTATCTTAACCTTTATCTCATAACCTTCATTTGTAGGATTGGGTATGGATTTCAGTATTGTCTTGTCGATATCCTTATATGTCTTTATCTGTTCATCCATTGTCTATACTCCTCTATGTTTTATTTTTTTAAAGATTTTTGAAGATTTCACGGACCTCTTCAATCTTTCCACAGGAAAACTCACCCTCTGGACACCTTCCTGTTAAGCAGGGTGGGCCTCCGTTAATAAATATATCAGGTGCCACTAACCTGGCGAGCCTGAGCATCTCTGTTGCCATCTCCCTTATCTCCCACTGTGCCCTCATGCAGCACCGTTGGGCAAAAAAGTGAAGGAGTTCCCTTGCATTCATAGTGAGAATGATCTTTGTCTCTGTTGCGTTGGGCAGAACGAAACGGGCATCCTCGTATGCTGACTCATCTTTTGTATCCTTCTCTCTTAGGCTTGTGACCATCTCATTGTAAAACCTATGTATCTCCTCCATAAGGGCTACGAATTTATCTTTAAGATAGGTATCTGACTCAATGGAGGGTGGTATGATATACTCAAACCCTTTTTCCATACCCACGTATCTCTGGGATTGCTGACTATAGGATGCTATCCTGTGTCGAACGAGCTGATGCGAACATGCCCTTGATATGCCCTCTACCGCAAAGGTAAACGAGACGTGTTCCAGGGGGCTAAGATGTCCACTCTTTAAGAGCTTCTCTGTAAGTACCTTCTGCTGCCTTTTGGTCATACCCTCCCTTATGCCATCAATGCCCAGGGGACTGTAGCAGAGCCTTGCCGCCATTGCCACAGTGCAAACAGGGTCAGGGGTAAATGTCAACAACACTATCTTTTGTTTTTTCACCTGAGCCTCCTTTAGATCTCAATGCCCCTTTTTCTCAACTCCTCTGCCTTTTTTAATGAACACTCCTCACACCGGAACTGAGGTTTGGGGTCCCTGGTTTTATCATATCCCTTAGCCTTCACCAATCTATAGCCTCTTGCCTTTTTCCCACAATCCACACAGTAAACCTCATCCCTTACCTCCCACTGGGCAGTGAGTATCTCTGATGTAAAGATGAATTTGTCTACCCAGAAGAAAATGAGTCCGCCTATAAGATTAGCTATTACAGTGGCAGTGAATCTATCAAGCATGGAAAGCACATACAAGACACCGGCAAGGATAGGTGTAGAAAGCTGCCATCGGATAAGATATAGCCCATATCTCTTGAAATTTATCTTTCCCATACATCCCCCTTTGTATTCATAATCAATTGTCAAATGGTCTGCATCCTATTGTTGTTCATTGGTGTTTACTTTTACTCATACTATCCATCTTCTGTTATTATCTCGTATAAATCTATTGAATCCTCAATAAATTCAAGTCTTATATTGTTATAAAGCCTCTTATTATAATCACCCTTCAGATTTTTAATTACATCAGAGGTAATTACAATATGGGCTGGTGTATTTTTTATTGCCCAACCAATAGTCAAAAAGGCAATATTAACTGTCTTTCCAACAATATCAGTCATAGCATATTTAGGATGCCCTATAAGCCCGAGGTATACACTCCCTGTGTTGATGGATATTATCAATTCTTTCTGCCGGATGACCTTTTTTGCGTGTAATGCAGCACATACTGCCCTGTCTTCATGGTTGGGGCCTGAAAAAAGACATAGATATCCATCGCCTACATATTTTATTGGGATACCATGGTATTTTAAAGTCGCCTCAGTGAGATTATAAAAGAGTGTATTTGTGTAATCCGCAATGGCTCGTGAATCAAGGGCGTTAGACATCCTGGCAAACCCCCTCAAACTTGAACACAGAACTGTTCCAATAAAAATACCCCTCTCTGGTGATGTGAGACCGAGGAGAAAATCCATACTCACATTAAATAGCCTTGAGATCTTAACTAATGTCTCTATATCAGGCAGAGATGCCCCTTTTTCCCATTTAGACACAGCCTGAGGCGATACCTGTAGTGCATTGGCAAGGTTTATCTGTTTAAGATTATGCTGCTCCCTGAGTTTACGTATGGTTGAACCTATAACCATTCTAAGCTATATGTTACATTTGATTTTCTTATTTTTCAATATATTGAAGGTTTAAATAAATCAACCTCAGGTTGAGATATCTACAACAGCTAAACCCCTGCGTATATACAGTCAGTTATCCAGGGTTTTTTAGGTGTTATGTTTATATATCAGCCTTTGGTAAGGCGTTCTTGCAGTTCCTTCAGTTGGTTTTTCAGCTCTGCTGGCAGGTCTGAGCCAAAGGTTTTAAAGAACCTTTCTATGTCCTTTGCCTCCTCAAGCCATGCATCTTTGTCAATATATAGAAGCTCCTCTAGTGTTTCCTTGGATATATCCAGTCCTGTTAAGTCAATATCGTCTGGTTTCGGGACATAGCCTATAGGCGTTATTCTGGCACCTGCAGTTTTTTTGCATCTTTCTATAATCCATTCAAGGACACGAAGGTTTTCACCATAACCAGGCCAGAGAAAATTACCGTCCTTATCAAGCCTGAACCAGTTGACATGGAATATCTTTGGTGGGTTATCCATCTTCTTACCCATATCAAGCCAGTGTTGAAAATATTGACCCATATTATATCCGCAGAATGGTAGCATCGCCATGGGGTCTCTTCTTATCTCACCCTGTTTTCCAAATTGGGCTGCTGTGCGCTCTGATGCCATGGTTGCCCCAAGGAATACCCCATGTTTCCAGTCAAAGGATTCATAAACAAGAGGAACAGCGTGAGGACGGCGACCTCCAAAGATAATGGCATCAATGAGAACACCGTGATGATGTTCTATGCGATTAGAGATAGATGGACACTGACTTATGGGTGCTGTAAAGCGGCTATTGGGATGTGCACCGAGCACTGGGTTTCCCTTTTTATCTACCATGCCTGGTCTCCAGTTCTTTCCCTCCCAGTTTATACCCTCCTGTGGCACATCTCCATCCATCCCCTCCCACCATACGCTTTTATCTTTGGTAAGAAGAACGTTTGTAAATATTGTGTTCTTTTTTATGGTCTCCATAGCATTTCTGTTTGTTTTATAGTTGGTGCCAGGGGCAACCCCGAAGAAACCTGTTTCAGGGTTAATTGCCCATAGTCTTCCGTCGGTATCTATACGCATCCAGGCTATATCATCACCTACGGTCCAGATTCGATAGCCCTTATGCTTGAGGCCCTGCGGGGGGATAAGCATGGCAAGATTTGTCTTTCCGCATGCACTGGGGAATGCCCCTGCTATATAGTGGATATGACCACCTGGGTCTTCCACGCCCATGATGAGCATATGCTCTGCAAGCCAACCCTCGGATTTGGCAAGATAACTTGCAATTCTCAAGGCAAGGCATTTTTTCCCAAGCAAAACATTTCCGCCATAACCTGAGCCCACACTCCATATAGTATTATCCTCGGGAAAATGGAGGATAAGCCTCTTTTTGTCATCCAAGTCAGCCTTTCCATGAAGGCATTTAGTAAATCTGCCCTGGGTGCCGAGTTTTTTCAATACAGGTTCGCCTATGCGTGCCATGATACGCATGTTGAGAACCACGTATATACTGTCAGTTAATTCAACACCTATCTTTGAGAATGGTGAACCAACAGGACCCATAGAGAAGGGAACAACATACATGGTCCTTCCTCTCATAGAGCCATAAAATATCTCTCTCGCCCTTTTGTACCCCTCCTCAGGGGGCATCCAGTTGTTCGTCGGTCCTGCCATCTTTTTTGTAGATGTGCATATGTAGGTTAGGTGCTCTGTCCTTGCCACATCGTTCGGTGATGTTCTGTGATAAAGACAGCCTGGCCACTTTTCCTGGTCCAGATCAATCAACTCACCAGTACCTATTGCCTCCTGCTCAAGGCGCTTTTTTTCCTCTTCTGAACCGTCGCACCATACAATCCTATCCGGCTGGCACATCTCTGCCATCTCGATAATCCAGATCTTTAATTGTGCATGTTTTGTGGGCCAATTTGTAATATTATAAATAGTCAACATTTTTATACCTCTCGTGTTTTTTTTAAATCTCCTCTAATAACTTTAAATTATTATATACAATAGATACTGGGGATGAGAAAGGAGAAAACAATTTAAAGGAACAGATAAATCTCAATTTAGGTCACTAATTATATGGTATAACAACTTTTTTGTCAAGAATTTATAAACAAGGTTGCAGCCAATAGGTCTCATAACCCAACTACCGTTTATCATCTCTGGACACAGGCAGCTAAAGAAAAATGCCTCTCTACGGTAGGCAGGGTACCTGATTAACCCCCCGATGATTATAGCCGATCCCTCGGATTGCTGGAAGATATTATCCTTTTTCTTCTAATAGTCCTCTTACTTCTGGAAAAGGCTCAAGGGCGCGTCTTAAAATACCCAGGGTGTAGGCAATAACCACCCCGTAATTTGCTATTGGAACATCTGCCTTTTCTGCCTCCATTAGTCGATGGAGCATCTCCTTTCTATTTATCATACATGCACCGCAGTGTATAATAAGCTTGTAGTCCTTAATATTATGGGGTAATTCGTATCCACTGGCCCAGCTAAAATCAAGCTCGCCCCCTACAAATTGTCTGAGCCATCTGGGGATCTTTACGGTCCCTATATCATCCTCCACCCTGTGGTGGGTGCATGCCTCTGCAACAAGCACCTTATCCCCTGGGACTAAGTTTTCTATTGCCTTGATGCCCTTAACAAGCGCAGGCAGATCCCCTTTATAGCGGGCAAAGAGTATGGAAAATGATGTCATGGGCACATCCCTTGGGGTATCTGCTGCTACCTTAAGAAACGCCTGGGAATCTGTTACAACAAGACGGGGCTTTTTATTAAGGCTTCCAATTGCTGCCTTTAACTCCCTCTCTTTCACCACATAGGCCATGGCATCATTATCAAGTATGTCTCTTATTGTCTGAACCTGTGGCAGTATCAACCTACCTTTAGGTGCTGCGAGGTCTATGGGCACAACAAGGATAACTATATCGCCAGGGGAGATGAGATCCCCCAAGATGGTGGGGGATACCCAGTCCTTTGGTGCATGTTTAATCATTGCCATCTTAAGTTCATAGATACCCTGTTTGTTTAATGCGCTAACCGGTATGATGGGTATATCAAACCTATTTTTAAATATCTCTGGATTGACATCTGGATATAGGTCAGACTTGTTGAGGACGCCAATTACAGGCACATTATTTGCCTTTGCCTGTGCAATAACCTCTTCTTCAAAATTCCCCTCTATATTCGATGGGTCCAGAACAAGAAGCAGGAGGTCTGTCTTTGCAAGAACACTGTATGCCTTTTCAATCCTTAACCTGCCAAGCTCGCCCACATCATCAATCCCTGCTGTATCAATAAGGACAACAGGTCCTATAGGGAGTATCTCCATGGATTTATATACTGGGTCCGTAGTGGTCCCTGGCACATCTGAGACAATGGCAATATTTTGGTTTGTGAGGGCATTAATGAGGCTCGATTTACCTGCATTTCTCCTGCCGAATATGGCAATATGAAGCCTGCTCCCCCGAGGGGTCTCACTTAGGGTTGTGTCAGTCATTGTCTGCCTGCCTTATTTAACTTTTTCTCTTCGGATGGACAGGGTTCTGTTGGTTCGTTAGGACAGAATATTACTTTCCAGCTTTTACTCGATAAAAAAAGTTGCACTTTTTTGGTAAATTTTTTTGGGACCTCCATCCCACCCAAGAGGTCCCTTTCTAGACGATATAGCATCTGAAACTACCTTTTATGTAGGCCTAATATCTATCCCTCGGCGTGTATTTTGTATGGAGCAGTTTATGGGATCTCTCGCCCAAGGGCTCTTTCAAAAACTCCTCGTATATCTTTTTGATGGATGGATTCTCATGTGATTTTCTGTATTTTAATGACTTATCCTCATTGTAGAGTGCCTGTGCCCTGAGTTTTCTTATCTCTGTATTTACTGGGATAGGCTGGCCTCCACCACCTACACAGCCACCAGGGCATGCCATGATCTCTATGAAGTGATAATCCGCCTCGCCGCTTTTTATCCTCTCCATAATCTTTCTTGCATTTCCAAGGCCATGGGCAACAGCTACCTTTACATCCCCTATGCCTTCCACAGAAACAGTTGCCTCTTTTATACCACTTAAACCCCTAACAGCAACAAAGTCAAGATTCTCCAGGGTCTTACCAGTGGCAAGCTCATAGGCTGTTCTAAGGGCTGCCTCCATAACACCACCTGTTGCCCCGAATATGGTGGCTGCACCTGTATACTCACCCATAGGGTCATCATATGCGCCGTCTCCAAGGCTCCTGAAATCAATGCCTGCCTCTTTAATCATCCTTGCAAATTCACGGGTTGTAAGCACATAATCCACATCCTTGTAGCCACTATCTGTCATCTCAGGCCTTGTGCATTCAAATTTTTTGGCAGTGCATGGCATAACAGATACAACAACCATGTCCTTTGGATTGACCCCTGCCTTTTCTGCAAAATATGTCTTGCATAATGCCCCAAGCATCTGATGGGGTGATTTGCAGGTTGACAGATGCGGTAAAAGTTCAGGGTAAAAGTGTTCTATAAATTTAATCCATCCAGGGCTACAGCTTGTGATAAGGGGTAGCCTGCCACCCTCTTTTACCCTTTTTAATAGTTCGCTGCCCTCCTCAATGATGGTAAGGTCAGCTGAAAAGTTCGTATCAAATACCCTGTCAAAACCGAGCATCCTTGCAGCAGAAAGCATCTTTCCTGTAACAAGTGTCCCTGGAGGATATCCAAACTCCTCACCCAGGGCAGCTCTAACAGCAGGGGCATCCTGAATGATTACGAATTTTGTGGGGTCTGACAGGGCATCCCATACCTTAGATGTGTCATTTTTTTCTGTTATTGCCCCTACAGGGCACACAAGGGTGCACTGGCCACAATTAGTGCATGCCACCTCACCTAAACCGTTTCCGAATGCTGGCATTACCTGGGTTTCAAAACCTCTTCCCTGCAATGATAGGGCGCTTACCGACTGAATGTTCTCGCATACAGTGACACAGCGCCGACAGAGAATGCATTTATTGTTGTCTCTTCTTATAGAAGGGGATGACTCATCTATAACACCTGTGCTCTTTTCTCCTGTAAATCTTATCTCATTAATACCAAGCTCATGGGCTATATTCTGAAGCTCACAGTTTAGGTTTCTTGGGCAGGCAAGACAATCCATGGGATGATTGGAAAGTATCATCTCAACAGAAAATCTCCTGGCATGTCTTACCCTTTCTGTATTTGTATGGACCTTCATCCCATCAAAAACAGGATGGACGCATGCAGCCTGAAGATTGCCATTACCCTCCACCTCAACAAGACAGACCCTGCAGGCACCTATTGCCTGAACCTCGGGAAGGTAGCAGAGGGTTGGTATTCGAATGTTTGCCTTTCTTGCTGCCTCGAGGACGGTACTGCCTTTCTCTACCTCTATCTCCTTTCCATTAATGGACAGTCTAATCATATGGCTCTATTCTCCTTCTACTTTTTCTTCGCTTATACCTTCACCTTCTCTTGCATAGCAGTGAAGACATCTTTTTGCCTCTTCAATAGCCTTTTTTAAGGGATAGCCTAAGACAACCTCCTTGAAACTCCTATATCTCTCAGTAAGAGGTAGCTGAGGTATCTCTTCTCTATCCCTTTCCTTTTGATATTCCTCTTCATTATAGGATACCCTCACTGAAAGGAGTTGCTCTCTGTATGATGGCGCAATAGCTCCATCGCCGCCAAGATAGATATCTATTGACCGGGCTGATTTTTTGCCATCTGAAATCGCCTCTACAACACTTGCTGGTCCCCTTACATTATCACCAGCTGCAAAGACACCGGTTTTTGCTGTTGA
>JAGPMK010000004.1:0-47911 GCA_018052995.1 Syntrophorhabdales bacterium | reverse complement strand
CTCCATCGCCGCCAAGATAGATATCTATTGACCGGGCTGATTTTTTGCCATCTGAAATCGCCTCTACAACACTTGCTGGTCCCCTTACATTATCACCAGCTGCAAAGACACCGGTTTTTGCTGTTGAGAGGCTCTTTGTATCCACCTCAATGGTTCCGTTTCTTGCCACCTTAATACCATCACCGTTCAGATAGGATGTATCAGGCACCTGCCCGATGGCAGCAATAACTGTCTCTACAGGGATTGTGAATTCTGACCCCTCAATGGGAATGGGTTTACGCCTTCCTCCAGCATCAAACTCTCCCAGGGACATGCGGACACATTCAATTGCCTGGACCTTGCCGGCCTTTTCAATGATGCTTTTTGGCGCCACAAGGGTATGTATCTTTACACCCTCTTTCTCTGCCTCTGCAATCTCCTCATCATATGCAGGCATATCCTCCTTCTCCCGACGATATAGCACAAAGACATCCTTGGCGCCTATCCTAAGGGCAGATCTTGCCGCATCTATTGCCACATTCCCCCCGCCTATCACTGCCACATTCCCCTCTACCTTTACTGCCTTTCCAAGATTCAGGTTGCGGAGGAAGGTGATGCCATCAAGAACACCCTCTGCCCCATCTCCTGGGATACCGAGCATCTGACCTTTATGTGCACCTGTTGCGAGGAGTATAGCAGAATATCCATCCCTTGAAAGCCCTTCAATAGTGATGTCTTTGCCTAAAGCAGTATTATATTTTATCTCAACCCCCAGGTCTGTTATTGTTTTTACCTCGTAATCGAGTATCTCTCTTGGTAACCTGTAATCAGGGATGCCTACTGCAAGCATACCGCCTGCAACAGGAAGTGCCTCAAACACTGTAACCTTATAACCTTTACATGCAAGATAATAGGCTGTTGTAAGACCTGCAGGGCCTGCGCCTATTATAGCCACCTTTTTGTTGTTTGACGGTGCAATCCCAGGTTTAAAGGGCTCAAAGGAGTTTCTGTCATAGTCAGCTACAAACCTTTTCAGTGCACATATAGCAACAGGTTCATCAATCTGCGCCCTTCTACATTTGCTCTCGCAGGGATGGAAACAGACCCTTCCGCATACGCCAGGGAAGGGGTTATCTGCCTTTATTACAGATATTGCCTCTTTGAATCTTCCCTCGCTGATAAGCGTTACATACCCCCAGGCATTCTGGTCTGTGGGGCATGCATTCTGACAGGGTGCATCAAAGAGGGAACTACATACGCCTGCAGCACACCTCTTATCCCTTATATGCTCCTCGTATTCATCCCTGAAGAAACGGAGCGTTGATAAGACAGGGTTAGGTGCTGTCTGCCCGAGCCCGCACAGGGCTGATTGCTTGATACGCGTTGCAAGCTCTACAAGCTTATCTATATCATCTTCCTGTCCCTCGCCATGGGTAATACGGGTCAGAATCTCAAGCATCCTCTTTGTGCCTATTCTACAGGGTGGGCACTTGCCGCACGACTCATCCTGGGTAAAATCAAGAAAGAAACGGGCAAAGTCAACCATACATGTGTCTTCGTCGGCTACAATTAGACCCCCTGAACCCACAATTGCACCCAACTGAACAACTGATTCATAATCTATGGGTGTGTTTAAATGCTGAATAGGTATACATCCGCCAGATGGTCCTCCAAGCTGGGCTGCCTTGAATTTTTTCTTATTTTTTATCCCACCACCTATATTGAATATGAGGTCACCAAGCCTTGTCCCCATGGGGACCTCAACAAGGCCTGTATTATTTACTGCGCCTGCAAGGGCGAATACCTTTGTGCCTTTGCTTTTTTCAGTGCCGAACTGGGCATACCAATTAGCGCCTTTAAGAATAATGGCAGGTATGTTTGCATAGGTCTCCACGTTATTGAGAAGCGTAGGTGAATCAAAGAGTCCCTTCACAACAGGATAAGGCGGTCTTGGTCTTGGTTCACCCCTTTTTCCCTCTATGGATATCATAAGGGCTGTCTCCTCCCCGCAGACAAAGGCACCAGCACCTATCCTAATATCGAGATCAAAGTCAAAATCTGTTTCAAAGATGTTTTTGCCAAGGAATTTATATTCCCTTGCCTGCCCTATTGCCCATGTGAGACGTTCTATGGCAAGGGGATATTCTGCCCTGACATAGACATAACCCTGTTTTGCCCCTATGGCATAGCCTGCTATTGCCATTGCCTCTATCACGCTGTGGGGGTCGCCCTCAAGGACACTCCTGTCCATGAATGCCCCAGGGTCGCCCTCGTCAGCATTACAGACAACATATTTTACATCACCCTCTGCCTGTCGGGCAAATTTCCATTTTAGCCCGGTGGGGAAGCCTCCGCCGCCCCTACCCCTTAAGCCAGATTTTGTCACCTCCTCTATTACCTCATCTTGGGTCATGGAGGTGAGGACCTTGCCCAGTGCCATGTAGCCATCCCTTGCAATATACTCCTCAATATTAAGGGGGTTGATTATACCGCAGTTTCTTAGAACAACCTTTTCCTGATATTTGAAAAAATCTATGCTTTTGAGGGAGGGCACAGCCTTTGCTGTTATGGGCTCCTTGTAAAGTAGATGTTCAACAATCCTCCCCTTTAGGAGGTGTTCTGATACAATGGTATCAGCGTCTTCAGGTTTAAGCTTCTGATAAAATATACCTTCAGGGTATACCAGGGCAAGGGGTCCTAAATCACATGAGCCAACACAGCCTGTCTCTATTACCTTAACCTCATCCTGAAGCCCATATTCACGGATCTTTATAATAAAGGCATCGCGTATCTCGCGACACCCTGAAGAGACACATGCGGCACCTGCACAGACCAGCAAATGTGCACGAAACAGTTCTGTAGCCATTTTTCCTCCTTACTCGTATTTTTTGAGTATGTCCATAATCTTTGTGGATTTAACCCTGCCATATACATCATTATCTACAAGCATGGCGGGTGCTAATCCGCAGGCACCAATGCAACGCACAACATCAACAGAGAAGCGCCTATCTTCTGTTGTGCCCCCTACCTTTGTTTTGAGTTCTTTTTCAACCCTTTCAAGGGTCCGCTGGCCTCCTCGAACATAGCATGCTGTGCCAAGACATACCTTTATGGTGTGACGGCCCTTCGGGACTGTAGAAAAAAAACTGTAAAAGGATATGACCCCACACACAGTGCTGATAGGGACATTCAGTCTCTCTGATATTATCTCCTGTGCTTTTTTCGGGAGATAGCCAAAGAGGTTCTGTGCCTTGTGGAGTGCCATAATTAACTCCGTTGGTCTTCCTTTATGCTGCTCTATCATCTCTTCGAGTCTTGGATATAATTCTTCTTCATTAAGCTGGGCACATTGACATTGATGTTCTAAATCCATCTCTCCTCCTTATGACTCAATAAAAATTCTTCAATCATTTATTATCTTCCCGTCAATCCTGCTTCTTTTGAAATAGTGCGTATGCAGGAGATGGTGTGCCTTTTCTGAATTTGGTTTTTCAAGGTATCGTTCATATACAAGTTTTATTGATGGATTTTCATGGGAACGACGATAAGGTAGGGACCTATCTTCCTCAAGGAGGGTCTCTCCTCTACGTGCCCTTCGTGCCATATCGCTACCCCAGGGCTGACCACCGCCACCTACACATCCACCTGGACATGCCATAATCTCAATGGCATGATATTCGCTCTTGCCATTATTTTTGAGTTGCCCTGTTACCTTATCAAGTATCTTACGGGCATTGCCAAGGCCATGGGCAACGGCAACCTTTAATTTTAAACCACCCACGTCTATCTCTGCCTCTTTGATGCCTTCCATACCCCTTACAGCCACAATGTCCACATTCTCAAGCTCTCTGCCTGTAACAAGGAAGTATGCTGAACGAAGTGCGGCCTCCATAACACCGCCTGTTACACCAAAGATTGTCGCAGCCCCTGTATATTCACCCATTGGGTCATCAGCAGGCTCATCAGGCATATCTTTTAAGTCAATGCCTGCCTCCTTCAACATCCTTGCAATCTCTCTGGTAGTGAGAACATAATCCACATCAGTATAACCACTATCTGTCATCTCAGGTCTTTTGCATTCAAACTTCTTTGCAGTGCAGGGCATAATAGATACAGACACTATCTTTTCAGGGGGGATGCCTTTTATCTCTGCATAATATGTCTTTGAAAGGGCGCCGAACATCTGCTGTGGAGATTTTGCAGTTGATACATACTCTGACAGATGTGGATAGAATGTCTCCATGAATTTTACCCAGCCAGGGCTACATGATGTGATAACAGGTAGTTTTCCGCCGCCTGTTATCCTGCCTACTATCTCTGTCCCCTCCTCAAGGATGGTTAAATCAGCAGTAAAATTCGTGTCAAAGACTGCATCAAACCTCATCCTTCTAAGGGCTGCATGCATTTTTCCTGCCACAAGTGTTCCAGGCTCCATACCGAACTCCTCGCCAAGCATCGCCCTTATGGCAGGCGCCTCCTGGACTACCACATGTTTTTCAGGGTCATTGATTGCCTCCCAGACCTTTTCTATATCGCTTTTTTCATATAGTGCACCTACAGGGCAGAACACAGTGCATTGTCCGCAATTTACACACACACTGTTTCCAATCCCCACATCAAATGCATCCGTAATAATAGTCTCTGAGCCTCTTTTACTTAATGCAAGGGCATTGACCGTCTGGATCTCCTCACATACCTGGATGCATCTTTCGCAGAGGATACACTTATTGGGATTTCTCACGATGGATAGGCTTGTATCGTCTATCTTCTTTTTGGCTTCATCACTCTTTCTGTATCTAATATCTGTGATGCCGAGCGTTGCCGCCAGGCTCTGCAGCTCACAACGGTTATTTTTTATACAAGTAGGGCAGTCCATATCATGGTCTGCAAGTATAAGTTCTACTAAAGTCTTTCTTGTGGTCCTTACAGATGGGGTATTTGTGTGTATTCTCCAGCCATTGACTACCTCGGTCATGCATGCCCTTTTAAGGGCTGGCATGCCCTCTACCTCTACCACACATATGCCGCATGAACCCTTTGGTTTTAGATCTGGATGGTAGCACAGGGTGGGTATAATAAAACCAGCCTTTTTTGCAGCCTCAAGGATAGTTGTCCCTTCCTTAACCTCTACCTCTATATTATTAATAGTTGCCTTGATCATAGTCTTATCCTTTTTAAATGAGTTTTTATTATGTTCATCTCCTAAGATACCCTTGCCATGAATTCATCCCTGAAATATTTCAGTGCACTTGAGACTGGCAGGGAAACTGATTGTCCAAGGGGGCAGAACGATGCGCCTTTCATTACTTGGGTTATATCTATGAGGTCATCAATATCCTTCCTTTTACCTTTAGATAGGGCAAACCTGTCTATTATGTCCACAAGCTTCGCTGTTCCGAGTCGACACGGCACGCAGTGTCCACATGATTCATGTTTAAAGAAATGGAGGACGCTTTTTAGCATATCCACCATATCTGTCTCCTCGTTCATTACAAGGATTGCACCGGAACCAAGGGCTGCCGCATATTCTCTCAGGTTTATAAAATCCATCTTCACATCAAGCATCTCTGAGCCTATGAAGGCACCTGCTGCACCACCTATGAGGGCACCCTTAAATGCCTTTCCATCCTTTATGCCGCCACCGTATTCAAATATGATCTCTTTCAGGGTAGTGCCCATCTGTGTCTCTATAAGTCCAGGTGTTGCCACATGACCAAGTATGGTGTAGACCTTTGTCCCGCTGCATTTTTCTGTGCCATAACCTTTATACCATGCTGCACCATTTCTTATAATCTCAGGGACATTTGCCAGTGTCTCCACATTATTCACAAGGGTTGGTTTTCCCCAGAGACCTGCATTTATCGGAAAAGGCGGTTTGTTTCTTGGGTGGCCTCTCTTACCTTCAAGGGATTCAATGAGTGCTGTCTCTTCACCGCATATATATGCCCCGGCACCTTTTTTTACAAATATATCAAAATTGAAACTACTCTCGAGTATGTTCTTCCCGAGGAGCCCGTATGCCCTTGCATCTGCTATTGCCTTTTCAATACGCTCTATAGAGAGACTATATTCTCCCCTTATATACACAAAACCCACTGTAGCCTTTATTGCATAACCTGCAATAAGCATGCCTTCTATAAGTTTGTGGGGATCTCCCTCAAGGATGAGCCTATCCTTGAATGTCCCTGGCTCACCCTCGTCGGCATTACATATGACGAATTTTTCATCCCCTGGTGTTTTGATGGCGAATTCCCACTTAAGACCTGTTGGAAAGCCAGCGCCACCTCTTCCCAAAAGCCCTGATTCCTTAACCTCATTTACCACATCCACAGGGGTCATGGTCTGTAAGGCTTTTGCAATTGCCTCATATCCGCCGGCAGCTATGTATTCATCTATATTCTCAGGGTTTATGAATCCACAATTCTTCAAAACTATTCTTGGCTGTTCCTTTAAAAGACCAGTTTTTTCTTTTATTATAATGGTCCTTTTTGGCGCCTCGGTCAGGATAAGCCTTTTTAATGGCCTGCCTTTTAACAGATGTTCCTCCACAAGTTCAGGGACATCCTTTGCTGTGACATTGGCATAGTAGATACCCTCAGGGTATACAACAAGGACAACACCCCTTCCTGTTATTCCAAGGCTCCCTGTCTCAAGGACAGATATCTCCTTATCCAGCCCGTATTTTGTTAATTCTTTTATAAGGGCATCTTCTACAGCCCTGGCACCAGACATAATGGTGCCCGCATCTATACTGATCAATATATGGTTACGGACAATATTCATGAGGTCTGTCTCCTTTCTTCGAGGATGGCATCAACCTTTTCAGGCGTGAGATTGCCTACCATCTCTTCGTTTATCATCATGGCAGGGGCTACACCGCATATGCCGAGGCAGCTTGTAAGCTCAAGGGTAAACACACCATCCCCTGTAGTCTCGCCTATGTTCACCTTTAGCCTCTTTTTCAGATATTCAAGGAGCGATTCTGAACCCATTAGGTGGCATGGAGGCGATTCACAGAGCCTGATAATATAACGGCCTCTTGGCTGCAGACTGAACATGGAGTAAAAGGTCACCACACCACGAATATAACTATAGGGGATATTCAGATAATTGGCACATGCCTCTATATCCTCTTTTGCAATATAGTGCTGCGGGTTGTTGTCTTGAAGGTCATGGAGTATATAGAGTATGTTATCAAGGCTTGGGTCATACTTCTTTAGTATCTCTTCTCTGGTCAAGATAATCACCCCCTGTTTTATTTAACTTCTATTACATACTCTGAAACAGGATTGTGATTTACTATGTGTTCGGCAATAATCTTTCTTGCCTTATCCGCATCGATATTTCCATAGATAACCACATCCCTGCCCTCTTCATGGACCTCAATTATGGGTTCATGGGAGGCCAGGCCCTTTTCTCCTGTCTGGGTCACCATAACATCGGTGAGATTGCGACTGGCTATCTCATCAAGGAGAGCCTTCAGGACATCCCGGGCGCCTGCTGCTATCCCGCTCGTTCCCATGCCAACCACTATCTTCACCCTTGCCTGTTTCTGTCTTAATTCAATATCCCTGGATGCCTGTTCCCTTATCTTTTTTAGATCTTCTAACTTCATGATTAATCCCCTCCTTCTTTTACTGTTAACATTAAATAAATTTCAGATGTTCGTCAAGATAATTGGTTAAAAATTTTATCACTTCAGGACTGTTAATGGGCATACCATCTAGGAGTCCCTTTATTTCCTCAGTATCAAAGATGAAATTGACGACGTCGTTTTTTATGTTGAATAAAAAATCAGCCTCTGGATTGCTTACAGTAAGTATTAGGATGGTATCCTTCAGCCTTCCTATAGGTGGTAGGTCAGGGTGGTCCAGCTGAAAGGATGCCTCTATCTCAGTGCCTTTACCTGGATTGCTTTTTATATTAAAATAGCCACCGCAGGTCTCAGCAGTGCCCTTAAGTAGAGGGATGCCTAGCCCTACCTTACGCCCTGTTTTTGTAGAGAAAAAAGGATCAATAACCCTTTTAACAGTCTCTTCATCCATCCCCTTTCCATTATCAGATACCTTTAGATACAACCTATTATTGATGATGCTTTTTTCCAAAAAAACAAAAACTTTTTTCGCCTCTGCAGATATGGCGTTGGCAGCTATGTCAGTTATGTGGGCACAGATATCATCCATCATTTTGTGAGCCATCTATTCATTATTATAAAAAATTTGCAAAGTTTGTGCCAAAATGTTTTTGATTATAAGAGATCCCCTTCATTGTTGTGTATGTTTATACTACTTGTGAAAATTTTATCAAACTCTTTTGATCTTTTTCAATAAAAATTTTGCAAAATCAGAAAAATTTTTATCATCCTCGAGACCTTTAAAGGGTTGTGAATAATAAAATAAAATGCCCCGCCTTAGCCACGGGGCATAAAATTATAAAAATGTATTTAATTATGTTATTCGACAGCTTTGTAATAAAGGGTGTTACATTACAGTTTAATTTTTGTCTTATACATAACCTCCCATAATATAATTGCTCAGATGCTCGATCATTATGCCCTGAGCCTCAATGATCGCCTTAAGAACATCTCCTATGGATATTATGCCAATAAGCTTGTCGTCTTCGATTACAGGGAGATGTCGTATCCTTTTTTCTGTCATAATGCCCATACACTCTTCAAGGCTTGTGGATCGATTAACCACAAAGAGTTCAGTAGTCATGATCTCCTTGACATAGGTCTCCTTTGATGATTTACCCTGAAGTATCACCTTTCTTGCATAGTCACGCTCTGATATAATACCCTCGACCTTGCCTTTTTCATTTACTACTACAAGGGCACCTACCCCTTTATTGCTCATCATCTCAAGGGCACGGTAAACTATTGCATCTGGACTTATAGTCCATACAGTGGAACCTTTCTTTTCTAATACACTCCCTACTTTTTCCATTTAGCACCTCTTTAGATTTTATCTTTAAAATAAAATATAAAATATAAAAAATTTTCTTTTTATTCAAGCTTTTTATCAAGACCTATTGCAAAGTCTTATCTTTAAAGGAAAAGGATAAATTAATGCTATTTCTCGATTTCTTAAAAAACTAAAGACGGCTGTAGTGGTTATCTTTTTTGCAAGGTTTCTTATCTTAATGATTTTATTCTATTCTCTATGGTTTCCACAAGCCTCTCTATCCCCTCCTTTTTTACACACGATATGGATACAGCATTGTATCTATTTTCAACATATTTTATAAAAAATCGGTCTGTTTTATCTATCTTATTAAAGACAATCAGTCTTTCCTTGTTATGGAGATTAAGCAGTCTTAATATCTCATCAACCACCCTGATTCTCTCTTCGAAATCAGGGGAACTTACATCTACAAGATGGAGCAGTAGATCGGCATCCAGCAATTCCTCAAGGGTGGCTATGAATGCCTTAAGCAGAACATCGGGGAGATTTTTTATAAAACCCACGGTATCTGTAAGGATTATGTCTTTTCTTTCAGGATATTTTATGATCCTTGTTGTAGGATTTAAAGTGCTGAAAGCCATGTCCTGGACCTCTACCCTACTTTTTGTTAAAAGATTCAGGAGTGTTGATTTGCCAGAATTTGTGTAACCCACTATGGATACCACTGGTATCCCTGATGCCCTTCTCCTCTCCCTTTTCCTATCCCTTATTTCTTCTATATCCCTGAGTCTTCTCTCAAGGAATGCAATCTTCTCTCTGATCCTTCGTTTATCCACATCAAGCTTTGTCTCGCCAGGACCCCTTGTCCCAATACGACCTGTTATCCTTGAAAAGGCAGTGTTTATGCCTGCAAGCCTTGGAAGTATATATCTTAATTGTGCAAGCTCGACCTGTATTTTTGCCTCATTTGTCTTTGCCCTCTGGGCAAATATGTCAAGTATGAGCTGATTACGGTCAATAACATTCAGTTCTGTTATGGATGATATATTGTTTATCTGGCCAGGGGTTAATCCCTCATCAAAGACAATTAAATCAGCACCAAGCTGCTGGCATTTCATTATCACCTCCTCCATCTTACCCTTGCCTATTAGGTAGGTGGGATGAAGCCCCTTGGGTCTCTGTATTACAGTATCAAGGATTGTTATACCAGCTGAATAGCAGAGTTCTTTTAGTTCTGTTATATGGTCATCTGGGATTTTTTTTGAGCCAGGGGAGACAACAGATATGAGGACAGCCCTTTCTTTTTGGCCATCAAGAAGATGAAACCCGCCCCTTTCTCTTACAAACTCATTCTCAAGCTCTATGATAAACTCAGTAAAATTAAGGTCGAGGGCATCTATATCCACTGGCCCCATAAAAGCCCATGCCTTTTGTTTCTTGTTTTCCGGTATAAGATAGCCTATATGGATAGCACCTGGAACAGAGCCTTTAATATCTGTTATGCAGCCGACCATATCAAGCTGCAATAGCCCGAGATCAGTGAGGTCTTCTTTTGTGAGGAGCTCATTATTCAGGTGAGTATGGATAAACCTCAGTCCCCTGAACCTTGCCCTCCCCACCCGCTCTGTAGCAAGTCTCGGTATCTCTATCCTGTTTTTGTCACCTACAATAACATATTCTATTAGTCCCCTGCGGTTGATGAGGACGCCTACCTGCCTTGATATCTCCACGGAGATCATCGTCATGACCATTGCAGCGTCATGCGTGATTACCTTGGATGGCTCTATTCTTTTATGGTATAGCCTTAGGAGTCTTCTTTTGATGAGGTGATTTAAGCCGTTTATGTTGCCAAAGAGTTCTATTATATTCCCCCTCGAGTATAAATAAAGGCATTATCCATAATAGACCATATCCATTTGTTTTGACTTCAGGTAGGTCATGCCAAGCTGACCGCATGCACCCTTTACATCATACCCTCTTGAATTTCTGACTATGGCTGTCATGTGCTTATTAATCAGATATGAATGAAACCTATCTACTGTCTTTTGATCAGGGGTCCTGAATTGAGAATAGGGCGATTCATTAAATGGTATAAGGTTTACCTTACACCGTATGTTTTTGAGGAGCTCATGGAGCATCCCTGCATCATCGAGGGAGTCATTGAAGTCCTTCAGGAGGACATACTCAAATGTAATACGTTCTCTTGGGCTACCTTTATAGTGCCTGACAAAATCTATAATATCCCTTATGGGATACAAACGATTGATAGGCATGATCTCTGTTCTTTTTTGTTCATCTGCGGCATTTAATGATATGGCAATACCCACTGTGCCAGGCTGAAGCCTCCTTAACCCCCCGAGGAGACCTGCTGTAGATACAGTAATCCTTCTTCTGGAGAGGTCGAGACCAAGGGGCTCCTTTAAAATCTCTATTGCCTTTAAAACATTGTCAAGATTATCCATAGGCTCACCCATGCCCATAAAGACAATGTTGGTAATCCTTTCAGGGTGTATATCATTAATTTTACCAGATTCATCGAGGTACTTTTTTACCCCAATGACCTGACCGATTATCTCATGCGTCTCAAGATTCCTTATGAAACCCATCTTTCCGGTTACACAGAAGCTACAGGCCATCCTGCATCCTATCTGGCTCGATACGCATAAGGTCAGCCTGTTTTTTTCTGGTATAAGGACACTCTCCACTGTATTATCATCCTCTGTCTTAAAGGAGAATTTCACAGAACCGTCAGTAGATGTAAGGTATTCAACGGGCTTGAGAGCCTCTGTAATAAACATATCCTTAAATAAAACCCTTAAGCCTTTTGGGATGTTATCCATCATTGAGAGGTCATATACGCCTTTGTTATAAACCCATCTGTAGATCTGTCTTGCCCTGTATCTTTCTTTGCCCGTGCCACCTATGGCATCCTCAAGCTCTTTAAGTGTTAATCCAAAAAGATTCACCATGGTATATATCCCTGTCTTTTCCCTATCTTTGACATTGTGACAATCTTCAAAAACCCTAATTCATTATAAACAAAATTTAGAGAAACCACAATCAGATGTAAAACAGTTTCCTGAAATGTTTCTATGTCTATAGCCTATATTCAGTCACATATTATCCCTAATCATTGCTTTTTAGTCCAATTAAACTTGACAGGTTTTTGCCTATTTGATATATGATAGAAAAACAATAGGGAATGGACAACATTCTGTATCTCTTCATTAAAAATAAATAATCCATAAAAGGAGAGGATATGCATACCCTCATGGAGGATGCCATAGCCATAGAAAAAGAGGCTGATTCAATATTGGAGAGGGCTCGTATTGAGGCAAAACAGATAGAAAGGGATTGTGAGGATGAGATAGAGTTATACCGAAAAAAGAAGATCGAGGAGATGGATGAGATGCTTGCTGCATTTCAAAAAAAGGTAGAGGAAGATTATATCAAAAGCCTTTCTCAATACGAGGATGAGATCAGAGAAACCATCAGGCATATAGACAGTATACCTGAACATATCATTGCAAGTCAGATTAAGATGATCCTGTCGAGATTACAGGAAATATAGGTGACTAACCCATGGCAATAGAACCATTAAAAAAGATAACTGTTGTAACCACAAGGCAGGCACACAGGCGCCTCATTAAATCCATAAATAGGCTGGGCGTTATGGAGGTGATAGATATCCAGGGCACACTTAAAGAGGATATGCCTTTCCAGCAGCTCAAAACAAATACAACAGAGGCAGATAATAACCTGAATAAAATAGATTTTATTTTAAATCTTATGAATGCCTTTTCACCTGAAAAGGAGAGTTTTATAAAAAGCCTTACACCTCTTCCCATTGTAACATCTGAGGAAGAGATAGACCATGCTCTTACTAACTATAGCCTTGAGAAAAATTACCGTTATGCAGTGGAGCTTGATGAGTTATATAGAGGCGCAGAAAGAATTATATCAGAGATAGAGGGCGAGCTAGAGGAGCTTAGACCCCTGTCTGATATCCCTGTTGACCTGGAGAAAATCTATTCAACCAAATGGATTGTTATGATGATTGGATATGTCCCTGTGAAAAATATGCCCTTAATAGATGACAAAAAGGAGCCATGGATATGGGCGGCATGGGAAGAGATTCCCTATGGGGGCAGCAGGTCTAAGAGAGATACGGCAGATGCAAGGATAAAGATGGTGTTTGTGTTTCTAAAAGAGGATACTGATAAGGTAAAAAAAGGTCTTGAGGATATCGGCTTTGAGGAGATACAGCTTCCTAAAAGGAGAGAGAAGATAAGTGAGCGTATACTCGAGCTTGAGGCTGATATAGAGCAATACAGGGAAAAACTTGCAGATGCAGCAAAAAAGGTGAGACTTATGACCCAGGGAGAGAGACCTGGTGAGGGTAGGAGACCCCTTTTGATCCTCAAGGCATACTGGACTAATGTCAGAAATAGACAGATAGCCGCCATGAAAGGTGTGGAGGGTAGATGGGTATATATAATAAGCGGTTATATAAGGGCAAAGGATATAAATAAGTTTAACACCATGATGGAAAAGGAATTTCCTGAATCTGTGGTTACCATGGAGGATCCTGCCCCGGATGAGGATGTGCCCGTGAGCATCTTTGTCCCATATCTTTTGAGGCCCATCCAGCTTCTTACCGAGATGTTTGGTCTCCCCCATTACAGGAGTTTTGATCCAACCCCCTTTATGCAGATTAATTTCTATGTATTTTTCGGGATATGCTTCAGTGATGTCTGCTATGGTATTATGCTCACCATCTTAGGTACATATCTGAATAGCAAGACAAGGCAATACAGGGGCGTAAATAATCTCTCCCGTATCCTTATGTATGGTGGTATAAGCAGTATCATATTTGGCGCTATTACAGGCTCTTGGTTTGGAGACCTATGCAGGCCCGAATATCTTGGTGAGGGCAATATACTGCTGAGACTGCAGCAACGATTTGTCCTAATTGACCCGATGGACAAGACCATACCTGCATTGATAATAGCTATTGGGCTCGGGGTGTTGAACCAGTTTTTTGGCATTACCCTCAAGATGTATGGTGCATACCAGAAGAGAGATTTTATCGGGATTTTTTCAGATGGCATATGCTGGATTATAACCCTCACGGGGGTTCTTCTCATGGCAGGGAAGGTGTTTACAGATATACCATCTACGCTCCTGAATACCGGTATAGTCCTTTTTGTTGCTGGTGCATTAGGATTGATATTTACTCAGGGTAGGGGAATGGAGGGGATATTCAAGAGGATTGCAGCGGGTGTCGTAAGTCTATACGGGATTGTAGGCAGCTATGGGATTACAGCATTTATAGGCGACATCCTGTCATATTGCCGTTTGCTTGCCCTTGGTTTGACAACATCTATTGTTGCAATGGCATTTAATCTCATGGCAGGGATGCTGAAGGACATCCCTTATGTGGGCATAATTTTTTTTATAATAGTGCTTGCCATAGGGCATATCTTTAATTTTTTAATAAGTGCCCTTGGCGCGTTTGTCCACTCCATGAGGCTCATCTTTGTTGAGTTTTTTGGCAGGTTCTATGAGGGAGGGGCAAGGCAGTTTCAGCCCCTTGGTTTTGATACAAACATATGTATTATTAAAAAGGTGGTTGAATGAGTTTTAGTATTTTAAATATGAACGATGGAGGAGGAAAGGATGTCGCCTGAATGGATTGAGTTGGGAAGAGGTCTTTGCTATGGTGGCGCCGGGCTTGCGTTTGGCCTGGCTGGTGCGGGTTCTGCATGGGGTATAGCGATCGCAGCCCATCAATGCGCAGGGGTTTTAAGGGAAAAACCAGAGCTCTTTGGCAAGATGCTCGTAATGCTCGCTCTTCCAGGGACTCAGGGATTTTACGGCTTTATCGCTGCCATACTTATTATGACCCAGACAGGATTAATAGGCGGTTCGGCAATCAAGATTACCCCTGGCACGGGCATTGCCATGTTTTTTGTAGGGCTTGGCTGCGGCATTGCCCAGTTTATCGCTGCTATAAAACAGGGCGAGGCATCAGCAGCAGGCATCTCCCTCATTGCAAGAAGACCTGAGGCAGCAGGCAGGGCAATACTCTTTCCTGCATTCGTCGAGACATATGCAGTCGTGGGGCTTCTCGCAACAGTTCTGTTCATTATATTTTTAACCCAGCCTCTTGCCCTGAAGTTTTTAGGGCAGTAGAACAATATAATACGTGGTTGTGCCATGGGGATAGAGCATATTCGTGAGGCAGTGCTGTCAGATGCAATGAAGGATGCAAAAAGCATTGTAGAGACAGCAAAGAAGAATGTTGAACTCCTCTTAGATAAAAAAAAGAGGGAGATAGACAAGGAGTTTGAGAGACTATATAAGGCAAAAACCTCTGCAATAGTTGAGGAGTTCAATCGCAGACTTATTCAGTTCAGAGGAACCGCAGGTAAGCAGGTCCTTGAAAAAAGAAACAGGCTTATAGATACTATCTTTGAAAAGGCAAAAGAGAGGGTTTTGGGTTTAGAAGAGGAAAAATACGGGTCTTTAATGACATCAATTTTAGAAAAAATCTCTCAAAACTCAGGGGGTAGGATTAGGGTTCATAGGGATGACATAGAGGTATTCAGAAAGGCTCTATCAAAAATCAATAAGACAAGGGGTGAGGACACAAAGATTGTCCTTGATGAATCATCAATGCTTCCAGAAAGGGGTGGTTTTATTTTTGTGACCGACGATTATGAGGTAGACCAGACATTAGACCTGATACTTATGGATATAAGAAAAGATATATTACCTTTCATGGCCAAAGGGTTATTTTCTTTTGAGGGTTTAAGGTGATACCCAAGATACCTAATAAACCAAAATGGGGTTTTGTCTCAGGCAGGATAAGCGTCCTTGAGTCCGGTTTTCTCCCTAAAGAGTTTTTTTTAAACATGATAAATATTGAAAAGGTAGATGATGTTGTTGTCCTTCTTCAGGATACATTCCTTAGGGATTATATTTCACCAGGCGCTATGTGGCTTGGAGAGGATTTCTCGGCTGTCTTCGATAGGTGTTTTAATGATATTGCCTTCTCCATAAGGGGCGACTGCCCTTTGTCTCTGCCTGTGGATATATTTCTTATCAAGAATGACTATCTCAATCTCAAGACAGCCATGGTAGGAAAAAAGACATTTCTGTTTCCACCCTGTCTCTTTTCCATAGATATGCTTCTGGCAATAGCAGATGGTGATTACAGTTACCTACCCCCTTCCTTCAGGGAATCGCCACAATGGTCAGACTCAGAGTTATTTGATACAGGCTCAGGCAACCTTGACATAATGATTGATGGCGCATATCTCAGACATCTTATCTTGTATTCGCATCAGACAGACTCGGGGCTTATAAGAAAATATATCCGCTACAGGGTTATATCCCATCTCATCATAATCCTATGGAGGGCATTGAATCAGGGTATATCCCTAAAGAGGTATCAACAATATCTCCCCCCTGTCGGTGATTTTACTTATTTAATAGATGAGCTCGCAGGGGTAGGCGGCATTGAAAACTGGAGGGCTATAATAGGCGGGGAGATAGGAGATATATTATTTGAGTGCTCTGAATATGAAGAGGCAGACAACACATCTGTCTTTGACTACAGGGTAATGAACTATCTTTCAAGGATTGCCCACGATGGGGCATATCAGACAGCAGGACCGGAGAGGGTATTCGCATTTATTCTGGGGCTTTTAACAGAGATCCAGAATCTCAAACTGATTGTGGTAGGCAGGATTAACAGGGTAGATCCTGGTTTTTTAAGGAATAGGCTGAGAGATTGTTATGTCTAAGGCTATAGCAGTAGGCGAGAAGCACCTAATTTTGGGGTTCAAGGCAATGGGGTTTGAGATTATTGCCCTTGAGGATAACGCAAAACTCATGCAGACACTTATTACTATCTCCTCAGACCAAGAGGTTGGTCTTGTGGTTGTAACAGAGAGTATGGCAGAGGGAAACCAGGAGGCAATCAATGAGTTCCAAAACAGAAGCAGTGCTGTTATCACCCTGATACCAACCCATGAAGGGAGCAGGCATACAAGTTTTTTTATGATGAGCCGGGCTGTTGAACGTTCCATAGGTATAGATATCCTTGGAAAGGATATAAATAAAAAGGATTAAGGATCGGGGTATGATTGAGATTAGAGGAGAGGTCATAAAGGTTTCAGGTCCCCTTGTGGTAGCCAAAGGGCTCACGGGTGCGAGGATGTATGAGATGGTCAGGGTGGGTGAGGATAGGTTGTTCGGGGAGATAATCGAGATAAAAGGTGATAGCTATTCTATCCAGGTCTACGAGGAGACCGAGGGCATTGGCCCTGGGCAGCCTGTGTGGAGAACAGGAGAACCCTTGAGTGTAGAGCTTGGACCAGGGCTTATAAGATCCATCTATGATGGTGTTCAGAGACCTCTTGATAGATTGTCCTGTGATTTTGGGGAATACATTGTCCGTGGTGCTGAGAGACCTGCCCTAGACAGGTCGGTGAAATGGGAATTCAAGCCATCTGCAAAAATAGGGAATAGGGTAGTGCCTGGCGATATCCTTGGCACAGTTAAAGAAAGTAACCTTATTGCCCATAAGATTATGGTGCCCCCAGGCATCTCTGGCGTAATTAAAAAAATAGAGCCATTAATAGGTAATGTGGATGAGGTTGTGGCTGTCATAGATGGTGAAGATGGCGCGCACAATGTAACTATGGTGCAGAGATGGCCCGTAAGGGAGGCCCGTCCTGTAAAGAGGAAGCTTGTCCCGGTTGAGACCATGGTTACAGGACAGAGGGTTATAGATATGTTTTTTCCGATTACAAAGGGAGGCACCGCCTGTGTTCCAGGCCCCTTTGGCAGCGGAAAGACCGTAGTCCAGCATCAGCTCGCCAAGTGGGCAGATGCCCAGATAGTTGTATATGTAGGCTGTGGCGAGCGCGGTAATGAGATGACCGATGTCCTCATGGAGTTCCCCCATCTTAAGGATCCTGCATCAGGTGAACCCCTTATGGAGAGGACCGTGCTTGTAGCTAATACATCAAATATGCCTGTTGCAGCAAGGGAGGCAAGTGTATTCACGGGTATAGCCATTGCTGAGTACTATAGGGATATGGGCTATTCTGTAGCCCTTATGGCAGATTCCACAAGCCGATGGGCAGAGGCAATGAGGGAGATCTCGGGGAGGCTTGAAGAGATGCCCGGGGAAGAGGGATATCCTGCATATCTTGGCTCCAGAATAGCTGGTTTTTATGAACGGGCAGGGAGTGTAGTCTGTCTTGGTTCTGATGAGAGAAGGGGCGCCATCACTGTAATAGGCGCTGTGTCTCCACCGGGGGGTGACCTCTCTGAGCCAGTGGTGCAGGCAACACTCAGGGTTGTGAAGGTATTCTGGGGGCTTGACGATAAGCTTGCATTTTCACGGCATTTTCCAGCGATAAACTGGCTTACATCCTATTCCCTATATCAGGATGTGGTGGATAGACACTCAGATAAAAGGTTTGATTCCCAATGGTCAGTGAACAGAAAAAGGGCTATGGAGATTCTTCAGAGGGAGGCAGAACTTGAAGAACTCGTTCGGCTTGTGGGCATCGATGCCCTTCCCCAAGAAGACAGGCTCCTATTACAGGCAGCGAAGATGATAAGGGAGGATTTTCTCCATCAAAATGCCTTTGATGATATCGATACCTGCACATCCATAGAAAAGCAGTATAGATTATTAAGGCTTATACTGCACTATTACGATAGTATACAAAGGGCATTCAAGGATGGTGCATCTCTTGTTGCCATTACAAGGATGGATGTTCTGGAAGATATTGCCAGGGCAAAGCTCATACCTGAAGACGACCTTGAACAGTTCAGTATCATTGAGAAGAAGATAGAAGGCACTATTGTTTCATTAACATGGTGAGGTAGAGATGGCTGGCATTGCAAAGGAATATAAAACAGTAACAGAGATAGTGGGACCCCTTATGATTGTTGAGGGCGTAGAGGGGGTAACCTATGGAGAACTGGCAGATGTAAGGCTTTCTAATGGTTCTATGCGTAGGGGTAGAGTGCTTGAGATCAGTGGCGATAAGGCCGTGGTTCAGGTCTTTGAGGGGACAAGAGGTCTTTCGCCCCAGGATGTAAAGGTAAAATTTCTTGCCAAGGCTATGGAGCTCGGTGTAGCCATAGAGATGCTGGGCAGGGTTTTTGATGGTTTTGGTAGACCTATTGATGATAGCCCCCCCATAATACCTGAAAAATACCTCAATGTAAACGGCAGCCCCATGAACCCCTTTTCCAGGGATTATCCCAATGAGTTCATCCAAACAGGGATATCCGCCATAGACCTTTTAAATACCCTTGTCCGTGGACAGAAATTGCCTCTTTTTTCAGGGTCAGGATTGCCCCATTCCCGTCTTGCTGTTCAGATTGCAAGACAGGCGCAGGTTTTAAAAACTGGTGAGAGATTTGCTGTTGTATTTGCAGCAATGGGTATTACCTTTGAGGAGGCAGAGTTTTTTATTGCTGATTTTAGTAGGACAGGGGCAATAGAACGTTCTGTGGTATTTGTTAACCTTGCTGATGACCCGCCTATTGAAAGGATAGCCCTCCCAAGGATGGCGCTTACTGCTGCAGAATACCTTGCCTTTGAAAAAGATATGCATGTCCTTGTTATAATGACTGATATAACAAATTATTGTGAGGCCCTTCGGGAGATATCTGCAGCAAGAAGGGAGGTCCCTGGCAGACGAGGTTACCCTGGTTATCTGTATACTGACCTATCAACCATTTATGAAAGGGCAGGTAGGATTAAGGGAAAAAAAGGCTCTATCACCCAGATTCCAGTCCTTACCATGCCAGAGGATGATAAGACACACCCTATTCCCGATCTTACAGGATATATAACAGAGGGTCAGATTATAATCCACAGGGGGCTTAATGCAAGGGGAATCTATCCGCCTGTGGATGTCCTGCCATCCCTTTCCCGCTTAAAGGATAAGGGGATAGGGGAAGGGAAGACAAGAGAGGACCATGCAGACCTCATGAATCAGTTGTATTCAGCCTATGCAAGGGGCAAAAATGCAAAAGAACTTGCTGTAGTCCTCGGTGAATCCGCATTGAGCGATGTAGATCTTTTATTCGTTAAATTCGCTGATGCATTTGAGGATAGATTTATCCGTCAGGGGGAAGATGAAAATCGTCCTATAGAGGAGAGCATGAGGATAGGTTGGGAGTTACTATCCATGCTGCCAAGGGGTGAATTGAAAAGGATAAGAGACAGGTATATAGAAAAATATCTGCCAAAGGGATAGGGATGTCAGCAAGGCTTGCGGTAAACCCAACAAGGATGGAGCTCTTAAGGCTAAAAAAAAGGGTTGTAGTTGCCATAAGAGGACATAAACTTTTAAAGGACAAGCTCGATGGCTTGATGAGAGAGTTTATTGCACTCGCCAATACATATAAGGAATACCGCCTAAGAGTGGACACGGAACTCCCTGAGGTATTAAAATTTTTTGTTATCTCAGATATAACCTCATCGCGGCAGATAACAGAGGATGCCCTGGAGAGCACAAAGCAGGATATAAAACTAACATTGCAAAAAGCACGGGTCATGGGCGTGGTTGTCCCTAGATTAGAGTTTACATTTGGAGAGGTTCAAGGTATGTATTCCTACATACATACATCCCCTGAACTCGATAATGCAATAGTTGCCCTCAAGGAGTTTATGCCGGTGCTTATAAAGATGGCAGAGCTTGAAGAGACAATCCGTCTTATGAGCAGCGAGATAGAAAAGACAAGGCGGAGGGTGAATGCCCTGGAATACACTGTCATACCTCGTATGCAGGAGACAATAAAATACATTACCAGCAAACTCGATGAGATGGAGAGGTCAAATACAACCAGGCTTATGAAGATAAAGGCAATAAGACTTGCCCAGGGATCTTAAAATCTGGTTTATCCATTAATCAACAATAAAATATCTCCTTTTATCTGTAGCAGTGTTTAGGACAAAATAAAACTATTTTTTATTAATAGAAGGTGGATGAATAATGTTTATGGAGAATCGCTGTTAGGCATTGAAACCACTTGTTTAATATTCGCCATCTATGATATAACAGATGACACGGAGAGATGTCCGAGAGGCCGAAGGAGCACGACTGGAAATCGTGTGTCCCGCCACAAAGTGGGACCGAGGGTTCAAATCCCTCTCTCTCCGCCATAGATAATTAAGATAGAATTATGCCAGGCCCTGCGCAACGTGGAGGTTGTAAACCCCGTCAGGTTCGGAAGAAAGCAGCGGTAGCAGCTATCCTGTGTGCCGCAGCAAGCCTGGCTTTTATGATGAATCTCAATTTTTGCAATTTATTGTAAAGGTCTTATTATATAGAAAAAAGAAGGAAAGATGACATATACGGTAATAGCAAGAAGATGGCGGCCAAAAAGATTCGAGGATGTGGTGGGTCAGCCGCATATCATAAAGACAATCAAAAACTCTATCAGGTACAACAGGATAGCCCATGCCTATCTCTTCACAGGCCCAAGGGGTGTAGGAAAGACATCCCTGGCAAGGATACTTGCTAAGGCAGTGAACTGTAAGGATGGTCCCAAGGAAGAACCCTGTGGGGTATGCGAAAACTGTCTTGCCATAGATAATAATAGTTTTGTGGATATTGTAGAGATAGACGCAGCATCAGCACGAAAGATTGAGGATATAAGGGAGCTTACAGAGACAGCCCGATATATGCCCATGAAGGGTTTGTATAAGGTATACATCCTCGATGAGGCACACATGCTAACCACAGAGGCAAGGAATGCATTTTTAAAGACCCTTGAGGAGCCACCGGGACATAATATTTTTATACTCGCCACAACAGAGATTCATAAGATTCCATATACTATTATGTCAAGATGCCAGAGATTTGATTTCAGAAGAATAACTGAAAGGGATATAGGGGAGCAGCTAAAAAGGATATGCGATAACGAGGGCATAGGCTATGAGCAGGGTATATTTCAGTATATTGCTGCTGAGGCAGATGGCAGTATGAGGGATGCAGAGTCTATACTTGACCAGATAATATCCTATAGCGGGGACTATATCACTGAAAGGGATGTTATTGATATAATAGGGATAGTTGAAAGGGATGTTATCTATAGAATAACAGAGGCTGTTATCAGGGGCGACCTGAAAAAAGGCTTTGAGGTTTTAGAAAAAGCAATAGATGAGGGATATGATGTCTATCAGATATACCGTGGTCTTGTTTCCTTCTTCAGGCAACTAATGCTTGTCAAGGCGTGTGATGGTGTTCCCCCCTTTGTTTTTTTAGGTGAAGAGGAATATGAGAGGATAGGGGTGCTGATTAAGGATATTGACTATAACAGGATTCAGGATATGCTCAACCATATATTGAACCTTGAAGGCATGCTAAAGGGCCCCCTTGCAAGGGTATCGCTGGAGATGCTTTTTATAAGGCTGTTTAATATATCAAGGATGGAGGATGTCAGGGCCACTGGAGAGAAGACAATAGACGAAGAAAAGACAGGGTCTATCGATAACTATCCTGGAACAGCACAGAAAACCCAAGAATTTCAGGAAGGGCATAAAAAAATTGATAAACATGGTGAGGCCTTATCTGATGTCAAGGAGTTTTCATGCGATGTTAAGGGCTTTATTAATTATATGAAGGATAAAAGACCCTTTATAAGCGCCCTATTTGAGACACTTGATGTAGATATCCAAGATAATAGGGTGCATATGGTGCTTGACAAAAATTATAGTTTTATCAAGGACGATAAAAACATTATGGGTGAGATAGAGGGCTATCTCAATGGCTTTTTTAATAAAAAGATGAGTGTAATCTGCAGGGATATAGGAGAGAGGACAGTTGATGACCTATATGACTATGTCCGTGAGGCAGAGTCAATATTTAGCCAATAGGGAGGGGAGATATGTCAAAGAATTTTAGTCAATTACTGGGACAGGCAAAGAAGATTCAGGAAAAACTCCAGAAGATGCAGGAGGAGGTAGGCAGCAGGACAGTGGAGGCACAAAGTGGGGGCGGTATGGTGACATGTGTTGTTAATGGAAGGCAGGAGGTTGTCTCTGTGAGGATATCCGATGAGATATGGGAGGAGAAGGACAAAGAGCTTCTGGAGGACCTGATAATAGCCGCTATCAATGAAGGTTTAAATAAATCCAAGGAGATGCTCCAGGATGAGATGGCAAAGGTTACAGGCATTGCTGGTATGCAATTTCCCTTTGGTAGCTGATTAGATATGTATTATCCCGAGCCTATTGAAAATCTTGTTGTAAACTTAATGAGACTGCCAGGAATAGGTAGAAAGACAGCTACAAGGCTGGCATTTTTTCTTCTTAATTCAGATGAATCCTATATCACTGATCTTTCTGAAAGCCTGAGGGACATAAAAGAAAAGATAAGGCTCTGCAGCATCTGCTATAACCTTACGGACAGAGACCCATGCGAGATATGTACTGATGGGAGAAGGGAACGAGAGGTTCTATGTGTTGTTGAGGAGCCATCCCACATGATGGTAATAGAATCATCCTATCCTAATAGATATAGATTCCATATCCTCCATGGTGTTATAAACCCCCTGGATGGTGTAGGCCCAGACGACATACACATAAATGAACTGAAGGAAAGGATAAAAAACGAAGGCATAAAAGAGATAATAGTGGCAACAAATCCAAATATAGAGGGGAATACCACCGCCCATTATATAAGCGAGATCCTTAAGGATTTCCACGTTAGGGTTACAAGGATTGCCTTTGGTATCCCTGTGGGTGGCGATATTATCTACACCGATGCCCAGACAATAAAAAGCTCTATTGAAAACAGAAAGGATCTATAAAGGATTAGCGTCCTATAGAGCCCCAATCCCTCAAAAATTTCTCAAGGCCAATATCTGTCAAGGGATGAGTGATGAGCTGTCTGAGGACATTAAATGGTATTGTTGCAATATCAGCACCAATGAGCGCAGCATCCAGCACATGAATCGGATTTCTTATGCTTGCCACAATGATCTCAGTTTCAAAACCATAATTATTAAAGATTGTTGCTATATCCTCCACAATCCCCATGCCTCTTGAGGATATATCGTCCAGTCTTCCTATAAAGGGGCTTACATATGTGGCACCTGCCTTTGCAGCTATCAATGCCTGAAGGGGCTGGAAAATAAGTGTTACATTGGTCTTTATCCCCTCCTGAGATAATACCCGCACAGCCTTAATGCCGTCCTCTGTCATTGGTATCTTTATAACAGCATTTCCACCGAGTGATGCCAATTCCCTTGCCTCCCTGCACATACCCTCAGTATCCTTTGATATAACCTCAAGACTCACAGGGCCGGATACAATGGACATTATCTCCCTTATTACAAGGTTTGGATCCCTTTTTTCTTTTGAAAGCAGTGTAGGGTTTGTTGTAACCCCATCTACAAGACCCATATCAATGGCCTTTTTAATCTCTTCTATGTTTGCTGTGTCAATAAAGAATTTCATACTGCCCCCTAAACGTTATAGTTTTACTATTTTCTGCCCATCCCCTATTTCAGTAAGAAAATCTTTAAATTTCTTATGAAAAACAGGATGGATAATCTCAGGTTCTATCTCTATGCATGGCATGATAACAAACCCTCGTCTATGCGCCTCAGGATGCGGTATCTTTAATAAATCTGTTTCAAGGACCATATCACCAAAAAATATTATGTCCAGATCTATTATCCTTGGACCCTTTGGGATATCTCTTTTCCTTCCCATATCTTTCTCAATTATGTTCAGCATTCTTATTAACTCAGTGGGCGTTGAATCCCAGTTTATGCTTATAGCACAGTTTATAAAATCATCCTGCATTATATCAGATACAGGCGATGTAAGGTAGAAGGAGGACTGCTTCAATAAGACCATCCCTCTGTCTTCTTTTATCTTTTTGATTGCTATTATGCAATTGTTTATCTTGTCCCCTATGTTTGAGCCAATGCCTATTAAGACCTTTTGATTCACTATGCTTCAGGGTTTTTATCCCTGTCTTTTATCTCTTTCTTCTTTTCATTGCCCTCAGGGGTTTCAGGTTCTTTTGTTGCCTTTTTAAAACTTCTTATCCCTTTGCCTATAGCGCCGCCAATCTCAGGCAATTTGCCAACACCAAAGACCATAAGGATAATAACGAGTATTATAATAAGCTCTGGAAGACCAAGTCCAAACATGACAATAAAATTACCATCCTATACAGCCTTTAGTCAATCTTTTTAAATAAAATTAGTATTCAAAAAGCGCCGGTAGCCTATGCGCTATAGCCTTTAGTCTGTAATATGGCGGTATTGACAATGTCTGAAATCTGCATTATTCTCATTCATATAAAATTGAGATATTCTCAGGAGGTTACTATGAAGAGCATTAAGGGAACAGAGACAGAGAAACATCTACTTAAGTCTTTTGCAGGTGAATCGCAGGCAAGAAACAGATATACTTACTTTTCCTCCCAGGCAAAAAAGGAGGGTTACGAGCAGATATCCTGGATATTTGCAGACACTGCAGATAATGAAAAGGAGCATGCAAAGAGATTTTTTAAATTTCTCGAGGGTGGTGATTTAGAGATCACAGCATCATATCCAGCAGGGATCATAGGGGATACCAAGACAAACCTTGAGGAGGCAGCAGGCGGAGAGAATATGGAATGGACAAAACTTTACCCCGAGGCCGCTGAGGTTGCAAGAAAAGAGGGTTTTGAAGAGATAGCAAAGGTATTTGAAGAGATAGCAAAGGTTGAAAGGGAACACGAAAAAAGATATCGTAAATTGCTATCAAACATAGAAAATGGCATGGTTTTCAAGAGACCCTCGCCTATAAAATGGAGATGCAGGAACTGTGGTTATGTCTACGAGGGAACCGAGGCACCTGAGTCATGTCCTGCCTGTGCTCATCCAAGGGCATATTATGAACTTTTGGCAGAGAACTATTAGTTAGTTGGCTGGTATAGCTAGTTGACGCTATACCTGATGATTCATTGTGCATCACCTCTTTTTCCTTGAAATGGGATTTTGAATCTGATACCTTTGTTGGGAAGCCTTGATGTAAAAAGAGTTGAATGTGAAGATAGCCGGTATCCAGTTCGCATGCTCCAGTGATAAGGAAAGCAATACGCATAAGGCACTCGAGGTCCTTGGGCTTGCCGCAAAAGAGGGCGCCAGGATTGTCTGCTTTCAGGAGTTGTTTAATCTCCAGTGGTTTCCCAGGGACAGGGATGACAGTGCATTTAGCCTTGCTGATACAATAAGAGGTGATGTTGTAGCAGCCTTCAGGGAGCAGGCGAAAAAACATAATATCGTGATCATCCTGCCTATCTTTGAAAGACAGGGTTCAAGATACTTTAATAGTTGCGTTGTTATCGGTAACAATGGAAAGAACATAGGTGTATACAGAAAGATCCATATCCCTGATATACCTCTGTGGGAGGAGAGATACTATTTTTCAACCGGTGATAGGGGTATAAATGTTTTTAACACAGATTATTGCACAATCGGGATACAGATTTCATGGGATAATCTATATCCTGAGGCAGCAAGGGTTCTGGCATTAAAGGGTGCGGATATTATCTTTTCTCCCACAGCCTGTGCATTTAAGTCGCAGCACCTCTGGCAGTCAGTTATTACAGGTAATGCCATAGCAAACTGCGTCTTTATAATGAGGGTCAATAGGGTTGGAAGTGAGGAGGTCCATGATTTTTATGGCATGAGCTTTTGTGTAAATCCAGAGGGGGAGATTATAGGCGGGCCTACAGGAGGAGGAGATAGCATTCTCCTCGCAGATATAAATTTTGATTATCTCAAAGAGGTAAGAAGGGAATGGCCTATACTGCAAGGAAGAATGCCAGCATTTTATAAAGATATATTATAGGAGGAGGAGCCATGGCCGATGAGGTGACACTCTGCGTGGTTTGTGCATGGAGAAAGGAATGTCAGAAGAAGTTTTCCATGAGTGATGATATAAGACTGAGATGCCCGGATTATGCAAGGGATCTATCAATAAAGGAATCGGAGATCACAGGTGATAAGAAAGAAGATAGCGGAGCTGATAAAGGAGGCATATAAGGTCTGTAAGAATCAGGGGATTTTTGCCTGTGAGATAGATATAGACCCTATTGTTGAGATACCAAGAGAGAATGGATTTGGAGATTATTCAACAAATATAGCCTTTATCCTTGCCCCAAAGATCAGAAAAAACCCTCTGGATATTGGAAAGATTCTTGCTAAACATATAGACAATATAGACAGTGGAGGTCTTTTAGAAAAGACAGATGTTGCCGGTAGGGGCTTTATCAATTTCTATATAAAGGATGCAATCTGGAGATCAGACCTTAAGAATCTTTTCGAGAAAGGCATTGAGGCCTTTATCCCTGACTTGGGCAAGGGCAGAAAGATTTTAATAGAATTTGTAAGCGCAAACCCTACAGGCCCTCTGCATATAGGCCATGGTAGGGGTGCAGTTGTGGGTGATGTCCTTGCCAATATCCTAAAGACCGTTAAATATAATGTCCTTCGGGAGTATTATGTAAATGATGCAGGGAGACAGATATTAACCCTTGGCGCATCAACATACCTTCGTTTAAAGGAGCTTACAGGAGAAAAAACAGATTTTCCTGACGAATTTTATAAGGGTGAGTATGTAAAGGATATTGCCTCAATGATTATCGATAAAGGCATTACCATTCCCGAAAGAAAAGAGGATGCCATAAAGTTTTTATCCGAATTTTCAAGTAATATTGTCCTTGATGGCATAAAAAAAGACCTCCATGATTTTGGGGTTGTATTCGACAGTTTTTTCAAGGAGTCGGAGCTTTATAGGTCAGGGATGGTAGATAATATTATAGAGACATTGAAATCCATAGGCATTGCATATGAAAAAGATGGCGCATTATGGTTTAAAACGAGTCTCTTTGAGAATGATGAGGATAGGGTCCTGATAAAATCTGATGGCGAAAAGACATACTTTGCCTCTGATATTGCATACCATAAGAATAAACTCGAAAGAGGTTATGATATACTGATAGACATATGGGGCTCTGACCATCATGGCTATATACCGAGGCTCAAGGCATCAATAAAGGCATTAGGGGAAAACGAAGACAGACTAAAGCTCATCCTTATACAGTTTGTAACCTTGCTAAAGGATGGAAAACCAATTGGTATGTCCACGAGGTCAGGCCAGTTCACCACATTAAAAGAGGTGCTCGATGAGGTTGGCAGGGATGCGGCAAGATTCTTTTTTCTTACAAGAAAAAGTGATGCCCACCTTGAATTTGACCTTGATTTGGCAAAGAAGAGATCCAATGAAAACCCTGTATACTATGTCCAGTATGCTAATGCAAGGATAGAAAGCATCTTCAGGAATGCAAGGGAACAGGGCATATGGATTAATGATATAAAGACAAGGGTTGAAGATGCAGATGACATGAATGTTAAGGTTGATCTTCTAACCTTAAAAGAAGAGATAGAGCTTATAAAAGGCATTATCCATTTTTATGATGTCATCGAGGGCAGCGCTAGAAGCCTTGAGCCCCACAGACTTACCTTTTATCTTATTGATCTGGTAGGTAGATTTCACGGCTATTATAACAAGACGAGGATACTTACTGATGATAGTGGGCTTACCTCAGCAAGGCTTGTGCTTCTTTATGTTTTGCAGGGGATAATTAAATATGGGCTTGATATTCTTGGTGTTTCCGCACCTGATAAGATGTAGATAATGATGATATACCTCAGGGGATGATATGGAGAAAAGAAAGAGCAAGACAAGGGAATACATAGAGTCACTTATCATTGCAGCAATAATAGCCTTTTTTGTAAGGAGTTTCGTTATCCAGGCATTTAAGATACCATCAAGCTCAATGGAGCCCACCCTCCTTATTGGAGACCACCTGCTTGTAAACCGATTGAGTTATGTGATGAAGGTTCCCCTCACGGATATTGTATTTTTGACCCTCGGAGAGCCTAAAAGGGGTGATATTATAGTATTCAGATACCCCCTGGATAAGAGCAAGGATTTTATAAAGAGGGTTATTGCGACGGGTGGTGATACATTAGAGATAAGGAATAAGCAGGTCTATATAAACGGGAGAAAGGCTGATGACAAATGGGCATATTTTGCTGAAAATACCATAATACCAGGGGATATATCGCCAAAGGATAATCTGGGACCCATTGTTGTCCCGAAAGGCTCTTTTTTTGTGATGGGAGATAACAGAGACAGGAGCCTGGACAGTAGATTCTGGGGTTTTGTTGAAAAAGAACATCTTGTAGGAAAGGCCCTCATACTGTATTTCTCATGGAATAACAGTCCAAAAGACATTTTAGACTATGTAAGATGGAATAGAATAGGCAGGCTAATTCAATGAGGGCAGATAAAGATAGAATCTTTAATATCAATAGACGTTTTGGAAGTCATGTGTTATTATTAGTCTTTATGAGAAATTTTTTTCTGTTTGCAACCATTTTTTTGATCCCTGCAACACTTTTGGGATGCAGTAATAATTCATCAATCTTTCTTTTTCTTAAGGGCTATAGAAGTGATGTTAATGGCAGATATGAAGATGCAATAAGATACTATAAATCTGCTATTAAAAAAGACCCTAATTCCTCTGTGTTAAAAACAGAGCTGGCGCTTTCATATATAAAGCTAGGCAGGTTAAATGAGGCAGAGGGTATATTAAAAGAGGCAGTAAGCCTAAACAGCAACAATACAGACGCCCTTAAACTTCTTGCCGGCATTTATTCTGCCAGGGGTATGCATGAGAAGGCAAGGGAGCTCTATGAGAGGTGCATAGAAATTGAAGAGGATGACACAGACGCCTATCTTCACCTTGGCGCTGTCTATATGGTTCAGAAGAGATACAAAGAGGCAATAGATATCTATGAGAGGATACTGGCATTCGAGCCTGATAATATCATTGCCACCTACTATTTAGGCAGGCTGAATGCTGAGTTGAAGGAGTATAGCAAGGCAAAGGAGTACTATCAGAAGGCAATCCAGTTAAAACCAAACTTTGAGCCTGCCCAGCTTGAGATGGGTATAGTGTATGAGATAGAGGGCAACAACAAAAAGGCGCTGGAGTATTATAACAATGTAATCCTAATAAACCCTATGAATAAAAATGCAAGGTCAAGGGCGGCAAACATCTTTATAAAGGAGAGGGATTACGATAGGGCTATCAATGAATTTGAAAAACTCTCTGACCTGGACAGGGAAGACCTGTCAATAAGGGTAAAGATAGGTCTCTTACACCTTGAAAAAGGTAGATACGATGAGGCTATAAGGGAGTTTAACCTGGTACTGGCATCCAGGCCTAATGAAAACAATGTGAGGCTATATCTGGCAATAGCACTGAAGGAAAAGGGAGACATAAAAAGGGCAATTGATGAGTTTTCAAAGATAGACCCCTCATCTGAGGAGTTTCTGAGTGCATTAAGAAATATTACGTTTCTTTTTATCAAATCGAATATGATCGACGAGGGGATAGATGTTATCAAAAATTTTATTAAGATAAAAAAGGATAACATCGAGGCATATCTTATGCTGTCCGCCCTTTACGAGGAAAAAAAGGATTATGCCAGGGGTATTGAGGCCCTTGAAGAGGCTAAACAATATAACTCCAAGAATATAGAGATACTATACCAGATAGGTATGTTGTATGAAAAATCAGGCAATTCTGAAAAGGCAATAGAGGCAATGGAGGAGGTATTAAAGATTGATCCTGAGCATGCAAATGCCCTGAATTTCATAGGATATACATGGGCAGACAAGGGAATAAACCTTGACAGGGCAGAGGAGATGATAAAAAAGGCACTTTCAAAGAAACCTGATGATGGTTACATCCTTGATAGCATGGGATGGGTATATTTTAAAAAAAATGATTACAAAAAAGCCCTTGAATATTTGGAAAAAGCCCATAAAAGGCTTCCTGATGACCCTACCATATCTGAGCATTTAGGGGATACATATAAGGCCTTAAGTGATACAGAAAAGGCAATACAGCTCTATGAAAAGGCAATAACACTAGAAAAGGATGAGGTTAAAAAGAAGCCAATAGAGCAGAAATTAGAAATACTTAAGGAAACTGCGAGATGAAGAGGATTGTTGCCCTTCTTTTTCTTGTTTTTCTTGTTTTTTCCTGCGCCCTGTTGCCTAAAAAAACCACTACAATAGTGTGGCCAGAAAAGATTGATTACCTAGAGGCATTATGTGAGCTAAACATGTCATGGAAGGGCATGAGATATTCAGGCTCTATGTCATTGATTATGGAATACCCAGACATGGTATCCATAGAGGTTTATAGCCCTTTAGGTGATACAATTTTTTTTCTGAATCGATATAAGGACTATTTTCTTCTTTTAACAGGCGAAGAACGTTTTACAAAAGAGAAGGGGTTTGAGGATAAGTTCAATATAAAGATAGGTGATTTTATCCATGATCTGGCAATGAGGGGTCTGAAAAATATTTCTATGGATAGAATTGAACTTCCCAGAGAGAGATATAGGGTTATATACCAACTTGGCAGTGGCAGAGACACTATGTGCTGGGAGGGCATTGATGGGAGTATATGCATAAGATTCCTCGAGGCAAGGTTTTCAAAAAGGGAAGATTGAGGTCTATAAAACCCAATCCTTTATTGCTATTATTGCTGTTATATCATGTGGTGTGTCCCAAAAGGAACTATAAAGGTATGACTACTCAATCTCTAATTTATTATAAGTCTTGCCATCATAAAAATAGCATGTTTCAGCGCCTAATCCTCCAAGCTTTTTTATTATACCCAGGCCTTTTAACCTTATACAGACCCCGCAGTCAGAGCTAATATTACAGGGCACATGGACAAGCTCATAATCTGCCCTCTCTGTCTTTAACTTTTTTTCAGCCTTTAATACATCGTGTATGGTTGGGAAAAACAGGAAAAAAATTCTTCTTCTATAATCCATTATCCCCATCTCTACCCTAATCCCTACTTTATGGAGGGTTAAACATGGGGAATTAACAAAAAATGATGTGCTCCCATATATATTTTTTGTTGCTCATTGAGAATTGCCTATAAAAAATAAATTGACTATGGGTAACTAGTATGTTAGATAAAAGAGGTTTGCAATGGATATGGTATTAAAAGATACAAAGAAAGACACATTTAAATCTTTGATAAATTATAGCTCTTTAGGGCTTGAAATGGGTCTTTCTGTTGCTATAGGTATTGTGATGGGTTATTTTCTGGATAGGTTTTTTAAGACATATCCGTATTTAACAATAATCTTTACCTTTTTTGGAATTGGCGCAGCCTTTAAGACAATCTTTATGCTGATAAAAAAAGTGCAGAAACAAGATGAAAGACACAATAATAAATGATATAGAACGCCTGAATTTTATAATATTCATCGTTGGTTCAATCCTTGCATTGATTGTAATGAAGGAATATAAATATTTTTTTAGCTTTGCTGTCGCCAGCGCAATAATTACATTAAACTTCCGATTCCTTAAAAAGATTATCGAAAATGGGTTTGGCAAGTCAAAGCTAAATAAAAAAGATTTTCTTATAAAACTTCCCATTAAATTTTTTCTGTTTGCAGGCATTGTTGCCGTAATAATAATCTATGGCAATATAGATGTAATATTTTTTCTTATTGGTTTATCTACGCTTTTTATATCCGTTATAATAAATCAGATCATAGCAATGTTAAGCTTAATGATAAAGAGGAGGCAGAAAGATGGAGCATGAAGTTTTTACATGGGCTTCCTTATTCCCATTCTTAAAACATCTACCACCACATGTGTCTAACAGCATCATAGTGTCTGTTATACTCCTTATCTTAGTTTTTTTGGGATATAGACAGATAAAGAAGACTGAGGATGAGGTAGTCCCTGAGCCTAAATTTTCTTTCAGGAATTTTGTGGAGATGATTGTTGAAGGCATATCTAACATAGTGATAGAGAGTATGGGGCCAAGGGGCAAGGAGTTTGTCCTGCTTGTGGGAACCCTGGCATTGTTTATACTTTTCAACAATCTATCAGGCCTTGTCCCTGGTTTTTTACCTGCCACAGACAATGTGAATACAACATTTGCATGTTCCCTCACAGTCTTTGTTATGACACATTACTATGGATTCAAGGAGCATGGCGTCAAATATCTCAAACATTTTATGGGGCCCTTCTGGTGGCTTGCGCCTCTTATGGTTCCCATTGAACTTATAGGCCATTTTGCAAGGCCTCTTTCTCTGGGTCTTAGGCTTTTTGGTAATATAACAGGCGATCACCTTGTAACCGCCATATTTTTTGGCTTGGTTCCTTTTCTTGTTCCCCTGCCTGTTATGTTTCTCGGATTATTTGTGGCATTTGTTCAGACTTTTGTTTTCGTTCTTTTGTCTATGGCATATTTTTCAGGGGCTATAGCCCATGAAGAACATTAAAAAATATAAGAAAGGGGTGAAATAGAATGAAAAAACTATTAACAATCACTATGCTTCTCGGTTTGTTCGTATGCTTTTCCTTTAGCGTTGCCATGGCAGCAGAGGAGGCCAAGGGACTTGATCCCGCAGTAAAACAGATGGTGGCACTTGCAGCAGGCTTTGGCGTTGCAATCGCAGCCTTTGGTGGAGCTCTCGGACAGGGCAAGGGCATTGCATCAGCGCTTGACGGTATTGCCAGGAATCCCGGTGCATCAGGGAAGATTGTTACTCCTATGATCATAGGTCTGGCAATGATCGAATCACTTGTTATATACTCACTCGTTGTTTCATTGCTGCTAATCTTTAAACTTTAGGAAAACAACAAAATACAGGGGCACTTATTTAATAAAGGTGCCCCTGAAATACTCAAGATATTTTTCTACCTCGAGATTATAAAATTTTTTACCTTTATTACCAAACCATGGGCAATATGTTATGGCTAAGAGCAATTCAAATTATAGACTATTGCCAGCTTCCCATCGTAGCTTGAATCTATATCTTTTTTTCGCCTTCAATGCTATATTAAACACTCTAATGCTTTTTTGGAAAATCTAAATAAGATCTTAAATCTTATTCAATGTGAAAGAAGTGTTGAAATAAGCAGTTACTTGTAATAATATTAATTAAAATAAAGACAGAAGGGGACAAGATACATTTGAAAAGGCTTGGTTTATTGATCTTATTAGTTTTTTTTCTTTTGTGGGGTGGAGTAGCAGAAGGCAAGATTTATCTTGATGTGTATGGCACGTCGCTAAAAAAGATAACAATAGCTGTTCCTTATTTTAAAAGCGAAAAAATAAGCAGACTTCGTATGGATATGAGTGATCTTTTGAGTAAGGATCTGGATCTCTCAGGTTTTTTCATACCCGCCCCCCAGACCCTTTTTGATAGGGAGTTGTCTGATGAAGGCATAGAAAAAAGAGAGATAAATTTCGGAAACTGGCGATCCCTAGGTGTAGAACTATTATGCAAAGGGCTTCTACAGGAGAAAGATGATGACCTCATATTAAATGTATACGTATACGACACCCTTGATGGTTCCCTTGTCCACGCCAATAAATATAAGGGTAGATCAGACCAGTGGCGCAGGATTATCCATAGGCTTGCAGATGATATAATCTTTGCTGTGACTGGCGAAAAGGGCATAATGAGTTCAAGGGTAGTGTTTGTGTCTGGAGGCAGGGGCAAAAAAGAGATATACATAGCTGATCTTGATGGTTATAATATCCAAAGGCTTACAAACTTTAACAGTATAACATTATCCCCCTCTGTTTCACCAACTGGGAGATATCTTTCGTACACATCTTATGTAAAGGATAGGCCCAATCTTTACATAATAAATATGGAAACAAAGACAGAGATCTTTAGAGATACGGATAGTGGTATGAAGACCGGAACCTCATGGAAGGACAGGGAGACATTCTGCTATTCGTTCACATCAGGAAGAAAATCAACCATCTATACCGTAGATGTTGGTACTAAAACCAAAAAATCTGTGTTGTCCGGTGATGGCATATATGCCTCCCCCTCGTTTTCCCCTGATGGCACAAAGATGGTTTTTGTCTCAGATATGCATGGAACCCCACAGATATTCCTTAAAAATATCATAACCGGTGAGATAAAAAGATTAACCTTCTCTGGTGACTATAATGCAGCCCCGACTTTTTCTCCAAAAGGTGACCTTATTGCATTTGTTTCAAAGATTGAGGGGTCCTTTGAGATATGTACCATGAACCCTGACGGTTCAAACCCAAGGTTACTTACAAATGGCGGTTTGAATGACTCTCCTCATTTCTCGCCATGTGGAAGATATATAATATTTTCTACTTTGAAGGAAAATAAATACAGTATTTCCATTATGCTTTTCAACGGAGACAATAAAAGAACGCTTAGGTTTACCGAGGGCGATGAGTCACAGCCTGTGTTTATGCCATAGAAAAATAAAATTAAGAAAGGGCATGGGATGAAAAAGAATGTTTTGATTTTTTTAGCAGGTATTATAATTTCAGGATGTTATGCATCCACAGACGAACTTACCATTGTAAACAGAAATCTATCAAGCCTGGAGAATGAACTGAGACTATATAAAGAACAGAATAATAAAAGAATGGATGGCATTCTAAAGGATAATGAGTCTATAAAAAAACAGATTGCCGATCTCTCTCTTTCTATTAATAATACTGACGAGAAGATAAAGGGTATGGCCGGGAGATTAGAGGCAATGGAGTTCCAGTTAAAGACCTATTATCAAGAGACAAAAAGCGAATTAAATGCCCTTAAAAAACCAGGCGAGTTCAAAACAGATGTTATCCCAACACCAGCAGACACCGGCTATGAAATAAAATATAAAGAGGCATTTGACCTTTTTCAGAATAAGAAGTATCAGGATGCAATAAAAAAATTTACAGAGTTTATTGCATCCTATGCAGGGACTGCCCTTGTCCCTAATGCCTATTATTGGCTTGGTGAATGTTATATGGGTATTAAGGATTATGAGATGGCTATTCTAAATTTTAACGAGGTTATAAAAAAATATCCAAAGAGCGAGAAGGCGCCGAGCGCTCTGCTCTCACTAGCAGATGCATTTACATATCTCAACGAGAAAGACAATGCTATAATAGCCCTTAAAAAGGTAAAAGAGCTTTATCCAAAATCAGAAGAGGCTATTATAGCAGATAGAAAACTCAGACGTTATTAAAGACATCATCTGGCATACCAGAGGTATCAGTTTCAGGTTCGGCAAGCCTTTCAGGTTTGCCTGTTGACTTATCCATAACCACCATATCATATCCCCTATATTTAGGAAAACCTGTGCCAGCTGGGATGATCCTGCCCATTATAACATTCTCCTTTAGCCCCTTTAGGTAATCGACCCTTCCTTCTATGGCAGCCTGGGTTAAGACCTTTGTGGTATCCTGGAAGCTAGCGGCAGAGATAAAACTGTCTGTTATAAGGGATGCCTTTGTTATGCCAAGGAAAAGTGGCTCTGCCTCTGCAGGCTTTCCACCCCTTTCTATTACCTTTTTGTTCTCCTCTTCAAACACCCACTGCTCTACAGGCTCATCAATTATGAAGTTTGTATCGCCCACGTCCTTAATCCTTACGCGTTTCAACATCTGCCTGACAATTACCTCTATGTGTTTGTCATTAATCTTAACACCCTGTAGCTGGTAGACCTCCTGGATCTCATTCACAAGATAGCGGGCAAGCTCTTTTACACCCTGAATACTGAGAACATCATGGGGGTTCACGGGTCCATCCATGAGTGGTTCCCCCGCCCTTACATAGTCCCCTTCATGGACGATTATGTGCTTACCGCGGGGTATACTATATTTTCTTGGCTCACCCCTCTCCGGTGTTACTATAATCTCTCTCTTGCCCTTAAGCATCTTCCCGAAAGATACAATACCATGGACCTCGCTCACTATGGCATTTTCCTTTGGTCTTCTTGCCTCAAAAAGCTCTGCAACCCTTGGCAGACCTCCAGTTATATCTTTAGTTTTTATTGTATCGCGAGGTATCTTGGCGATTACATCACCGGCATATATTTCATCGCCCTCATTAACTGCTATGTGGGCACCTACAGGGAGAATGTATCTTGCAGGGCTTGCGGAACCATCTATTAAAATGGTTTTTCCTTTTTCATCCTTAATAGAAATCCTTGGTCTTAGAGTTTGATCTCTTGGCTCAATAATAACCTTATATGAAAGACCGGTGACCTCATCCTTTGTCTCCTGCATAGTTATGCCTTCAAAGATATCACCAAACTTTACCCTTCCTGAAACCTCAGAGAGTATTGGTGTTGTATAGGGATCCCACTCAGCAAGGACATCACCTGCTTTAACATAATCATTATCATTATGTTTTAGTTTTGCCCCATATATAACAGGATATTTCTCCCTCTCTCTCCCTGCCTCATCAACCACCGCTATCTCACCATTTCTGTTCATGACAATGGGGACGCCCTCTCTGTTTTTTATAACCTTCACATTATGGAGTTTTACATAGCCTTCATTTCTGGCCTCTAATGTAGACTGTTCAACCCTACGGGATGCTGCCCCTCCTATGTGGAATGTCCTCATGGTAAGCTGTGTCCCTGGCTCGCCAATAGATTGTGCAGCAATTATACCTACTGCCTCACCAATACTTACAAGCCTGCCTCTTGCAAGATCCCTTCCATAGCATAGGACGCACACACCTCTTTTTGACCTACATGTGAGGACCGAGCGTATCTTTACACTTTCATATCCTGCATCCTCTATCTGTTTAAGGTGGACCTCCCTTATCTCCTCGTTTCTTCCTACTATAATCCCTCCATCAGGATCTTTTATATCCTCAAGGGCTACCCTTCCTAATATCCTTGCATCGAGATGTTCTATAATCTCTCCGCCCTCCTCAAGCCTTCGCATCTCAATACCATCTATGGTTCCACAGTCGTATTCGGTTACTACCACATCCTGTGCCGCATCCACAAGCCTTCTTGTGAGATAGCCTGAGTTTGCAGTCTTAAGTGCTGTATCAGCAAGTCCTTTCCTGGCCCCGTGAGTGGATATAAAATACTGGAGGACATCAAGGCCCTCCCTGAAATTGCTTGTGATGGGGGTCTCTATGATCTCTCCTGATGGCTTTGCCATAAGTCCCCTCATACCTGCAAGCTGTCTAATCTGCTGGGCATTGCCCCTTGCGCCTGAGTGCGCCATCATAAAGATCGGGTTAAGGCTATTCTGTCTCTCAGGTTTATTATTGGGTCCCATTACAGGTTTGCCATCAGGGCCTATGACATCCTCAGTCCCAAGCTCCCTCATCAATTCATCCGCAATCTCTTCAGTGACATTCGCCCATATATCAATAACCTTATTGTATCTTTCCCCATCTGTTATAAGACCATCGGCATACTGTTTTTGAACATTTAGGACATCCCTGTTTGCCTTTTCTATGAGCTCCTTTTTCTTGCTTGGTATCCTCATGTCATCAACAGATATGGAGATACCTCCAAGTGTGGCAAAGTAATAACCGAGATTCTTTAAACGGTCCGATAGTATGACCGTTGCCTTTTCGCCTGCCTCCCTGTAACACTTGTCAACAAGCTGGGCAATTGCCTTTTTGTCCATTACCCTATTAATAAGGCTGAACATCTCGTTCATTACATATTCTCTTTTTTCTTCTTCAATCTCAACTAAGGCATGTTCTATCACATCGCGAAGTATTACCCTTCCCACAGTCGTATCCGAGGTTTTACCATCGAATCTGATTTTAATCTTTGCATGAAGGTCTACCATGCCTGCATCATAGGCAATCATCGCCTCTTCAGGGTCTGCAAAGAATTTTCCCTCGCCCTTCACGTATTTCCTGTCTATTGTGAGATAATAAAGCCCAAGAACAATATCCTGAGTAGGCACAATAATCGGCTTTCCATTAGCAGGGGAGAGGATGTTGTTTGTGGACATCATGAGGATTCTTGCCTCTGCCTGTGCCTCTATAGAAAGGGGGATATGGACTGCCATCTGGTCACCATCAAAATCTGCGTTATAGGCAGGACAGACAAGGGGATGGAGTTGGATTGCCTTCCCATCAATGAGCTGGGGCTCAAATGCCTGTATCCCTAACCTATGAAGTGTGGGTGCCCTGTTTAAAAGCACAGGATGCTCCTTTATTACCTCCTCAAGGATATCCCACACGATAGGTGTCTCTTTTTCAACAATCTTTTTTGCATTTTTAATTGTACCTGCATAACCCTTTTTAATCAGCCTGTTGTAAACAAATGGTTTAAAGAGTTCCAGCGCCATATATTTTGGCAGACCACACTGGTGGAGTTTTAATTCAGGGCCTACGACTATTACTGACCTGCCTGAGTAGTCAACCCTTTTACCAAGAAGATTCTGTCTAAATCTGCCCTGTTTTCCTCTAAGCATGTCGCTTAAGGATTTAAGGGGTCTCTTGTTTGCCCCAGTTACTACCCTGCCTCTTTTGGAGTTATCAAACAGTGCATCCACTGCCTCCTGGAGCATCCTCTTTTCGTTTCTTATTATGATATCTGGGGCGTTCAGCTCCATAAGTCTCTTAAGCCTATTATTCCTGTTTATAACCCTTCTATATAGGTCATTCAGGTCAGATGTTGCGAACCTTCCACCATCAAGGGGGACAAGGGGTCTTAATTCAGGGGGTAGAACCGGCACAATGTCCAGTATCATCCATTCTGGTTTTACCCCTGATGCCTTGAATGCGTCTATTATCTTCAGTCTTCTCGAGATCTTTTTCTTTTTAGCATCACTTGATGTCTCTCTCATCTCTACCCTGAGCTCAGCGGCTAATTTTTCTATATCTATCTTTTTCAAACACTCCCTTATTGCCTCAGCACCTATACCTGCCTTAAAATCCTCACCATATCTGTCTTTTGCCTCATTATATTTTTCTTCAGAGATAAGCTCGCAGAATTTATATGGTGAATTTCCCTGTTCAATAACAATATACATCTCAAAGTAGAGGACCCTTTCCACCTCTTTTATGGTAAGCTCAAGGAGTGTTCCAATCTTACTTGGCATGCTCTTTAAGAACCATATGTGGGCAACAGGGCATGCAAGCTTAATGTGACCCATTCTTTCCCTTCGGACCTTTGACTGTATAACCTCAACCCCGCATTTCTCGCATGTAATACCCCTGTGTTTCATCCTCTTATATTTTCCGCATGTGCACTCATAGTCCTTCACAGGGCCAAATATCTTGGCACAGAAAAGCCCATCCTTTTCCGGTTTGAAAGTCCTATAGTTGATTGTCTCTGGTTTTTTTACCTCTCCGTGGGACCATTTCTCAATCAACTCTGGGGATGCCAGAGATATCTTTATAGCGCTGTAGCTTAAAGGATCTTTTTGTTTATCAAAAATTTTTAAAAGATCTTCCAAAATCTACCTCCTTTATTCTTCCTTGATGAGGTCAACATTTATACAAAGGCTTTTAAGTTCCTGGATGAGAACATTGAATGATTCCGGCAGGCTTGGTTCAAGGACATCCTCTCCCTTAACAATTGCCTCATACGCCTTGATCCTTCCATTAACATCATCGGATTTTATAGTTAAAAACTCCTGAAGGGAATAGGCTGCGCCATAGCCTTCAAGTGCCCACACCTCCATCTCTCCAAGTCGCTGACCACCGAACTGTGCCTTTCCACCTAACGGCTGTTGTGTAACTAGGGAGTATGGACCTATTGAGCGGGCATGTATTTTGTCATCAACAAGATGATGGAGTTTGAGAAAATACATATAGCCTACAGTTATCCTATGATGAAATGATTCCCCTGTCCTGCCATCATAGAGGGTTGCCTGAAAACTGTCCTTCATCTCTGCTATCCTGAAGAGTTCTCTTATCTCATCCTCCTCGGGTCCGTCAAAGACAGGCACCGAGATGTTTATCCCATCTTTTAGTTTCTTTGAAAACTCAAAAAGCTCATTATCATCAATCTTTTCTATGAGTCTGTTTATCTCTTCGCTGTTATAGATTTTTTTAATCCTTTCCCTTATTACCCCCGAGGAACACATCTTTTTGTTGTAGTTATCTACCATCTCGCCTATCTTTTTACCCAGCTCCTTTGCTGCCCAGCCAAGATGTGTCTCCAGAATCTGACCCGCATTCATCCTTGATGGAACACCAAGGGGATTTAAAACAAGGTCTATAGGTGTCCCATCTTCCATAAATGGCATGTCCTCTTCTGGCAGTATTACAGATACTATGCCTTTATTACCATGGCGTCCTGAGATCTTGTCGCCTACGGCGACCTTTCTTTTCATTGCCACATATACCTTTATTGTCTTGATAACGCCAGGGGGAAGTTCATCGCCTTTTTTAATCTTATTGATCTTGTCTTCATAGTATAGTTTTACCAGCTCTATCTGATTCTCCTTGCTATCAAATATCCTGGAGAGCCTGCCGTCAATATCCTCATCACTAAATTCAATATCCTGAAATTTGTCAATATTGATGTTTTCAAATTTTTCTATACTAAAGAGTTCACCCTTCTTAATAATTGTCTTTCCCTTACTGTCCTTTATATCAACAGGTGATTGCTTACCAATGAGGAGATTTTTAATCCTTTCTTTGGTGGCCTCAAGAATGATCTTTATCTGCTCTTCCTGGTCCTTAAGGATGTTAGATATCTCTATATCCTCTATCAGCCTGCTCCTGTCATCTTTATCTATGCCTCTTCTTGAAAGGACCTTCACATCTATTACAATGCCCTCTACACCATGGGGGACACGAAGAGATGTGTCCTTTACATCGCCTGCCTTTTCACCGAATATTGCCCTTAAGAGCTTTTCTTCTGGTGTAAGCTGGGTCTCTCCTTTTGGTGTGACCTTACCCACGAGGATATCATTAGGCTTTACGTTTGCCCCAATCATTATTATCCCGCTTTCATCGAGATATTTTAACGCCTCATCACCTATGTTAGGTATATCCCTTGTAACCTCTTCCTTTCCAAGCTTGGTATCCCGGACAACACACTCGAGTTCCTCTATATGTATGGATGTCATGGCATCTTCTTTTACAAGCCTCTCATTTATAAGAACAGAATCCTCATAGTTGTAGCCTCTCCATGGCATAAAGGCAACAAAAACATTTTTGCCCAGTGCCAGCTCACCCCTGTCTGTTGAGGGACCATCTGCAAGGACATCACCTTGTTTTACAAAATCATCCTCTTTGACTAACACCCTCTGGTTTATACATGTGTCCTGGTTGGATCGTCTAAACTTTAGCAGGTTATAGATATCTATCTTAGCAACTGGCTCCTCTCCGTCTGTTTTTTCCTCGTATTGAACGATAATCCTGTTGGCATCCACGCTTTTAACCCTGCCAGCGTGTTTTGCCATAACAGTAACCCTTGAATCATTTCCCACAACCTTCTCCATACCTGTTCCAATAAGAGGTGCCTCGGGTTTAATAAGGGGAACAGCCTGTCTTTGCATATTTGAGCCCATAAGTGCCCTATTTGCATCATCATGCTCGAGAAAGGGTATTAGCGCAGCAGAGACACTTACAAGTTGTTTAGGGGATACATCCATATAATCAATCTGTTCAGGGCTGACAAGATAAAATCCGCCCCCTTTCTGGGCAGATATAAGGTCTGTTGCAAACCTGCCATCTTCCCCTATGGGGGCATTTGCCTGGGCAATAAAATAGTTTTCCTCTTCAAGGGCACTCAGGTAATGGACCTCATCTGTAACCCTCCCGTCTATAACCTTTCGATATGGTGCCTCGATAAAACCGAACTCATTAACCTTTGCATAAGTAGAAAGAGATGCAATAAGTCCTATATTTGGACCCTCAGGGGTCTCTACGGGGCATATCCTTCCGTAGTGGGTGGGATGGACATCTCTAACCTCAAAACCTGCCCTTTCCCTTGTAAGACCACCAGGCCCAAGGGCACTTAGCCTTCTTTTATGGGTTATCTCACTGAGCGGGTTGGTCTGATCCATAAACTGTGATAACTGACTGCTAGCAAAGAAATCCTTAATTGCTGTGTTTACAGGTTTTGGATTAACAAGGTCATGGGGCATCAGGGTCTCCATCTCAGGAAAGGTAAGCCTCTCCTTGATTGCCCTCTCCATACGGACAAGGCCCATCCTAAACTGATTTTCCAAAAGCTCTCCCACTGTTCTGACCCTCCTGTTTCCAAGATGGTCTATATCATCGCCAGGGCCCCTTGAATCCTTAAGCTTTAACAGACGCTTCACCACCTCTATTATGTCTTCCTTCCGCAGGATTGTGCAATCCAGAGGAACATCCATGCCCAATCTGTGATTTATCTTAAGCCTGCCCACCTTGGATAGGTCATACCTTTCTTCACTAAAAAACATATTATTGATTAATGCCTCGGCAAACTCTATTGTAGGGGGGTCCCCTGGTCTCAGTTTTCTGTATATCTCCAGAAGGGCGTCTTCTTTTTTAGATATCTTATCTATAGTCAGGGTATTTCTAAGGGAAGGGCTTACATTCAGGTTATCTATAAAAAGTATATCAAAACTGGTTATATTTTTTTCTATAACCTTAGCGAGGTCATCTTTTGTAATCTCTTTGTTTATGGGTATTAAAAGTTCATTTGTCTCTGGGTCGTATATATTATCTGCAGTAATCTTTCCGACTATATCATCCTCTTCCACTGGTATTGCGTTTATATTTGCTGCGGATAGCTTCTTTATGTCCATCTTTGTAATCTTTTTATGTTTTTTAACAAGCAATTTTCCATTTTCATCTATTATATCAGAAGGGGACCTCTGGTCTGCAAGAAGGGAAAGGGGTGTCTGCTTTAAAAATCTTCCATCCTTAATAATTATCTTCTCTTTTTCGTAGAAATAATCAAGAATCTCCTTCTCTTCATATCCAAGGGCTTTTAGAAATAGCGTTACAGGGATTTTTTTCTTTTTATCTATCCTAACATAGAGCAATTCCTTATGATCAAACTCAAAATCAAGCCATGAACCCCTGTAGGGTATTATTCTCGCAGTATATATAAGGTTACCGCCAAGATGTGACTTGGACTGATCGCAATCAAAATAGACCCCTGGTGATCTGTGAAGCTGACTTACGATAACCCTCTCGGTACCATTTATAATAAATGTCCCTCTCTCGGTCATAAGGGGTATCTCTCCAAAATATACATCCTGTTCCTTTACTGCCCTTATATCTTTTGTCTTTGTCTCAGGGTCAATATTCCACACAACAAGCATAATGGTTACCTTCATGGGTGCTGCATATGTAATACCCCTAAAGATACACTCCTCTTCAGTATTTTTTGGCTCCCCTATCTCGTATTTTTTAAATTCAAGCGAGGTTGTCTCGTGGGTATCCTTTATGGGAAAAACGCTTTTAAATACAGCCTGAAGACCAATATTCTGCCTCTGGTCTGGATGAATATCCTTTTGCAGAAACTTCTCATAGGAATCGAGCTGGATCTCTATGAGATTGGGTATCTCAAGAATCTCTTTTATTTTCCCATATTTTTTCCTGTAGATCTTATTGTGGAAAATTTCCCTCATAATTTAAACTCCTTAGTTTAAAGGATTAGGGTCAGCGAGATTGGCAAAAATATACATCTCTCCCTGACCCTTGAACCTTTTATCATTTACTCTACCTTTACCTGTCCGCTTACTTCTTCTAACTGTTTCTTGATGTTTGCAGCCTCTTCCTTTGACACGCCTTCCTTCACTGTTTTAGGAACCCCCTCTACAAGATCCTTTGCCTCTTTTAATCCGAGACCTGTTATAGCCCTTACCACCTTGATAACCTGGATCTTTTTATCCGCCTCATAGCCTGTAAGTATTACGTTGAATTCTGTTTTTTCCTCTACTGGGGCTGCCTCCTGAGTCGGTGCCGCAGCACCAGGTCCCGCTGCTGTTACAACAGGCATTGCAGCCTGGACACCAAATCTATCCTCAAGAGTTTTTATAAAATCAGAAAGTTCGAGAACTGTCATATTCTCTATAAACTGTATTACCTCTTCTTTTGTGATACTCATGTCTTATATCCTCCTTTAAGCCTGTTCTTTTTTTAATTTTATTGCATTTAGTGTCAGCAATAGCTTGTTTATGTTGCTGTTTAGCGCATAGACCAATCTCTGCGGCATACCCTGTAGTAGGCCTAATAGTTTTGCTAAAAGCACATCCCTTGGTGGCAGCGTTGCAAGTTTCAGGATATCAGCAGGCGTTAGAATCTGGTCGCCCAAAAATCCAGCCTTAAGCTTCAGTTTGGGCACATCTTTTGTGAAACCAGCTACTACCTTTGCTGCGCTGACAGGATCTTTGTATATTCCTACTATGGCATTCGGACCAGTGAAATAATCCTTTAATGACTCTGCCTTTGTTCCCTTAGAAGCAATTGTCAAGAGGCTATTTTTTATAACGGTAAAATCCACCCCAACATTCCTGAGTTCCTTTCTCAGTCTTGTTATCTGCGCTACATTTATACCGCTATATTCTGCGAGGAACATGGAATTCATCTGCCTGAGTTTCTCTGCAAGCTCTGCAACTACCTTATGTTTCTTTGCCTTTTCCAATTTTTTCATCCCTCCTTTCCTAGTTTTTTATAAAAAGCCAGAGAGACGAAATACTAAAAGTCTCGGTAGGCCGTAATCGTTTAATGCCGCCACAGGCGGACCACCTACTTTCTCTGACCTTATCGCTATTTACTTAAATTTCTTGCATAGGTTGGATCAATCTTTATTCCAGGACTCATCGTCGTGGCAAGTGCTATACCCTTTATATATGTTCCCTTGCTTGCAGGAGGCTTCAATCTTACAATTGTTTCAATGAGGGTGTTGATGTTTTCAAGAAGTTTTTCTTTTCCAAAACTGACCTTACCTACAGGTGCATGAAGATTACCTACCTTGTCAACCCTGAACTCTACTCTACCTGCCTTCATCTCTTTAACTGTTTTTGCAACATCAAATGTTACAGTCCCTACCTTTGGGTTTGGCATAAGGCCCCGGGGACCAAGGATCTTACCAAGCTTGCTTACAGCACCCATCATATCAGGGGTTGATATAGTCTTGTCAAAATCGAGCCATCCTTTCTGAATCTTTTCTATGAGATCCTCTGCGCCAACATAATCAGCGCCTGCCTCTTGCGCCTCTTTTTCCTTTTGTCCCTTGGCAAAGACGAGCACCTTCACCTTCTTGCCCAGACCGTTTGGTAGGACAACGCTCCCCCTGACCACCTGGTCTGCATGTCTAGGGTCAACGCCAAGCTTCATAGCCAATTCCACTGTCTCATCAAATTTTGCAAAACTTATCTGAGGAAGCAGGTCAAGGGCCTCTTCCATAGAGTATCTCTTTTCTCTGTCTATTTTTTTTAATGCCTCAGAGTATTTCTTTGTCTTCTTTACCATCTTTTTTTACTCCTTATTGTTTAACAATCCTCCGCTCCTCAACTTCTATCTTTAAAATATATTTACTGTAGTCAGCGTGACCAGCGATTTTTGATTCATAGATTATGGTTTAATAACAATTATCCTTCTATAATCTCTAATCCCATGCTTTTTGCAGAACCTTTAATTATACTGACTGCACCATCCATATCTTTGGCATTCAGATCAGGCATCTTAAGCTGCGCAATCTCTTTAATAGCAGACATGGTAATAGTGCCTACCGTCTCTTTCTTTGGATTATTTGCGCCCTTTGCCAGATTGGCTGCCTTCTTTAGAAGAAATGTTGCCGGGGGTGTCTTTGTTGTAAATGTAAAGGTCCTGTCTGAGAAGATTGTGATTGAGACAGGTATTACCATCCCTTCCTGGTTTTTTGTTTTTTCATTATATGCCTTGCAAAATTCCATTATATTTACGCCATGCTGACCAAGGGCAGGGCCTACTGGCGGTGACGGTGTTGCCTGACCTGCTTTCAGCTGCAATTTTACCATAGCTACAACCTTTTTTGCCATCTCATGACTCCTTTAAATTTTTTCAATCTGGATAAAATCAAGTTCTACGGGGGTTGTTCTTCCAAATATATTAAGAAGAACCTTGACCTTGCCCTTTTCTGGCTTTATCTCTTCCACAGTCCCTGTAAAATTATTAAAAGGCCCTTCTGTTACCTTTATACTATCACCTTTGTCAAACCTTATCTTAGGTTTGATCTTCCCCTTTCCCTCCTGAATAGCGTATTTAATCTCATTTACCTGTTCCTCAGGCAGGGGGGGAGGGTTCATCTTATCATATCCCACAAAACCTGTGACCTTTGGTGTATTTTTTACAAGATACCATGTATCATTATTCATCACCATATTTACAATGATATACCCAGGAAATACAGTTCTCTGTGATTTTTTGACCTGCCCCTTAACCCTTTCCATTATTATCTCAGACGGGACTATAATATCGCCAAAGCAGTCATCAAGTTTATTCAGTTTAATATTTTCCTGGAGCGTTTCCTTTACCTTTTGTTCATATCCTGAATACGTGTGAACTACATACCATTTTTTTTCCATACTCTTTTCCATATATAATTAACGGAGAAAAACCTGTATTATCTTGGCCAAACCAACATCAACTATACCAAGGAAGATAGCTGAAACTATAACTGTAATGAGCACTATATAGGTTCCCTTTACAGTATCTTTTTTCGAAGGCCATGTAATTTTTTTGGCCTCGAGAAAGACCTCCATAAAATATTTTTTTATCCCCTCTGTTTTATCCTTAAAATCCATCTTTTCTCCAAAAATTACAGGCCAGGAGGGATTCGAACCCCCAACACCCGGATTTGGAGTCCGGTGCTCTATCCGTTAGAGCTACTGGCCTTTTACTTTGTCTCCTTATGAGATGTATGTTTCTTACAGAATCTACAGTATTTTTTAATCTCTAGCCTTTCAGGAGTCTTCTGTTTGTTTTTTGTTGTCGTGTAATTTCTGCTCTTACACTCTGAACAAGCAAGAATAACGAGCTGCCTCATCTTCTATCCCCTCTACTCTATTATCTCTGTTACAACACCTGCACCAACAGTCTTACCACCCTCCCTTATAGCGAAGCGAAGCTCCTTCTCAAGGGCTATGGGTGACACGAGCTCTACG
>JAGPMK010000003.1:30022-64545 GCA_018052995.1 Syntrophorhabdales bacterium | reverse complement strand
TCGTTTTCTTTTGCCTTTTCTCTTTCTCGGATCTCAACAAATTCTGTATATTCCTTCATAAGAACATCTCTGTAATCTCTCCTTACAACCTCTGAATCAGGGATGTAGTTGCCCATTGCCTCAAGTCCAGCAATGATCTCATCTATAGTTGCCCTGGTTGGTCTTTTACCTACTGCATAAAGCTCTGCCATTATCTCATGGAGATTACTTAAGGCAATCTGTGTCCCATCTATAAACCTTATTGTCTTCCGACTAACTGTCGGTGCATTGGGGTCCACTCATGTAACTCAGCCAACTACTTTAAATAGAGACATACATACCCCCTATTTTTTATCTTATATATTTTAATAAATATACCAGCTATTTGCCTATACATCAATATATAGGACAGCAAGGCTGAGAATGTTTACGGCAAATAATACTGGTAACTCTCTAATAATAATCAAGCCTTCAGAATGGCACCTGTTGATGCTGATGTTACTAAATCTGCATATCTTGCCATATATCCTTCTTTTATCTTTGGCTCAGGTCTTTTCCATCCTGCCCTACGTTTTTCCATCTCTTTTTCACCTACATGGAGGTTTATTATCTTTTTATTGAGGTCTATCTCAATCTTGTCGCCATCCCTAACAAGGGCTATTGGTCCACCCTCTGCTGCCTCAGGGGAAACATGGCCAATGCACAATCCCCTTGTTCCACCTGAAAACCTTCCATCTGTTATAAGGGCACATGATAGATCAAGCCCTCGTCCTGCAAGGATGCTTGTAGGTGTCAACATCTCCCTCATCCCAGGACCTCCCTTTGGGCCCTCATATCTTATTATGATTGCATCCCCCGCTTTGATATCCCCATTCATTATAGCTGCCCCTGCATCTTCTTCGCTCTCGAAAACCCTTGCCTTACCAACAAAATGCCATATATCCTTTGAAACACCAATCCTCTTCACTATAGAGCCGTCAGGGGCAAGGCTCCCTACTAGGACTGCAAGCCCTCCCTTTTCGTGATATGGATTGTCCACAGGGCGTATAACCTCATGGTCAAAAACCTCTACCTCTTCTATAATATCACCAACCTTCTTTCCCCCCACGGTTATGCACTTCTTGTTTATAAGATTCTTCTTTGATAATTCCCTCATTATCGCATATACCCCCCCTGCCTCATTAAGATCTTCAAGGTGGTGATAGCCTGCAGGGCTCATATTGCACAGATGAGGAACTCCTTCAGATATCTCATCAAAAAGTGTGAGGGAGAGTTTTATACCCCCTTCATGGGCAATGGCAGGGAGATGAAGGGCTGTATTGGATGAACCACCAAATGCCATATCAACGGTTATGGCGTTTCTGAAGGCATCTATGGTCATGATCTCCCTGGGCTTAATATCCTTTTTCACTAGCTCCATTACCCTTATCCCTGTCATCTTGGCAAGCCTTATACGGGCTGCATGCACTGCAGGTATGGTTCCATTCCCGGGAAGGGCAATACCAAGGGACTCTGTTAGACAATTCATGGAATTAGCGGTAAACATGCCTGCGCATGAACCTGCACCAGGACATGCGCACCCTTCAAGCATGGAGAGTTCTTCTTCAGTTATAATACCTGCCGCCACCTTTCCTACACCCTCAAAGACAGATATGAGGTCAACCTTTTTACCCGCAAATCTTCCAGCAAGCATAGGTCCACCACTTATCAAAATAGATGGTATATTCAGACGCATGGCTGCCATCATCATACCAGGTATAATCTTATCGCAGTTTGGCACAAGCACAAGCCCATCAAAGGGATATGCCTTGCACATTACCTCAACAGAGTCGCATATAAGCTCCCTTGAGCCAAGGGAATACTTCATGCCCTCATGATTCATGGCTATGCCATCACAGATACCTATGGTAGAAAACTCCATAGGCGTCCCCCCAGCCATTCTGATAGAGTCTTTTACTGCCTGGACAATCCTATCAAGATGTATATGTCCTGGTATAAGCTCATTTGCCGAGTTTGCTATCCCTATTATTGGTCTTCCAATCTCTTCTCTTATGTAGCCTATAGCATTAAAAAGACTCCTATGGGGTGCCTTCTCTATCCCCTTTTTCATTCTATCTGACCGCATCTTGCCCTCCTTTTATTGATACCAGATACAAGATTATTACAGCGAAAAGGATATTTCAATAGATATTATCAATAGCCCGTAAATGTTTTTAAAGATGAGTAGATATACCCTGACTGAAAAATATAAACTATAGGGCTTGATGACCCTACATCTTTTATGCTGTAACTCAATTAATGCAATAAAAGTTAGTCGTTAGGCAATTCAAGGTTAGTCTTTCGTTGCTATTGTTCCCCTCCCCACCTTTTAAAGAGATTATGCTCTATATCCATAAGATCCAGGATCTTGCCTACTGTGTGATCTATAATATCCCCAATACCCTTTGGTTTATGATAAAAGGCAGGGACAGGTGGAAGTATTATGCCCCCCACGTCAGCCACCCTTGCCATGAGCTCAAGGTGCCCCTTGTGTAATGGTGTCTCCCTTATAACAAGGACAAGCCGCCTCTTCTCTTTCAAAACCACATCCGCTGCCCTAACAATAAGATTATCATTATAGGAATTGGCGATACCGGAGAGCGTCTTTACTGTGCATGGGGCAATAACCATACCATATGTCTTAAAGGAGCCGCTCGATATGGATGCGGCAAGATTGTCCACATCATGGCTCTTATACGCCAGCCCTTCAACATAATCTATGCTGAACTCAGTCTCTATGAGGATATTCTTCTTTGCTGCATCAGATAGAATAAGATGACTTTCAAAATCAAAACCTTTTAAGACCTCAAGGAGCCTTATCCCGTATATTATTCCTGTTGCACCCGTAATAGCTACTATAATCCTTTTTTTCATGGCCCCTTCATAATCTCCAGTATCCTATCCTCTATTTTTCTGCATATACCCAGAATCTCCTCTATTCCCTCCTTTTTCAGATTATCCCAGTGAATGCCCGCTACAACCACAGTCTTTCTATTTAGTTTCCTTGAAAGATTCTCTGATAGACCCTTTGCCACCATATCCTCCTTGTGTCCCAAAAAGGTATAGACAGAGCCTGTAGAGCTTATTCTATCCGGGTTTTGTATACTAGGCCTGGGCTGACCTATCCCTATTGCACCTATATGTTCCTTCCCGCCTGTAATCACGACAAGTATATCCTCACCCATGATTGTGATATGGGCATCAATCTCAAAACTACCTGACTTTTCCCTTATAAAAAAAGTATCCATACTCTATGTTATGGTAACACTATTTCTTATCATACTGTCCAGGATATCTACTGCCCTCTCTGCAAATGCAGGGTCGCTTATATGGCAATCAATCTCTTCAATAGGTATATCATCCCGAAGGATCTTTCTCAATTCATTAACAAAGATCTTATCAACAATAGGGTCATAGAGTTCCATGCCCTCCCTGTCCGCCTCAGACCACCCCCTTAAAGGGATCAATATCCAAACAGGACTATGATATCTGTTGAGCCTCTCACCAATAATATAGGCAAAACTTATCATCTCATCGCTCTCCATACGGACACAGAACCTGATATCGTGTATATGTATTCTTCTGCCCTTTAGATTATCAGGCATAGGATAGAATGGACTGAATACTGCATTGTCAAGACCGCCAGGGGCAAAGACAAGGGGGATACCCATCTTTCCGGCTGTCTCAAACCTTTCAGGCCCAATCCCCTTGCAGTATCCACCAAGCATATCATCTGCTATCTCGTGAGGGGTAAAATCAAGAACGCCAGCTATGAGCCCTTGGGCAATCATCTCCTCCATTGCCATACCACCTATGCCATTGGCATGAAAACCTATCATCTCATAGCCTTTTTTCTCAAGGATAGGCTCGGCATTGATAGCACATGTAGAACTGACACCGTATGCAGTTACTGCAATCATGGGCTTTGAATATCTTATCTCATTACCCTCCCTTATCATGCCACATATTGCCCATGCTGCCTGCCTAAGGATCTTACGGATAAAATCATTAAAACCGAGGAGATCCGCCACAGAATGAAACATTACGATATCCTTAGTCCTTATATACTCTCTTATATCCCTTGATGCTACTGTTGATAAGACAAGTTTTGGAAACCCAAAGGGGAGACGCCTCATTATAAAGCTTGCAATAGCTGTCCCGGTACCACCTCCCATACCCAAAACACCATCGATCTTTTTTTCATTGAAAAGTCTATCTGCTATATCAGCCCCACCCTCCTCCATAGCCTTTACAGCCAACAACCGATCCCTTTTATCTCTGATCGCCTTTAGGTCATATCCCCCTGCCCTGGCAACCTCATAATTGGTAATATCAGGCCTTATAAGAGGTTCAGTAAGGGTGCCTATATCCATAAGAAGGGGATCCACACCCTGTTCAATGGCACACCCCTTTACAAACTCTGCCTCTTTGCCCTTTGTATCCATTGTGGCTATGATAAGTAGGTGTTTTTTCATAATGTCTTTTAAATATTTATCTTCACAGGTGTAAATGCCCTATCAAAAAGAAGTTCCATCCCACTCTTTTTACCAAGGACAGACTCCTTCTTTTTCTTACCCCAGACAGACTCAGGCCTTGCCTGGACAAGGAAGATATTTTCGGGAAACGGCAGGCTCCTTGATATGGACCACTCAATATCCTGGGGACACTGGAAGTGCTTCTCCACCTCTTTTGCTAACCTTGTGAGCTCTAATATCTCTCTGTCCTCAAGACACTGCACCTTTCTTTGGTCAGCCGGCAGTTCTTTATACTCCATCTCTTTTGTATTAGGGTTATACACGTACTCAGCCCCCTTATCCGATATAACCCTTTCCTCTATCTCCATAGTCACCTTATCTACAAGGTACCTGTCTGGGGTAACATTCCCTGATACAACGGCCTCTCCATAACCAAAACTGCCTTCTATGGCAACCTTAGTAACATCACCATTTACAGGGTTTACTGTAAACATAACCCCTGCTGCCTTGGCATCAACCATTGTAAGAACTGCAACGCCAATAGGATCAAAGTGCAATGGAAGATTCAATCTTGCCCTGGCTATAATAGAACGGGTATTAAATGTGCTTGACCAAACCCTTATCACATTAAAAATCACGTCATCTGCACCGCATACATTGAGATATGTCTCATATTGCCCAGGATGACTCACAGGACCTGCAGAGCGGGTCGCCACATATACATCCTCACGACCCGCAGCCCGGCATAACTCACTATAATATTCCTTTATTATTGTCTCCATATCTGGCGGCATCTTTACTGACTCCACAATAGCCCTCATCTTCTCTGACGCCTCTTCATATTTTAATGTATCAGCCACATCATTCGGATCTGCATGGAAAGTATCAAGAAACTTTAGAAGAAGTTCAGTTGCCGCTGTCTCTGTCATAAATCTCTTATAGGCATCTACACCAAGGGCAAATCCTGGTGGCACCTTAAAACCTGCCTTTGTTAGTTCACCAAGGTTTGCACACTTTTTACCTACAATATTGTTATATTCTTGCCCTATCTCATGGAACCAGTAGATCCATTTATCTTTCATAAGAACCCCCTCTGCTTGTAAAAAATAAGGGTCAGGTGTTTTCACCCCTGGCCCTTAAATGCTATGCCTTTTTTATTATAGTTACAGTCCCTGCAGAGCCGTCAACCTTTATGATGTCCCCTGTCTTTATAACAGCCGTAGCAATCCCGGTTCCTGTAACTGCCGGAAGGCCATATTCCCTTGAGACAATAGCTGCATGGGATGTAAGACCACCTATATCTGTAACTGCTGCCTTTATCTTTGTAAAAACAGGTGCCCACGATGGATTTGTGCATGGTGCGACCATAATCTCACCAGGCTGAAGTTTTACTACATCCTCCATAAGCTTTAAAACCCTCGCAGGGCCTTCAGCAACACCGGCAGATGATGCAAAGCCCTTTATCTCATTAACATCTGTTATTACATCTCCACCCCCGCCTTTTAACCATTCACCAACCTTTTCCGATGTGACACCCCATAACATAACAGTAAATGGTTCAGCCACCTCTTCAGGAGGCACACCGAGGGCAGGAACAGGCACCCATTTCTTCGCAGCCTCTAGTATCTTTTTTCTCTTCGCCGCCTTTTCCTTCCAGAGCTTACCCCTTGAAGGAACACCCTCTCCAAGCGCCCACGATGTGGCAAGGTCTTCAAGAAGCACGGGCACCTCAAAACGGTTGAAGAGATATATATCATCTGTATGCTCAAGGAGATCATACTTAACAAGGAGGTTTCCAAAATCCCTTATCTTCTCAAACCATATTGTATGAAACCAGTGCTCGACCCAGAAGAGATGGTCCTCTGCGTATCTGTATATTGTCCTGACTACATTGTGGGCATCATCAAAGGACTTCCTGTCATCTTCTGTCCCAATAAGGCTTCTATATTCCTTGACAAGCCTCTCCCTCTCTTGCGATATCTCTTCAAATGACCGCTCTATCTTCTCGCCTTTTTCAAGTCTCTCAACATAACTCTTGATATAACTAAAAGGCACATCCAGTTTGTCTATCCAGCTTCCCTCATAGTGATACCAGCCACTGCCACAGGAGACAAAGAACCAAGGGTCTTTTACCTTTTCAAACTCCTCGGACCATGCCCTCCCAGCCTCTATCTCCTTAAGCTCCTTTATCTTCCCCTCGGCAGATATATCCTTCTTGAGGATAGCAGCTACCTCAGGCCTTTCTATTGCAAGCCTACTTAATCTACACAGCTCCTCCTCAGGTCTGAACATGGATACCTCAGCACCTGCAACCATCTTTCCTACAGTGCTCTCCTTTATCCCTGGGAATAGTTTCTTTGCGGTATCCATAAACATAAGATAACCAAGATAGGCAAGATTCAGATATTCAAAATGCCACTGCCATGCCTTTGTTATCATATTTACTATGTTATTAAATGATTCTACTAGCTCATATGCCTGTGTGTAACCCTTGGGATATGGTATGACCTCATCTTCAGGGACATATCTATCAAACTCCTTTATCACCTTAAGTGCCTTCATCTCTCTTCCAAGGGCATCAAATTTTTCATACCACTTATCCCAGAGCATATTATAATTCTGAAATGCATAAGGAACCCTTTTTCCAAAAAGCTCTGCCTTCTCTCCTATTACCTCAGGGGAAGGCGGCTCAACAGCAGCGATATACATATAACAGCCCAATATCCTCTGTGCTACACCCTGTGCAGGCGGTATACAAAAAACCCTTGTGTTGAACTGTGATAAGGCTATCTGCCATGATGACTGGAATATATCGTCAAGTGGATAGAGCGGTTCTGGTGCATGGATCTTATCCTGATACCAAAAATGCCTCTTCTCCCAGTCCTCTCTGTCCTTACTAAAGAGACGATGAGGCGCATACATCTCCTCCCACCCTTCGAGCTCTGGTGGGAGCGCTACCTCTTCTGCAAAAGGAAACTTTTTTGCCTTTGCCATTTTTAACCCCCCTTAATTTTTTTAAACCTTTTTAATTCAGATCCGTATCCCCAATCTGAATAAACAAACCACACCCCCCTTCTTTCCTTTATAATCTGAACCATCTTGGTTCATCAAAACGCTCTGTTGTCCTCAAGATTCGACTCATGTAATTGGTGACAAGATCATTCTTCAGTTTATGGGTAATCCTTCTGAAGTCTTCATTGATGATCAATCTACCTATGTCTACAGGGTCTTTGAAGGTGAACTCAGCGATAATCTCGCTCACCCCTCCGAGGACCACATTCCAACCACCTGTTACCTCAACATAATCTATCTTCTGCATTGTGGGAAGATGTTCATTTATAATAAAGTCTGCATAGACCTTCTTCATGCCCGGTCTGATGTCATAATACTGATTAAACTTCCACACACCCTTCTGAATGGTGTATCCCCTCCTTTTTACCGCACCTGTGGGTTCTAATACTGATGCCCTGTAGTTATAGATTATGGACTTGAGATCAATTACAAGGTTCTTAAAACGTTTATCTGCCAGGCGACTCGATAAAACCTCATGACCTTCAGCACTAAAAACAACGATTATCCTGGGACCAAAACCCACCTCAACATAATATCCCCCTACAGCAATAAGACCGATCTCGGCTATCTCTGAAAGGTAACGGTCGTTTATAAAGGTCTTGTAGTCATCTTCCCTTCCATGGATTATATCCCAGTTTTGGATGAACAAAATTGCCATATCCCTATTTCTTCCTTTCTTTTTCCTTTATAGCATTATATACACGCTCTGATGTTATAGGTAACTCATCAATCCTTACCCCAACTGCATCATAGATAGCATTGAGTATAGCAGGTATAGTGGGCATTATAGCGCCCTCCCCCACCTCTTTTGCCCCAAAGGGACCATTGGGTTCATTGCTCTCAATAATTATTGCATTGACATTAGGCATATCAAGTGCTGTAGGAATACGATATTCACCTAAGGTAGGGTTTGCCACCCTTCCCTTCTCATCGAATTTAACCTCTTCAAAGAGCGCCTCGCCAAGACCCATGGAGAGCGACCCCTGCATCTGACCCTCTACATTTGTTCTGTTTATGGCAAAGCCACAGTCATGGGCATCGGTCATCCTATCTACAGTTACCTTGCCTGTCTCCATATCCACTGTTACCTCAACAATCTGTGCTGAACATCCATATGCCGGGGATGTCCCAACAGCAGCGCCTTTGTATTTCCCGCCCAATTCACCTGGCTTATAGGCACCTGTCCCCACTATTGTGCCCTTCTCAAGATAGGCAATCCTTGCCGCCTCCTTAAAGGTCAGTTTATCCCCGCCAGGTTGTTCTGTCCAGCCCCTATGCTCCTTAATGTAATAAGACCTTATACCTGAGAAGTCCACAAGACCTTTTTTAAAAATTATGAATCCATCCTTTATATCCATATCTTCCACAGGAACATTCAATCTCTTAGAGAGCACCTCAAGAACCTGTATCTTTACCTCCTCTGCCGCCTGTTTTACAGCATGGCCTGACATTAAGGTCTGACGTGATGAATAGGCACCCAGATCAACACCATAGTCAGTGCTTCCAGAATATATCTTAACATCCTCGTATCGAACACCAAGCGCCTCTGCTGCCATCATGGTAAGAACTGTGTCTGAGCCCTGACCGATCTCTGCAGCAGCAGTGTAAAGCTCGACGGTTCCGCCATCCTCTGAAAGTTTGATCATGGCTGTAGAGTGGAAGGTCTCAGAACGGTAGATGGGGTAGCCTGCACCGGATACAAAAAAACCACAGGCAACACCTATACCCTTACCCTTGGGCAACTTATTCTTTTTGTTTTTCCAGTCTGATTTGTCCCTTATTGCCTCAAGGCACTCCTTCATCCCGAAGCTGCTTAGATTAAAGTCATTACAGGTAACCTCGCCCTTTTCCCTTACATTTCTAAGCCTGAACTCTATGGGGTCCATCCCCAGTTCCTCTGCTATTATATCAAGCTGCTGCTCCCATGCAGCCCTTGCAGCAACACCGCCATGACCCCTCTGGGCACCGCATGCCGGTTTATTGGTGTAAACCCTGTAACCATCATATTTCATATTGGGGAGTCTATATGGTGCCCCAAGAAGGGAACCTGCATAATAGACCGTTGCAATACCAAAACTTGAGTATGCACCACCATCAAGATAACATGTGTTCTTTAATGCATATATTGTCCCATCCTTCTTTACCCCTGTTGTAAGCTCATGATAGAACTGGTGCCTTCCCCTTGAATGAAGAAAGACCTGCTCTCTGTTCATTATCATCTTTACAGGTCTGCCTGTCCTCATGGAGAGGAGGCATGTAGCAAGCTCTATGGTATTTGCCGATGCCTTAGGACCAAAACCACCACCTACATAAGGTTTCACAACCCTTACCTTTCCTATGGGTATGTTGAGAACCATAGAGACTGTCCTCTGGACATAGTGGGGTGTCTGTGTAGATGTATAAAGGGTAAGGTATCCATTCATATCATAATGGGCAAGACATGCCTGAGGTTCAAGAAAGGCACCATCCTGTTTCTTATTGACAAACCTGTCTGTCCTGATGTAGTCGCATTCCTTTAGTGCCTCTTCTACATCCCCGAACTCCTGGTGGACCTCCGCACCTATGTTATTGGGATAATCGTCATGTATGGGGACAGCACCTTCGGCCATGGCATCGGCTACATTGAGATAGAATGGTAGTTCCTCATAATCTACCTTTATAAGGGATGCTGCCTCCATAGCAGTCTCAAAATCAACTGCTGCCACTGCTGCTATCTCATCCCCCACATACCTCACCTTTTCGTAACAAAACATGGTCTCGTCATATCTTGCTGGACTCACACCATAATGGATTGTCCCTGCCTCCTTCCATGTAGTTATATCCTTTACACCTAAAAGCCTTTTTGCTGCAGAGGTATCAATATTCAGTATCCTTGCGTGGGCAATGGGGCTCTGCAATACAACAGCATAGAGCATATTAGGCATGGAGAGATCTGCGGCATATCTTGCTTCCCCAGTTACCTTTGCCCATGCATCAACCCTTGGGACTCTTGTGTTTATTACGCTAAAATCCTTCATTGATCTCTCCTCCTTATACCTTCTTCTCTGTCTTTGATACAGCTTGGATAGCCTCTACTATCTTTTGATACCCTGTGCATCTACAGAGATTACCTGAGATAGCCTCTCTGATCTCCTCTTCAGTGGGCTCTGGATTTTTTTCAAGGAGGCCTTTGGCAGATAGGATCATGCCAGGTGTGCAGAAACCGCATTGTATTGCGCCGTGGTCAACAAATGCCTGTTGGATAGGATGGAGATGTTTTCCATTGGCAACACCCTCTATAGTCTGAATCTCGCAACCGTCTGCCTGGACCGCAAGGACAAGACAGGAGTTTACAGTCCTTCCATTTAATATGACAGTGCAGGCCCCACAGTCGCCAATACCACAGCCCTCCTTTGTCCCAAGAAGACCCAGATCCTCCCTTAATAACTGGGTCAGTGTCTTATTAGTAGTAACTGCGACCTCATATGCCTTATTATTAACGATAAGATTTATTAGTCTCTTCATGCCTCACCTCACCTGTTTTGTGCCTGTTTCAGGGCTGCCATTAATGTCCTTTTTGTCAAGACCTCCACCATAGCACAACGGTACCGGGCGCTTCCCCTTATATCATCTATAGGTGAACAATCCTGGGATGCAAGGCTGGCTACCTTTTCGATTAGACTACTCGTTGGCCTCTCCCCTATTAATGCGCCCTCCGCCGATACCGCATGGATTGCCGTGGGTGCCACAGAGCTCAGTATAATCTTTGCATCCTTTATTATACCATCTGGTTTATCAAGGGTTATAAATGATGCAACAGCTACAATGGCAATCTCAAGGGCCCTTCTGTGCCCGAGTTTTAAGTAGCTCCCGCCACTGAAAGGAGGAGGCTCATTGACGATAATCCTTGTCAATATCTCATCCTTTTTTATAGTGGTCTCGCCAGGACCCTTAAAAAATTTATCAAGCTCAACCTCCCTCTCACCTCTTTTGTTTTTCAGCCTAATCCGTGCACCTAAGGCTATCAGTGAAGGGGGCATGTCTGCGGCAGGTCTTGCAGTAACAATATTTCCACCTATGGTTGCCCGGTTTCTTATAAGGGGTGAACCAAGGACTGCCGCTGACTCATATAGTATAGGGTATCTCTTTTTAATAAGCTCAAACTCCGTTAATTTTGCAACTATGAGGTTTGACCCTATGGAGATACTGCCATTCTGCGGCTCTATCTCAGAAAGACCTGGTATCTTTCCAATACTTACAAGGCACCCAGGCGAAAGAAGACCTTTTTTCATATTCACCAACAGATCTGTCCCCCCTGCTATTATCTTTCCGTTACCATTGAGATCTGCCATTATCCTGCACGCCTCAGAGAGATCCTTTGGCTCCTCATAATCAAATCTTGGCAATAAAAACATAATAACCTCCTTGAAATCAAAATGACCGCTCAGAAGACGCTTAAGCTGGCATTGACCACTGCCTCAGCAAATAAAGGTTCCTCCATATTAGCATCAACCTCAATAATATTTATACCCTTTTTTAATCCATTCTTCAATTCCTCAAGGAATACCCTGTCTTCATCGGGGTCATAGGTTACACCACCAGGGGCATCAACAGAAGACCATCCCTTCATAGGAAGGACTATCTTTACAGGGCCGGCTGCATTGTTCAGTTTTCTTTTAAACTCTATGGCTGCTTTTTTTAGTTCATCAGGGGATGCCCTAAGCCATGTCCTGAATTTGTCAAGGTCATATCTTCTTCTATTTTTGTGGTTTTCTGTATATTTTGATTTAGGCGGGGTTATATGATTAAGCCCGCATGTAGAGATGACCTGCGGTATACCTGACCTACCTGCTGCCTCCATCCTTGTGGGGCCTGCATCCCTCATGCCACCAACAAGATGCTCTATCACAGCACCAGGCGCAAGGTCAATAACACCACTGAAAAGCCCCTGCTCCACCATCGCCTCCATTGCCCTGTCTCCTATGCCAGCAGCAGAAAACCCAATGACATCAAAGCCCTTTGCCTCCAGTGCCTGTCTGACCCTTGATGCACACCTCTCACAGGGTCCTAACATGGTAAGGGCTATTGCCTTTTTTCCCTCTCCCCTTTTTACCCCTGGAGGTGATTCTGCCTCCACCATACCGCATATACCATAGGCTGCCCTGTCTATGACATTTCTTAAAACATCACTTAAACCTGAAATCTCCACAACAGAATGAAAAAGGGCTATATCACCAATATCTATATATCTTGTAGACATACCAGGCAATGCAGCCGTTGAGGATATCATCATCTTGGGGACCCCAAAAGGCAATGCCCTCATTACATCCGTTGCTATAAGAGATCCTGTAGAGCCTCCTATACCTATAATGCCGTCAAGTTCTCCTCTTTTCCACATATCAATGGCAATGCTGGACGCACCCTTTGTCATTATGGCTGTGTTTTTTGCCCTTTCTCTTGAGGTGAGTATCTCTTTATATGTACTTCCACCGGCCTCAGCAACTATATCAGATGCTATATCTGGCGCAAAACCCTCTGAAGGTCTCATAGAGATATCTAATACAATAGGTGTTTTCCCAAGTTGCCTTATCTTATCCCTTAAGTAGAAGGTCTCAACCCCCTTTGTATCAAGGGTCGAGATAATAAGTATCTTTTTCATGCCTTATCCCTCTGCAACCTTCTTTTCTATATCAGCCTTAAGCGCCTTCTTATCCACCTTACCTGAATCACCCACAATCGGCAGGGAATCAACAACCTCAAGCCTTTCAGGGAGCTTGTATGCAGCAAGCTTCTTGGATTTTAAAAACTTCACCATCTCCTCTTTAGTGAATGTCTCGCCTGGCTTTGGAACCACATAGGCGCATGCCCTCTCACCCATCTCCTTATCAGGATAACCAACTATAGCTACATTGGCAACCTTTGGGTGCTCATTAAGTATGCCCTCTATCTCGGCAGGATATATATTTTGACCACCACGGATAATCATATCCTTTGCCCTGCCCATAATCCAGAGGAAACCATCCTCAAACTTTACAATATCCCCTGTTGTTGTCCAGCCGTCCTTGTCAAAGACTGCGGCAGTGGATTCAGGGTCACGGTAGTAGCCAGCAGGCGCATGGGGACCCCTAAACCATAGCTGTCCTGGCTCCCCCTCCTTGACCTCATTGCCATTATCGTCAAGAAGCCTAACCTTATTTCCTGGAAGCATCCTGCCCACTGTCCTTCTTCTTATCTCGCCAGGGTCATCTATGGTGCAGCCTGATACAGAACCCACATCCTGGGTGCCAAGGTCGCTGGTTATTATTGCCTTATACCTCCTTTCTGCCTCCTCGGCTACCTGTGGCGGCAGATAGCCCCCGGCTGAGCGTATAAAACGCAGAGAACTCAAATCATATTTTGTCTCATCCACCTCAAGCATCCTGACAAGATGGGTGGGAACAACACCTATGGCTGTTGCCCTTTCCTTTTCTATGAGTTTCAAGGCGCCCTCAGGTTCAAACTCCTCCATCATTACTGTCTTGGCACCTACGAGGGGTGCCGCAAAGTAGGTAAGCGTCCCTGCAGCACCGCCTGCATGGGGTGCAATGGCAACAGTTATATCATCCTTTGTGAGCCTCCAGATATCCACCCTTGCCTTCGATGTGCATACCCTTGATGCTATGGGCCACTCCACGAGTTTTGGTAGACCTGTTGTCCCTGTGGTGCTTGTAAGGAGACCTACATCATAGTACGAGCTAAATCTCCTCGCATCAAGCTCCTTGTATTTTGACTCATCCACATCCTCATTGGCGAGTTTTATAAGGGAATAAGAACCCTCAGGCGCACCATCAGGGACCTCTTCCTCAAAGAGAAAGAGGTATTTAAGGTAAGGTGAGGTCTTCTTAAGTTCCTTATACATATCTAAGTAATTGAATCTACGATAGATATGGGGTATGGCAACAGCAACAGCCTCTGTCTTCTCCACCATATAGGTGAGCTCCTTTTCCCTCAGATACGGATAAACAGTAAGGGATATAAGCCCTGCCCTGTCTGCTGCAATCCTTGCAATAAATCCGTATACACTGTTTGGTGCCTGTATGATAATACGGGAATCCTTAGGTATACCCAGCTTCACCCAAGCATAGGCGAGATTGTTCAAAAGCCTCCACGCCTGTTTCCATGTAACCCTGTATTTAGAATCAACGAGCGCCTCTCTGTCACCAAGCTCTTTTGCATTCCTCTCCCAGAAGTCTGTAAAAACCTCATCTGTCCAATAACCATCCCTTCTAAATTCATCTATCATTTCGTCTGTGTATCTAATTGGTCTCATTGATTTCCCCCCTTGTTTTTAATATTTAAATAAAAACATAAAGGTCCAATGGTTAGGGTATAGGGGTATAAGGTTAGATATCTAATTAATGCGGTTGCCCCTTACCCCTAAACTATTTAGCCTTTAACCTTATTACTATCTACAATCCCAGCTCACCCCACCTTGCCTGGACCTTCTTTACTATATCAGGGTCAAGTTCAATTGGTATGGGTTTTTCTTTCCATTCATAGGGAATTGTGGCATCAATGATTATCCTTCCTGTAATGTCTCTGGCATCAATAGGCAGAGATGGGTCAAGGGGGGTAGAGCGTCCCCTATGGATAATCTGACAGCGGTTGGGCTGAAATCTAAAGCTTATGGCATATAAAACCCTCGGGATATCCCACGGGTCTATATCATCATCAACGACAATAACGGTCTTTAAGCCATATGCACCCATCTCTGTAGAGATAACCGCTGTGCCTACCTGGTCAGCATGGCCTGGATACATCTGTTTTACAGAAACAATGGCGATGAATCTACCAGCGCCCTCAGGGGGACAGTATACAGCCTTAATACCAGGTATCTTCATATCTGTGAGCTGCTGCCATAGGGTAGCGCCATAAGTCAGTGCCATAGTCATATGGGTATCTGTAACAGCACGGCCAACAGTAGTTCCCCAGAATATGGGGTTATTTCTGTATGTTACACAGTTGACCTTTACAAAGTTTCTCTTGTCTGTCCCAACCCCTGAATAATATCCTGTATATTCACCAAAGGGTCCCTCCTCCATAAATGCATTGGGGTCTACCTCTCCCTCTACTACAATCTCTGCGGTAGCAGGGATGGGGAGGTCAACGGTCTCACCTTTTATAACCTCTATGGGCTCACCACGCACAGCACCAGCAAAGTCATACTCTGACACAAAGGCAGAGATACGGGCAGCACCTGTGAGAAAAAGAAGGGGATCACATCCTATAACACATGCAACAGGCATGGGTTTTTTCATGGCTCCATACTTTTTAAGCATAATATCTGCATGTTTTCCTTTGATAAACTGTGTCCCCAGGTGATTCTTATCAAGTAGTTGTGCCCTGTAGGTGCCCAGGTTTATCCAGCCTGTCTCAGGGTCTTTTGTGATAAAAAAATGGGCTGTCCCAAAGTATCTACCACCATCGCGGGGATAGAACTTAGGTGCAGGGAATTTAAACAGGTCAACATCACCCCCCATCATGATATTTTCCTTGCAGGGTGCCCTGTCAACCCATTTTGGTGATATAGATTTCTTACCCTTTTCAACCCATGCACGCATAAGATCCACTAGGCTTGACTGAAGCGGCGCACCCATTATCATGGCGAGCCTTCTTGTTTCAGTGCATACACTGGTTATAACCGGAGATTTATAACCCTTTACATTCTCAAAAAGTAGGGCAGGGCCATGCCTTTCCTCATTCAGTTTGGCGATATGGGATAGCTCAAGATTCCAATCAACCTCGGTCTTAATCCTCTTTAATTCACCTTCCTTCTCTGCCATGTTGATAAAATCTCTCATGTCTTTTATCTGCATAACCCCTCCTTGAAATTATAATGCTTTACATGTGATGATAACATCCGAAAAATATTTGTCAAATACATAAATTTTATGTTGATTATAAATAAAACTTATGGAATAATTTTTTTAGATAGGGGGGAGATGAATCTTAATCAGCTCCGGGTTTTTTATATAACAGCGATGGAACTTAATTTTTCAAGGGCTGCCGAGAAGCTTTTTATAAGCCAACCTGCCGTATCATTACACATAAAAAACCTTGAAGAGCTTCTTAAGGTAAACTTATTTAATAAAGTAGGAAAAAAAATATACCTCACCGAGCCTGGGCAGATACTTTTTGATTATGCAAATAAGATATTTGAGCTGGAAAATAAGGCTGAGTTTGCCATCAAAGAACTTGTGGAGCTGAAGCATGGTAGTATCCGTATAGGGACGACAAAGACATACGCCCGCTATCTCATGCCAGGCTTTATATCGAGATTTCACTCAAGATATCCCAATATCACCATTACGCTCAATGAGGGCAGCTCTCTTGAGATGATCCAGAGCCTGTTTACCCTCCACAATGAACTTGCAATCGTGGTGCATACGGATTATCCAAAGACCATAACCACTATTGAATTCAATGAAGAGGAGGTTATCTTTATAGCCTCGCCTGAACATCCAATCTGTGGCAAAGAGGAGATAACATTGGAGGACATCGCAAATACACCTATTATAATGAGAGAGGAAGGGTCAGGGACAAGAAGGGTAATAACTGATATCTTTCAAAAGAGGGGCCTTGGACCAATAATCCTATATGAGGCAAGTAACCTCGATTGTATAAAGGAGCTTCTTATTGGTGGAGAGGGCGTATCCTTTATGGTAAGACCCGTTGTCCAGAAAGAGATCGATGAAGGACTCTTGAAAGAGGTGAAGATAAAAGACCTCAGGCTTGTTATGCACTCAAAGATTGCGTTTTTAGGCAACAGAACCCTTTCAAGACCTGCCCGTGCATTCATTGACATGCTCCTCACAAAACAGTAAGTAACCTTCTAAAAAAAATTTACAAATATTTTCTCATCTTGACATTCATCCATAAATTACCTATAATGTTTTCATTCAATACCTTTTAATGGAAGATAAATTTCTCTGCGAAAAATACAAACAGCTTATAGATATCAAAAAAATTTGTCCCCATCCGGATGACTACTGCCAGTTTAGAACAAGATGTATAATCAATTACCGCTTCCTAGAGTCAAGGGAGACCAGAGATAGAAAAAAGGAGGAGAAACATTGAGGATACCTGATGAATATATCTGCGATACATGTGGTTATGTATTTCTGTCCTGCGAGGCACGTAATGTCTTCTGCCCAGAGTGCGGAAGTAGCATGGTTATCAAAGAGATCAGCTTTGAGGAGTTTCTGGATGAGGATGCCTTTGTTAACATAAAGATGGGTATACTGAGAAGATAAAAAAACCAGAATTTAGCGGATAGCATAAGGATGCAGCACACAGCATAAATCAACCATAAAGATATCTGTTGTAAGTTGTAAATCCATTTGTCAGTAAAACATTTTATCTAAATGTCCCAAGCTGGCACACACTGATCTTGATCTTCATGGATTCGCATATTGCTGTTAACAAAGGTTTAGGGATATTGAATCTTTTGGCAATGTTCCATGCATCTATGCATTTAAGCCGTCCGCCATAAAGCGAGGATTTAATAGCGGAATCAATATCAGGGTCTACCTTTTCAGTTAAAGCAGGAATATTTTTATCTCCCTGTCCGAAGAGTCCGAGTTGGCATTCTATTATATGGATTTCGAGAAGGTCTATTGTTGCACCCACTTCATCAGGGTCTGCATCGAGTTTCATTGCTATACCATGAGCCTCTGCGCATGATATCCTGTTGTTATACGTTTTTTCTCTTACTTTGGTGGCAATTACCTCGTTTAATTGAACACCCTTTCTTTTTTCTGCATAATTCCCTAAATCCTTATGCGTCATCTTGTTTCACCTGTTTTTTTTATATAAAGACCTTTTTAAAGATCTCGCTTAACTAAGAAACCCCTTTATTATCCAGTTTACGGCCTCCTCATAGGTGAGTCCGAGGCTCATAAGCTTTACAAGCTGGTCGGTGGCAATCTTGCCAATGGACGCCTCGTGAGTCAGCTCGGCATCAGGGTGGAATGCCTTTAATGACGGTATAGTCTCATTCCTGCCATTATCCATTATTATGGCATCGCATTCTATATGACCAAAGCATTTTGCCCTGGCCTCAAGGGTGGCATAAAAATTCTGACTTGAATCACCTTTGATTACTGACCTTGATACAAGGTTTGTTTTGCTTCCGTGCCCTATAAGTATGATCTCATTTCTTGATACGGCTGTCTGATTCCCATCAGTAAGGACCCTCTCTGTTATAATGAGGGAACTGCTAGGGCCTAATTCTGCCTCATTAAGCCTGTTCGCCGAATCTACACCACCTATCTGTGATAGCTCCATCTCAGCCCTTGCATTATCTTCAAGAAAGACCCTTGTGGTAGGATTTAATATACGCCTTCCTTTCCCCTCGCCTAAAGCAACGTGTTTTTCCACATATTTCATTACAGCGTTCTTTCCAATCCTGAACTCATGGATACCCTCATGCCCCTGGCTCTCAGATGAACCACAGTGGATACCACATCCTGCAACGATTGTTACATCCGAATCTTCACCGATAATAAATGTATTATAAACAACATCATGGAGTCCAGCCTGGCTTACAATCACAGGTATGTGAACGGATTCCCCCTTTGTGCTGGGTTTTATAGTGATTATTATGCCATTCCCTTCTCTGTTTGTTTCAATAAGAATATTTGCTGAGATCTCTCGCCCCAGGAGTTTTCCGTTTCTTCTTATGTTGTAGGCGCCTTTAGGTAGAGACTCAAGGTCAGCGACGGCCTTTAAAAGTTCCTTATCTATAGCATCGAGCATTGTATTCTCCTTCGCATATATCAGAATAATTGCAATTGCTTAGATCATTCAAAATTGGTGTGGCACCATTAAGATCCCCTGTATAATACAGCCTTCCTTCCTTTATAATTATAAGAACATCAGCGGCCTCAAGAAAATGGCGGTTATGACTCACCACAATTGTTGTTGTGCCGTGTTGCGACTGCTCTCTCTTGAGAAGTCTTACCATAGGTTCAATAGTCCAGAGGTCTATTCCTGTGTCAGGTTCATCATATATGGCAAGCAAAGGGTTCTGGGCTATCGTTGTGGCAAGCTCTATCTTTTTTATCTCACCGCCGGATAATCTAGAATCCACCTGCTTATCGAGAAAATCCATTGAACATATACCCACACGTGTTATAATCTCACGTATTTTCAACTCCTCATTGGTCTTTGCAGCAATAGATATAAGATCCCTACAGGTTATACCCTTGAAGCGGGCTGGATTCTGGAAGCTATAAGCAACACCTGCCTTGGCTCTATCCGTTATAGGTATGTCAGTGATATCCTGTCCATTAAGCAAAACCTTGCCCTCATCGACCTTATTTATGCCCATTATAAGTTTCGCCAGCGTTGTCTTGCCACTGCCGTTAGGACCAGTAATGGCGTAAAACCTCCCTTTTTCAAACGTAAAACTAATATTATCTATGATAGCCCTGCGATTTCCATCCCCTTCTTTTGTTTCTGTATCCTTTGCATAAAAAATAATATTTTTTAGTTCCAGCATCATTCACCTCTTAATTAAAGAGTCAGTTCTTAAAAGCATATCTTTAAGGTAAGCTATCGGTATAGCTAAATTAAGCCTTACGAAAATTTTGGCTACGCGTTAGATTAAGACACATTATGCCAAATTTCAAGATATTAATAACATACGATCAATTTTTGTATGCCAATAAGGCATCATCCCCCATGGATTCTAAAGATATAGAACAACTTGCATTGCATACAAATCTATCAGCATTAGTCATGCAACCCATGAGCAAACCGCCATTATATAGATTGACGTAAAGGTGGCTTATGGTGTGAACGGAAAACCCCTTATGGCAAGAAAGGTAGATAATTATAAATACTGTTATCATTTTTCTTGAAAATAATGATTGATGGGTTATATTAACTATAATGAGAAGCCTTTGAAAGGAGGAGATAAACATGCAATACTCTGATATTGTTATGGAACATTTTAAATCACCAAAAAACATAGGAAGGATTGATAATCCTGATGGCATAGGGGAGGTAGGTAACCCTGTCTGTGGTGACATGATGACTATCACAATAAAGGTGAAGGATAACAGGATAGAGGATATAAAGTTTGAAACCTTTGGGTGCGGCGCAGCAATAGCTGTATCGAGTATGGTTACAGAGATGGCAAAGGGCAAGACTCTTGAAGAGGCAATGGAGATAACAAACAAATCAGTGGCAGAGAGCCTTGGGGGATTACCTAAGAACAAACTCCACTGTTCAAACCTTGGTGCCGATGCCCTCCACAAGGCAATAATGGACTATTACAATAGGAGGGAGGGAAAGGTAAAAGAGCCTAGGAAATTTGAAAAGGTAGAACACATTGAAAGAAAAGAGGACAAATGCTATTGTCCATACTGTGATGCCGAGATACCAGAGTCAGCTCGCTTCTGCAAAAAATGTGGCAGCGAGATAACGCTGGACAAATAAAATAGGTATTTAATCTGAAAGGGGTTGAATTAGAATGGATATAATATATTTTGATCACATCTCAGGGACACCAATACATTCTTCTGTAAAAGAGGCCATGGTAAAATATATTGGAGAAGGCGGTTTTTATAATCCCTCCAGCCAGCACCGTTTAGGTGATGCTGCCATAGAAACCCTCGAGGATGCCCGATCTAAGGTGTCAGGGCTTATAAATTCGAAACCAGAGGAGATAGTCTTTACGTCTGGGGGGACTGAATCCATAAACCATGCCATCAAGGGCGTTGCCTTTGCCAGGGCTAAAAAGGGTAGACATATAATCACGTCAAACATAGAGCATCAGTCTGTTTCAAGGACGCTGAGGGTCCTTATGAATATGGGCTATCAGGTGACTGCCGTAACCGTGGATAGATACGGGCTTGTTGACCCTTCTGATGTGAAAAAGGCAATCAGAGATGATACAATCCTTGTTACCATCATGCATGCAAATAACGAGATAGGAACAGTAGAGCCTATAGCTGAGATAGGCAGAGCTGTAAGGGAAAAAGGCATTATAATGCATACAGATGCAGTAGTATCCTGTGGTAATATACCTGTTGATGTAGAGGAGATGAATGTTGACCTGTTAAGTATTGCTGCCAATCAATTCTATGGTCCCCCAGGGGTAGGGGCATTATATATAAGGGAGAAAACACCTATATATCCCCTCATAGACGGCGGGACACAAGAAAATAATCGCAGGGCAGGGACACAGAACATGATAGGTATAGTCGGCATGGCAAAGGCTGCAGAGCTTGCGCGTACTGAGATGTCATCCAGGACAGACCATCTCTTGGGTCTAAAGAGGTATTTTCTCGAACGTCTTAAAGATATAGATGATATAGTAATAAATGGCCATCCTGAAAAAAGCCTGCCAGGGCTTGTATCTTTTTCTGTAAAATATGTTGAAGGCGAATCGATGATGATAATGCTTGACGAAAAGGGTATCTGTGTATCTACCCGTTCTGCCTGCGCATCAGGGTCACTGAGGGCATCCCATGTTTTAATAGCCACCGGAAGCGATTATGCCACTGCTCAGGGGACGCTTCTATTTTCCTTTGGAATAGATAACACAAAGGAACAGATAGACAGGGCATTTGTTGCTCTAAGAGAGGCCATTGGATTTTTGAGGAGTATATCGCCACTGTATAAAAAGAAATAAAAAATTCAAGGGGTTAAAATGATAGGGGAATGGATAAAGGATATAAAGGCAAAAACTAATCCTGATGAATTGGGTATGATTGTTGTCCATAACGGGATTGTCAGAGGAACATCAAGGGATGGAAGACAGACAAAGGGTATAAGGCTCTCCTGTTACAGGGATATCCTTGGGAAATATATTGATTCTGTTAAAAAGCATGAGGGCATAGCAGATATAAGGGTATGGATAAATGAGGGGATACTCAGGGTGGGTGATGATATAATGTTCATCCTTGTTGCGGGTAGATTCAGGACAGATGTCCTCCCTATGCTTCAGGAGGTCCTTACAAAAATTAAAAAAGAATTTATACAGGAAGAGGAGCTGTTTACTTAAATACATATCCCGAGGGCATTATATGTCCTTTAGAATCTTCAAGGGTTAGCCATGATTTTTTTTCACCCCATATGGGCATTAGTCTGCCCCTTAACCACTCAAAAGGAAGATCTGCTTGGGGCTCGTATTTTTCAAGATATTCTATATATGGTCTGCCTGATAGGTCAGACGGGGAAAGAATAGCATCATTAATCCCGTCAAATTCAACTACTGGAACACCAAGTTGTTCACATAGATATCTATCAAAGGCAGGTGTTGCGCTTACCCATCTGTTATCGAGAAATAGCTGGGTGTATCCATGGCTTGGAAATATGTCAGTCCCTAGCTGGGCAACAAGCTCTCTCGGTGCCCTGTGATTTTTTATCCTAGCAAAGGCAAGTCTTGAAGGTATCTTAACGGCCCTCGCAAGTGCTGCAAGAAGAAGTGCCTTCTGAACACAGTAGCCCTTTTTTCTGGCAAGGATAGTGCTAGCAATAAAATCCTCAAAAAAAGTGGATACCATATAGACACTGTAGTGAATCTCATCCCTTACAAAGTAGAAGAGTTTTACTGCCTTTTCCTTATCATCAGTGTAGTATGATGTAAGCCCCTCTGCGGTTTTTAATATTGTATTATTATCCGAATCTATTGCCCTAGTAGGCCTCAGATACAAATCCATAAATCCAATTTACTTCAGTTTTAATTTCTTTGTCAATAGCAAATTTCCAGTAATTCCCGCAGTATTGTGTCAGATTGCACGGCATGTAAATGAACAGTCTGAAACAGAGACCCCCCTACAGCTTTCTCAAGGGTACATCTGAGATAATATTAGATATGTGTGACAGGGCAGAGCCTGGTATAGCATTCAACGGGGAAAAGATAATGGATATGAGCAAAAGATTTACTGATGATGGGTTGAGGTTTAGGATCCTTGCTATGGCATATAAAATGGAATCAGAAATTAAGATCCTTGAGTTCGCCCTTAAATCTATCCTTAAATTTCTTTATGACCCTATTTTCTATCTGTCTGACTCTCTCCCGGGATATATTGAATTTTGCCCCTATATCCTGTAACGTCAATGGCTCATCAGCTATTATCCTGCTTTCAAATACAAAGAGTTCCTTTTCATTCAGTGTTGTCTTAAACAGATTAATCCTTTCAGCGAGGATAAGGCTCTTCTCTTTTTCTGCAACCACCTCTTCTACGTTCTCCCCTGTTTTTATCATATCCATTATAGTGTCATCGCTTTCGTCGTGTAACTTGGATTCAAGGGATACGTCTGTATATGAAAGTCTTTTTTCCATATCCTCTATCTCACCCTCTTTTACATCAAGGGTGCTTGCAAGGAGTTGCGGGGCAGGAAAGACCCCTAATGCCTCAAGTTTCTGTTTCTCTTTATTTAAACGGTAGAACAGCTTTCTCTGGCTCTGTGTTGTCCCAACCTTAACAAGACTCCATGAATCCATAATGTATTTGAGTATATATGCCCTAATCCAGAAGGATGCGTAGGTAGAAAACTTTGTCCCTTTATAGGGGTTATATTTCTTTACAGCATGGAGTAGTCCCACATTTCCTTCCTGAATAAGATCAAGTATATTAAGGTATGTGTTGTAGTATTCGAGGGAGATCTTTACTACTAACTTCAGATTTGAGATAACAAGCTTATGGGCTGCCTCTTTATCCTTATATTTATAAATCCGTTCAGCTACCTTGAACTCTTCTTCCCTTGACAGAACAGGATGTTTTGAGACCTCGGCAAGATATTTTTTCAGTGGATCAAATGGGATGGGGAGCTCTTTATTCTGTATCTCCTCTGGGACATCAATATACTGCTTATCAATTATTGTTTCTTCTTCCAATCCATTAACCTTTAGCCCTTTCCTTAATCAGTTCAGCCACAATACTTACAGCAATCTCCTGGGGTGTCTCTGCATTTATTTCAAGCCCTATAGGGGCATGAACCCTTTTTATAATATCCTCATTGAACCCCTTTTCTCTGAGATACTCCATGATAATCTTTACCTTTCTTCTACTCCCTATCATACCAACATATCTAAAGTCTTTTTTCAAGACCTTCTCGAGGACAAAAACATCATACTGATGACCCCTTGTAACAATAACTACATACTCTGAGCCTGTAAATTGCAATCTCTCTAACACATCCTCAAAACTGTCTACTATTATCTCGTCTGCATCTAAGAATCTCTCTTTGTTTGCAAATTCAGGTCTATCATCTATAATAACTGTATAAAATTCCACAATCTTTGCAATCTTAGAAAGATACTGGGACACATGACCGGCACCAAAAATATAAAGAGGAGAATATCTAATCAGGGGTTCAATAACTGTAGTATCATTGATAAGTTGAGGGTTTCTTTCCTCCATATATCTCTGTAGATAACCTGATTCTGTTTCAGTAATCGGGTCCCCAATTATACTATTATAATGACCGATAAATGTCTTGGAAAGTCTGTTATCCTTGAACCTTGTGATAATAAAGGCTTTTTTTCCCTTATCTATAGATATACCCGCAGACCTGTATAATTCCATGTATCTTTCTTCAGCAGGTTCTAAAAGTATATCCACATCACCTCCGCAGAGCATGCCGTCATCAGCAACATCAGTAGCATTCATCCTTATATGCAATACCCTTGTCATGTCTTTGCCCATAAGTTTTATGGCCTCCTCAAAGGCATCATTTTCGAGTCTTCCTCCGCCTACTGTTCCATAAATCTTTTTATCCTCTCCTATAAACATCTTGGCACCTATATCCCTTGGCGCTGAACCTATCCTCTTTATTACCGTGGCAATAATCCCTTTTTTCCCCATATTTAAATACTCTTCAATAATTCTATAGATATTCATTAATCTCTCCCAACCTCAGTCTTTTAACGATTCTATATAAACTGTTTAAATACTTATCATTAATAGTAACTGTAAAATTATTAGTATCCCTATTATATTAGCTGATACATCCATATTCTTCATGCTCGCTAATCACCACTCAAAGCTATCATTTTTTAATAGCCCCATCTGTCCATTGAATCTTACTTTGATTTCGATAATGGACTGAAGAGACCTTTTTATCTCAATGCCTTGCTATCCTGCCAAGCTCTCCTGCAACCTTCATGGTAGTTCTGTTTCATGTTCATTGCATTTCCGAGATTATTAATCTGTGCTGGGTGCCCATATTTTAAAACCTAGTTAAATATTTCCTATAAAATGCATCACTGCCTCAAGGACGCCGCCTGCAATTGCCCTTGCCTTTTCAGAGATGGTAAAGCAGTATTCCTTTTTGCCTCTTGGGTCAATATCTCCAATCTTTTCATTACGTTCCACGTATATCTCCCTTATCAGGCCCCTTAATACCCCGTCTATAGGTGCCACAATAGGCATATCATTGACATACATAACAATATTACCCTTTTTGACCTCATCGCCAAGTTTCTTAACATGTCTGACAAACCCTGCGCTGCTGGATCTCAGCACCCTCTCTGATGTTAATCCCATAACAGGCCCTGGGACACCTGTATGAGGCTCTGCAGAACCATTATAAAAGACCCTGCCCAGATTATGCCCTCTGTTGCTTTCAACCACTGCATGGCAGCCATCAGGTGCAATAAAACCAGGGCCTACACCTATGACAACAGGTGCCTCATCCTTTTTTGTCCCAATATTTTTCTTTGCCATAATGGCATCTATTACAATATGGGGTTTTAATGCCTCTATTATATTCCATCGTGGGTCCACTATAACACCCACCCTACCCCTTGCCCAGATATCCTCAATATCATCTATAGAGCCTAACAATTCAGCGGTCACGGCCTCTACAGTCCAAATTTTTTCGTATACCGCCTCAGAAAAGGCAACCAGTCTCCTTACAGTTATAGGCCTTTCTATCTCTAACATAATGATATTTTTAAGATTAGCCATATAAAGCCTGTGGGCTATACCTGATGCCATCTCACCAGCACCTTTTATAACTATCTTAGCATGCGCACATGTATTATCTGACCTCTGTGATGTGTTTTCTGTCATATAATTATCCATCATGGACCCTTTCCAAAAAAACAGGTTGGATAATGGCATACATCACATTGTAGGCATAATCCACCATAGGAAAGCTTTATCATATCATCCTTGTGCATCCTCTCCCCAGCCATTATCCTTGTGATTATTATGTCAAAGACCGTATTTCTGTTGAAATATATACAGGCAGGTGCACCGAGGATATATCTACCCTTAAGACGGGCAACAATAAACATGGCACCAGGAAATACCGGCGTTCCATAAAATAATACCTCTGCGCCTGTTGCCTCTATACCTTCTTTTGTTACATCATCAGGGTCAACAGAGAGACCCCCTGTTGTCACAACCAGCTCGGCGCCCATATTGAACAGGTCCTTGATTGCGTCCCTAATTTTTGAGATATTGTCAGGCACTAATATCTTTTGGATAATACTATTCCCATAACCCTTTATCTTTTTTTCAACAAGGTATGAGCCATCCTCAATGCGCCCTGAGTACACCTCGCTGCCCGTTATCACAAGACCAATCCTGAATGACCTAAAGGGTTTAATTGAGATAATCCCTTTCTCGCCTACCCTCTCCACCTTTTTTAATTCATTCTCTTTTATGTATAAAGGGATTATCCTTGTGGCAGCAACGATATCACCTTTTTTTACAGGATGTCTATTGGGGACGACGCTTACGAGGATATTCTTAATCCTGTTTATCTCGTAAAGATGCCTTTCATTTATATAAAAGAGCCCATTAACCCTGCTCTTTATACTTACCTTACCCTCTTTGGGAGGCAAAAGCTCCATGTTTTCATCCATTATAGCCTCAGCTATCCTTATCCCTGCCTCATCTTCATGAACACCCTTTATCTCTTTGTCAAAGACATAAATATGATTCTTGCCAAGATCCAGTAATCTCTCTATATCATCTTTCTCTATAATCCGCCCCCTCCTGAATGCTACATCCTTCTTCTTTCCAGGGATTATCTCTGTAATATCATGGGCCAGGATCTTTCCTACCGCATCCTCTACCTTAATCTTTTTCAATTTTATAACCTCTCACAATCAGATTATCCAGGTCTTCCTGTGTATCTATCCCAGCAAGAATACCATCATCACCCTCTATAAATACCACATCTCTATGGTATTTATCTATAATTTCCCGCAGACCCCTATCTCCTCTGATCTTTCTTATCTCCTCAAGATAATTGTTAAATCTTATAAGAACAGGATGTCCTTTTTTCCCTTTATGTATGGGGACAATAATATTAGCAGGTTGTTCAAAGAATATTTTGATCATCCTATCTATGAGAAATTTATCTAAAAAAGGTCTGTCACCAAGCTGAAAAAAAACCCCATTATAATGAGATGCCAAGGGGATTGAGGTTCTTAATGATGCAGACATTCCCTCCCTGTAGTGGGTATTATCTATTATATCTACCCTTTGTTTTGTAATGGCACCTTCAATCCTTTCTTTTTCAAAACCAGCAATAACAAAAACCTTATCTACTAAAGGGTTAATAAAAGGTTCTATGGATCGTTCTATAACGGTTTTGCCATCAATTTTTATAAGTAATTTATTATGCCCGAGCCGGGCAGAAAAACCTGCTGCAAAAATAACAGCACATATACCTGTCATCTATTCTTGGAGGGGTTTTTAAAGTGTTTATCGTATAGGCTGTTTATGGCGATGTCGAGGTCTTTTACAAATGCCTCATACATTTCCATAAATGTCCTTCCCTTTTCTGTTACCGTTGAACCTCCACCCGATTCACCACCGATTTTTCTCTTAAGAAACACGATACCGAGTCTTTCCTCTGCCCTCTGGATTACACTGAAGGCCTTCCGATATGACATACCCATCTCCAAGGCTGCCTTATGGAGGGAACCTGTTTTCTCTACAAGCCGTAGAAGCCTGTAGGGACCTTCTCCAAATGCCTTTCCTTCATTGTCTATCCATACTTTATAAACAACCTTCATGGGGATTTCTTTTTTAATTGTAAATAAATATCTTTATTCATGTCAAGAGACCTTTTAAAAAAGTGCCTTTTCTCTTTTATAATTCTATTTACAATCTCCATAAAAATCGATTAATATCTGTCATATACTAATCATTTTATTCAGGGGTGAACATGTTTTACATAGCAGATTTTGATGATATTAAAAAAGGCAGGATCACCGATGTTTATTTTGTAAAAACCTTGGAGATATTAAGAAAAAAAGGAATAGATAAGAGGGTGAGGGCAGAATTTATTGTAAAAAGATTACCTGAAGGCAAATCTTGGGCTGTTTTTACCGGCATAGAGGAGGTTGCCAAGATCATAGAGGGCTTAAATATCAAGGTCAGGACTATGAGAGAGGGAACAATAATAAAGCCCTATCAGCCTGTTCTTGAGATTGAGGGGATGTATACAGAATTTGGAATCCTTGAAACCACCATACTGGGGCTTATATGCCAGTCCTCAGGGGTAGCCACAAAGGCAGCAAGGTGTAAAAAGGCAGCAGGCAAAAGGCCTGTAATGAGTTTTGGTGCCCGTCGTATCCACCCTGCTATTGCACCCATGATAGAGAGAAGTGCATTTATTGGTGGTTGTGATGCTGTTTCTGTTGTATATGATGCTGAGGTTCTCGGAGAAGAGCCTGCAGGGACAATGCCACATGCCCTCATACTTCTTTTTGGGGATACAGTGGAGGCTACAAAGGCATTTGATGAGGTGATCGATAGAAAAATCAAAAGGATTTCCCTTATAGATACATTCAACGATGAAAAGGTTGAGGCCATAAGGGTTGCCGATGCCTTAAAGGAAAGGCTTTATGCGGTCAGGCTTGACACTCCTTCAACAAGAAGGGGTGATTTTTTAAAGATAATAGAAGAGGTGCGTTGGGAACTCGACATCAGGGGATATAAGCATGTGAAGATATATGTAAGTGGTGGTGTGGATGAAAATAAGATTATGCAGTTAAACCCTCTTGTGGATGCCTATGGTGTTGGAACATCTATAACCAATGCAAGGGTAATAGATTTTGCTATGGATATAATAGAGATAGAAGGTAAACCCATAGCAAAAAGGGGAAAGATGTCAGGTGCAAAGAGGGTTCTTAGATGTCAGAATTGTTATGCAGACATGGTTGTCCCAATGAATATGGAGGTTGATTTGAAATGCAACTGCGGGGGGACAATGACGGATCTGCTTGTCCCATGGTATGAAAATGGCACTTTTATAATGGAAAGTGTAACACCTCAGGAGATGAGAAGATATGTTCTGGAGCAGCTTGAATATTTTGAGCTATAAAAAAGACATTGACACAAAAAAATCATATACCATAAAAGGACTTTTCTTGATTGTATCTGGTATGCTTTTCCTTTTACTATGCAATTGTGGCAATGTATATGGAGAAAGCTGGACGCTTTTCTACAATTCCCAGGATGTAGAAAAATACTATTTTGATAAGGACAGTATACAAAAATCAGGTAAAAATATAGTCAAGGTCTGGTATAAAAAGGTAAAGATTGTGGATGAAACTGAAGAGGAGATTGAGAGACTGCATCTTGAGATGGACTGCAAGAAAAGGGTATACAGAATCCTATCAACAGAGGCCCCCAACTTAAAAAATCAGGACAAGATAAAGGAAGATGCTAACAAAAGGAACATACAAGAAGGAACTACGACACTTATATCAATCATAGGCTCACTCTATGAAAATGTATGTAGGTAGTAGTAATATCTCCCATTATTCAAGGTATGGCGACCACATCTTTAAAGTCTGGGCTATATAATCAGATGGGAGGCCCTTTACGGGCTGATTGTGCCCTGGCAGAATCATATCAACCTCAAGCTCTGAGAGTTTCATAAGGGAACTTTTGAGTTCACTTGCATTTGCACCAAAAAGGTCAAACCTTCCTATTGCATAATCTGCATATATGACATCACCTGGGATGAGAATTTTTTTCTCTCTATGATAAAGGGCTATCCCACCAGGTGAATGCCCTGGTATATGTATTACCTCCCACTCCATATTACCAATATTGAGTTTTTCACCTCCCTCAAGCATCCTGTGAACCTTGAATCTAAAGGCATCAGGTTTTAACCCATATTGCATCTGACACATGGACTTGAATGTATCCATACCATATACAGCCCTATCGTCCCCTTTTTCAAGAAGCTCACCCTCAAGCCTGTGCACCCATAATTCTGCATGGGGTATCTCCTTAAGCACCTCTGAAAAACATCCAATATGATCCAGATGGGTATGGGTCATTATAATCCTTTTTATTGCCTCAGGCCTGATACCATCTTTTATGATGGACTGCATCTTATATCTACCCTTACCTGTCAACCCTACATCAATAATTGAAATGTCCATTGACGATGGCTCACCTATTATGTATGTATGGGAATCCGGTATGAAATCATCCTGACCCTGAATAAAATATAACCCATCATCTATCTTTGCCATTTTTAGCTCCCTTTTTGATTTAATCTCTACTCAAAGTAAGACGTCTATTTTACGTTTATATGGACGGCAAGGTCAAGATAATTTATTCTTATCGCTTATTAAAAAATATTTTCTTTAGTGGAAAAAAAATTCAGGTTGTTATATGTTGTTATATATTGAGATCTTAAGGGATGTTAAAATCTGAAATGAGACATATATTTTCAATCCCAGATAGTAACGTATTGAAATTATGTAATAAATAGAGGGCTTAAAATAATAATTTTTAAGGATTGATTTGAATTCCTTTAATTATTTTTTTCTGGAGATGTCATGCCAAGGATACCTATAGATATGATTACACCTGGGATGCGTCTTGCTGAGCCTGTTACTAATAAAAATGGTCTGATTTTAATAAATGAAGGCACTGAGCTAACTGAGACAATAATAGAAAAATTAAAAAATATGGATCTACAGAGCCTAAGAATAAAAGGTGAATCAGGACCTAGCAATACAAAAGAGGAAATGCTCGCCGCATTAGATGAAAGATTTAAAAGGGTGAAATCAAAACCCCTAATGATAACAATTAAGAATATTATCAAAGAGCACATAGAGGAACTATATGGATCGGGTTGATATTAATACTATTCGCAGTAGCATTGAAAGACTCAACGCACTTCCCACCATCCCAAATATTTTAAAAAAACTTTTAAAGTTGCTTGAAAATCCATCCACATCCCTTAATGATATTGGTCATTTTATATCCCACGACCCAATAATAACAACGAAGGTATTGAGGATGATAAACTCACCCATTTATGGATTTCCAGGGAGGATATATTCAGTGAATCAGGCTGTGATACTGCTGGGACTAAATGTTGTTAAGGGTCTACTTCTCAGCGTCTCTGTTTTTGATCTGATGAAAAAGGTAATGGTAGGGCTATGGGAACACTCTCTTGCCTGCGCCATAACATCAAGACTAATGGCAAAAAAGAAAGGATTGAAGGAACCAGAAGAATCATCTATTGCAGGTCTTCTGCATGATATAGGAAAGGTTGCCCTTTTATTACAATTTCAGGAATATTATGACAGCGTCATGAACCTGGCTGAGAAAAAAGGGGTTGTAATCATGGAGGCAGAAAAGGAGATTTTCGGTATAGACCATGCAAAGGCTGGGGAATGGATGGCTGAAAAGTGGAGCTTTCCTAAAAATCTTATAGAGATAATAGGCTATCATCATAGACCTAATCTATCCAAGATTTTTATTGTAGAGACCTCTATAGTCCACCTTGCTGATATATTGGTAAGGGCAAGGGGCTTTGGGTTTGCAGGTGACAATTCTATACCTAATATTAATGATAATGCCTGGACAATCCTTGGATTTAGCGGTAATGACATAAAAGACATATTGAAGGAATTGGAAGAATCAATGGATGCGGCTAATGAACTTTTTATTGAATGATATCCTTTTAACCTATGGAAAAAGTTATAATTGTTTCAAAAGATGAACATATAAAAAAGCAGATAGAAAAAACAATAGAAAAAGAATTCGAGTATGAATATCTGGATGATATAAATCATATATTCAATTTTTTCTACGATGTGATACCTGATGGCGTGATAATTGATATCCAGAATCAAGACTATAGCCTATTTAATATAGTAAACCAGATAAAATCAGACCCTATATTCGGGTCCATATCTTTTATTGCTGTAATGGATAATAATCAGCCCTTCCCTGAAACAAATAGGATATTTATTGATGATTACATCAAGATTAAAGACATTGAAACAGACCTGTGCTTCCGGTTAAAGCTGTCACTGCATAAATCAAGGAGAATAACGGAGGTAAATCCCCTGACAAGGCTACCGGGAAATATATCAATCGACAGGGAGATACAAGACAGACTTTTAAAAAAACAGGAATTCGCTATTGCCTATAGTGATATAGACAATTTTAAACCATTCAATGACAAATATGGTTTTGGTAGAGGTGATGAGGTAATTAAGGCCACAGGAAGATTAATACTGAATATTGTAAAGATCAGAGAACCCAACAAGTCATTTGTGGGCCACATAGGTGGGGATGATTTTGTATTTATTATGAACCCAGGCCTGATAGCAGATGCATCCCAGGCTATAATACATGCCTTTGATGAGATAATACCAACCTTTTATGATATTGAGGACAGGGAAAAGGGGGTTATAGAGTCTATAGACAGACAGGGGAACAAGAGGTTGTTTTCTTTTATGACTCTATCCATAGGAATAACACACAATAAACATACCCAATTCTCTCATTATGGCGAGATAAAAGAGATTGCCTCAAGGATGAAAAGCTATGCAAAGAGATTTAAGGGTAGTTGCTTTAAGGTTGATGAAAGACGCAACCAACAAAAATAGAAACCCTTTAGATAAAAATCAACAGCAGGGGTAATATTGAAATGGATAAAACTTTAATCGATTCTATCATAATAAATATCAAAGATAACACTGAGTTAGATAATAATATTGACCTATTCTTTAAACTTTCTCCAGAAGAGAAAGTAATATTATTGAATAAAATTTCAAAATCGAAAACCCGTGAAACAGGCAGTTTTCTCAATCTTATTTACGAAAGGGAAGGCAGAAAAGATATACAAAAGCTCATAAGAAAGACTATCCACATCTTAAAAACTGCAGGGGTTGGGATAGATGAGCCTGTAAAAAAAGGGGAGTCAGCCCTTAGAAAAATAGAGGTATCAAGGTCTAACATTGGATACATAACAAATTATGATGATGATAATGTCATGGTTGCCCTAATTGCTCTTCACATAAGAAGGAATGACTATCTTCTTGTGGATGCAACCATACAATTTTCTGCAGGATTAACCGATCTTGCCACAATCGTGATAAAGAAATCAGAATTTGACGATTTCATAACCGGTTCTATACAAAACATGTCAGAACATCTTGTTGTGACAGAGGTTTCTCCTAAATACGCCTATTATGTAATAGATGAGGCATCCTCTAGGTCAGGAAAATATAGGGATACCGTAAAAGAATTGAATAAATTTATCAACAATCTTAACTATGATATTGAAAAACCAGAAGATATTTATAGGCTACCTGTCCCTGATTCCGTTAAGCCTGCCAGTACTGAGGATATCTTTGAGCACAACTTTTTTAAATCATTTATTTTCGAGTGGGAGGACTTAGAGGAAGACCGGGACAGATATAATAATATAGTCGAACCGTCCATTGTCCTGCCTCCATACCTGATAGAAGAAAATATACAGAGATTTGTCGATGAGCTTTTTGAATCACAAAAAATTAAAAAACTCCTCCCCATTTTAAAGAGGACGCTAGAGGATTATGCCCTAATCTTTCATTGTTGCAAGGAATATGAATGCTACAGGGGTTTGATTGAAAATCTCAAAGATGAATATGGTATAAAAAATATGACCACATACCTATTAGAAAGGGCATTAAAATCAAAATATGAAGGAAATGAA